>JBEKNU010000021.1:0-40135 GCA_049522495.1 Terriglobia bacterium
GGGACCAGCGAGAGGCCGAGGAAGGCCACCACCATTTTCGTCTTGAAGCGCGAACCCAATTGCTGTTGCTGCCGCTCGAAGTAGAGCTTCAGCAGAATGCGCAGCAGGATGAGGGCAAAGATGACGAAGGCCAGGAAAATGACGGTGGAAAGAGCCAGGAGCAGGATGGTTTCTTCCGAACTACTGGGGCGGATGAAGGTCAGGTTCAGTGACGCCTGGCTCCAATCCAGGAAAGCGAGGATCGGAACAAGGATCAGCAGGACAATCAGGAGGATCTTCCGGCGATGGGCAGGGTCGGGGTTCATGTTCGAAACTCGAAACTCGAAAATCGAAACTCGAAATTCGGGCCAAAAATCGAGTCTCATCCACTCGTCGAAACCGCAATTCGAGATTCGAAACCCGAGCGACGCTCCGAGTTTCGAGTTTCGAATTTCGAGTTTCGAACAAGGAATTTGCCCAAGGGGCATTCCTCACAGTGCGCCACATTCCGGTGGCAAAAGCGTTTGGCCGTCTCGACCAGCAAGGCGTGAAATTCATTGAACAGCGCTTCGTCCGGCGGCAGATGCTGGTGAAGGAAATGTTGCGCGGAAGGGTAATCTGCCGTGGGGGAAAGAAGATGGTGGCGCGAAAGGACGCGGCGCGTGTAAGCATCCGCAACAAACACGGGCTGCCGCCCGGAATAGAGCAAAATGGCGTCGGCGGTTTCCGGGCCGATTCCTTTGAGCGCCAGAAGCTGTGCGCGGGCGCGAACGGCGCCTAAAGAAAAGAGCGAGTCTAAAGAGCCTCCATGAGCCTGCTCGATCCATAGGGCAAAATCGCGAAGGGTCCTGGCTTTTTGCCGGTAAAAACCCGCCGGCCGAATCCGTTGCTGCAATTCACGCAAAGAGATTTGGCGCAAGGGCCGCCAGGCAAGCAGGCCCGCCTTGCGGAGATTCTTCAAAGCCAAAGTCGCATTCCGCCAAGTGGTATTCTGAGTAAGAATAGCGCCCCAAATCACTTCCCAGCGCGTTCGCGCCGGCCACCACTTTTGCGGCCCGAAGCTTTCCAGAAGGGTCGCATAGAAGCGGCGGAGAATCGCACCCGGCGCCGTCTCGCCCTGCTCACCTGCCATGCGCATATTTTCAAAAGCTATACTCGGCATTCCGCAAAGTCAAGGCAAGCCGCAGCAGTTCCAGGGCGGTGGTTAGCTCATGCCGCGCAGTTCTGCGGCCACGGCTTGGGAAATGTTATCGGCCGTCTCCCTCAGGCGGATGGGAAACTTTTCGATGAATTCTGCCGTGACCCGGAACTTGGGGGAAGAGACGCTGAGTGCGGCGAACACTTTGCTCTCCGGGTTGTGAATGGGCGCGCCAATGCAATATCCGCCCTCAACGGTTTCTTCCTTATCTTCGGCAAAACCACGCGCGCGCACCGCGGCATATTCATTTTGAATGGCAAGCTGATCGACCAGCGTGTACCTGGTCGCGCGGTAAACCCCATACACATCGAGCAGAGTTTGGATGAGCGCTTCGTCCTGAAAGGCGGTAATCGCTTTCGCCAGCGAAGAGGCATAGGGTTGAAGGATTCTGCCCACGAAGTTGGACATGCGAATGTGCTGTGGGCTCTCCAGCGTGTCGACTACGCGGATGTGATCGTCAAAGAGGTAAGCAAGTGAAACGGTCTCGCCGCAGTGGCTCTGAATCTCCGCGGAAAAGCGCCCCCAGACTTTGCGCAACAGGCGCAGGCTCTCGCGTACGCCGGCCACCGAAGATTCAACCTCAATGCGATAATCGCGGTTGGCGTCGCGCGAGACGTAACCCAAACCCTGCAGCGTCCGCAACAGGCGCAGCAGTGATGGCTTCCCCAGCCGCGTGTAGGCAGCAAGTTCGCCCAGCGAGAAAGCTCGGCCCTCGGAGCGAAGGTGATTCAGGATCTTCAAGCCCAAGGCCAGACCGCGCGAGGAGTCAGAAGGAACGGAGGGCCGGGCCGATGAAGAAGTGGAGATGAACTCGGTATGATCCATGGCAGGTTCCTGTTCAAAACTGTATTGCCACAAGTTTATACCACAAAAACGGTCTCGAGTTCTATGTGCGCGCAAACCGCAAAAGCCAAAGGTGATTACCGGCTTACCCAGCGATTCCGCTGCCCGCTCCCCTCATCCTGAACCCATATGCTGCCGATCAGAGTACACCAACGGTAGGGGTGGGCAAATCCGCGGATGGTGGATACCCCACAAATCCCAGCTTCTCCCCGAAAATCCCCGAACGAGGTTTGCATGGCTAACATGTTGAATCTACATGACTTATGAATCGAGTTGCGGGAGGCTGGCAGGGAAGAGTCTCGGTCAGCCCACCTCCGAGGCAAAAGTGATGTTGGTCAATGAAAGTATTGACATAGAGCATTATTCATGGTACCAATCCACTTGTGGGAGATGGTGTTCGATGGGGCGCGAGCGGATTTGTTTTGGGTACTGGTCGCGCAAGCGGCCTGAATAAATTGCCAAGAGCTATACGGCGGGAGAAGGTTTGCCCGACCATATGTCGCTTTACTGAAATCGGCATATCCGTATAAAAAAACTCTTGACATTTCAAAAAGACGAATTACTATAGTCTGTCGTTTCGTAATACGTTGTCGCATGTTGCTATTGTGAGTTGTTGTTGGTTTCTTTTCGGCGAGGAGGTCCCGCCTCTTAGCCGCGAGAATCTGCCGAACTCAGATTTGCTGAAGACTTGCGTCAATTCCATTGGGTCCTACTCCGATTAGATCGCGCATGACACGAAAGACTACGCCGAGCATGTGCGCTTCAAAGATGCCAGTCCGGAATCCTTTTTACGAGAGTGATGTCGTGTCTCTCTCGAGGTGGAGTTGTGCCGAAACACCTGAATGCGCGCCCACCAAACTGGCGTTGGGTCTTGGGTCTCACAGATGACTCTAATAAGGAGGATAAAAGTGATAAAGAGAATCGCACCAATTCTATTGCTCCTGGCCTTTCTCCCGCTGCCGTTGTTGGCGCAGCAGACCGGAGCAAGTGTCACGGGGCACGTTATTGACCCCTCGGGGGCGGCGATCAGCGGCGCCAAGATCAAATTGATCTCCACCCAGACCGGGGCAGTCTACCCGACGGAATCCAACTCTACCGGCCTTTACCAACTCCCCTTTGTACTGATCGGGAACTACACCCTTACCGTTCAGAAGGAAGGGTTCAAGAAATTCGATCAAGCGGGGATCACCTTGATCGGTGATCAAAAGGCGGTCATTGACGTCACCCTGGAACTCGGCTCGGTGACTCAAACCGTTAACGTGAATGCCAACGCCACGGTGCTCCAGCTCGAGTCAGGCGATCGCATCGCGACGATTGACAACATCAAGATCGACCCTGAAGTGCTCCGTGGCCAGAACGCGATTGTGGCCACCTGGTTCACTCAGGGCGTAACGGTCACCGCGGGAGATCAAAAGATCCGTCCGTGGGACAATGCCGGTACGCAGAACGAATCCTTCAACGGCGGCCAGGACGGCGTGGGCGGCAACCTCATTGCTCCCGGTCAACCTAGCGGCAACCAGGTGATGGTTGACGGAATTTCCGAAAACCGCGGCGGAAACGGGACCGGATTCAACCTCATGGCGTCAGCCGTTGACCAGATTGAGGTGCAGGCCACCATGTACGACGCTGAGAACGGGTGGAGCACCGGGGGCTATGTCAATACCCTCAGCAAGAGTGGCACAAACAAATGGCACGGCCACGGCTACGACTACCTCCAGAATACCTGGTTGAACGCCGAAGATTGGGGGCAGCAGCACGGTGGACCGGGGGGGACTAATTCCAACCGGGCGCCCTGGCACTTCAACTATTTCGGCGGCGAAATCGGCGGACCCCTCATGAAGAATAAGATTTTCGTCTTCTATGGGTATCAGTACATGTGGTCAGTTCAACGCGATCCTTTCACGGATACCATACCGACCGCGGCGGAGCGGCAAGGCAATTTCCAAGGAGTCTGCGGAAACTCCAGCGGCAATTGCACGCAGGCCCAGCTTTACGATCCCGCCACCCTGGTAGACCAATCGACGGCGACGAACGATCCCACCGGGTGTTATTACACCACCGCAGGCCCCCCGGCCGTGGCTTCCGGGGCCAACCCCTGCCGGTCCCAACTCGGCCCGAATTTCTCGGCGGTCAACGTTATCAACCCCGCGGTGATCAACCCCATCGCGAAAAATGTCCTGAACATTATTCCCCTGCCCACGATCCCAGGCACCGTGTTACCGTGCGGGGGCGTGGTGTCAGGTCAGACGGGGGTGGTCGCCGGACTTTGCGGCCAATTTGCGAACAACATCACGAATAGCTCCACCTCCCGAAAATTTATTGACCAGTTCCCTGAGCACACTGGCCGCATCGACTGGAATTTCAACGAAAAGACGCACGCGTTCTTCCGTTTCTCCAAGAATGACCTGGCGGAAACGCGCAGCTACGTTTACTCGACGGTATCGTCCATCAACGCCGCCGAGTCCAGCGGCAACAACCCACTGTTCCGTGGTAACCAGGCGTATGCTTTGCAGGTTACCCATACTATCAACCCCACGACGGTGCTGGAAATGCGCACCGGCATGGACCGTTACCCCAATGGCGGCGGCGACCGGACCATTGCCAACACCGACCCGGGGTCTTTGGGATTCAGCGCCACCTGGGGGGGCCTGGTGGGTCACTTCTTCCCCCAAATCACCTTTGGAACACCTGGTTACAACCAGGATGGGGGAACCCTTCCCAGCTATACTGCTTCCGACGTTTGGAACCATGCGGTGATCCTCGCCCACACGCGCGGCAAGCATAACCTCCGGTTCGGCTGGCAGCGATTTGACCTAGCCGACTACAGCGAAGGCCCGGGCACGATCAACGGGGCTTTCGCTTTCAGCGGGGGCTTCACCTCGGCTAATCAGATCAACAGTACGACCCTTGGTCCTACCGGAAATTCCAACGCGGATTTTCTGCTGGGCCTCCCGAATACTGTCTCCATCAACCAGCCGACTTATCCCGAGTGGTGGCAACACGAGGAGTCGTTGTTTACCCAGGACGATTGGCACATCAGCCGCAAGTTAACGCTCAACCTGGGTATCCGGTGGGATTACGCGGGACCTGTGCACGAGAAATGGAACCGGCTGCTCAACGGCTTCTGCTTCACCTGCGCAAGCCCCTTGGGGACGGTCGCTCCGTACGTGAATTCCCTGGGCACCACGGTCTCAGGGCCTGCGCTGCTGGGTGGTCCGACGTTTGCCGGCACGAATGGATCTCCCAACGGCGTTACCAACCCCAAGTATGACAATTTCGGTCCGCGCATCGGCTTCGCTTACGATATGGGGCACGACATGGTGCTGCGTGGCGGCTATGGCGTCATTTACGGCCAGCAGATCCTCGAGACCGGCCCTGCTCCGGGATTCAGTGCGGCCACCAGCGCCATTACCCAACCGGTGTTTCCCGGCATCTTCAACCCCGCCATCAGCTTTGCCAATCCCATCCAGACCGGTCTTGTCCCCATTGTGGGATCCGCCTACGGGTTGGCGACCAATATGGGCTCCGGCATCACCTTCATCGATCCCAACGTTGACATCCCACGCACCACCCAGGTCTCCCTGGAGGTCCAGAAAAGGTTTGGGAAAGACTGGTTGGTTAGCGTGGCTTTTGTGGGTACCAAAACCAATCGTTTGATTGTCAACCAGAACCTCAATTACGTCCCCCTGGCGGATGAGCCTTACACCCCGAACTTCACAACTAACACCACTGCGCCGGCCGGTGGTGGTGCGGCTACCAATAGTTTCTTGAGCGCCAATGTTAAGGGCGTTGGGGGCGTTACTCCCTATAACCCCTTCTCCGTGCCCACACAATATCTCGGAGCAACCAAGGGCACCTACCTGCAAGCCGCGAACGTGGGCCAATCACAACTGCTCTATCAATTCCCTCAATTCTCGCAGGTAACCGAGAATGATATTCCGATCGGGAGATCGCATTACAGTTCCTTGCAGTTTGAAGTGAGCCATCGGCTGGCGGCCGGGCTGGAATTCACCGCCGACTTCTATTGGGCGAAGACCCTACAATCGACGGTGTTCATTAATCCTCAGGACCCCTTCCCGAGACAGAACGATTCCCCGCTTGATTTTCCCCGGCAATTCAAGCTGAACTTTGTTTACTTTGCTCCCTTTGGGCGGGGGCAGAAGTTCCTCAATCACACCAACGGGCTCGTCAACGCCTGGGTTTCGGGTTGGTCGCTGAGCGCCACTCCCATGCTCGAAGATGGCCCTCCGGCGCCGGTGCCCGCGGGCCTCATGCCCATCAAGGGCGTCTCGGAAGCCACCACTCCTGCTAAGAATCTGTTGCACTGGTTCAACACTTGTTACGTCAACACCGCAGGGGTCAACGTTGACTGCGGGTTCGATTCCACCCCCGCCTGGAAGCAGATGGTACCTGGCCAGCTTATTGAGTGGAGTTATACCATCCACCAGGTTCGCTATCCGGGAGTTCACGATCTCCAGTTGGGGATTATGAAGAAATGGCCCATCAAAGAGCGCTATACGATCACCTACCGCGCTGACTTCATCAATGCGTTGAACAGCGCGCAGTTCTTCCAGGACCTAGATACGACTTACACGAGTGGAACGTTTGGCGAGGCGGGATACCCGAAATACACCCCGTCGGACGACCCGCGCGTGATTCAGATGTCCTTGCAGTTTAGCTTCTAACACCGCGGCCAACACACCGCCGCAACCTCCAAGGGGCCAGGCTTCCGCCTGGCCCCTTTTTTTTCGGACCTCCGCCTGACCCCTTTTTTCGGACTTCTGCCTGACCCCTTCTTTGGATTGCGCAGAGCAAAGCTCTGCGGCCGCCGATCCCGCGCCCGGATTGCGCCGTTGGATTGCGCAGAGCAAAGCTCTGCGAATGGAAACGCAGAGCTTTGCTCTGCGCAATCCAAGGCGAGGGAATCCCGGGGGAGGCAATCTGGGTCGACGCAATCCGAAACGCAGAGCTGCGACGGGAAACGCAGAGCTTTGCTCTGGAAAATCCGAGTAACCTCCGAGTGTGCCCTAGGAGATGGTCCAAGCGTACAGATTTCTGACAATATGCCGTATTATTGAAATTTATACTGATATCTGCCTACAAAAAACTATTGACATTTCAGAAAAGTGATCTCATGGTGGGTGCTGCACGGTAATATGCTCTCGTGTTTTGCTACCGGTCATGGGGATAATCTCTAATGGCGGTGAGCCTTCATTTCTAACCTGCTAACCTCTACCGAGTCCAGATTTTCTGAAGACTCGCGTCACTTTTGTTGGGCCTGACTCTGAATACCTCGCGCCGTAACCGGACCGAATATGTCTTGCAGGCGCGCTTCAAAAACGCCAGTTCGCCATTCTTCTCACGGGCGAGATGATTTATCTCCCTGGCGTTAGGTCTTGGGTCGCATAGGCGAATTTAATGAGGAGGAGTACAGTGATTAAAAGGATCGCATTTTTTCTTTTGCTCCTGGCCTTTGTCCCGCTGCCACTGTACGCGCAGCAGACCGGAGCAAGTATCACCGGACACATTATTGACCCTTCCGCCGCGGCGGTAAGTGGGGCAGCCATCCATTTAACTTCCACCACCACGGGGGCGGTCTACACGGCGGGTTCTTCCAACGCCGGCGTCTATCAACTTCCGTTTGTACCGATCGGGACTTACACCATGACGGTGGAAAAGCAAGGGTTCAAGAAATACGAACAGCAGGGAATCGCCTTGCTCGCTGATGAAAAGGCGGTCGTTGACGTCACCATGCAACTCGGCGCGACGACCCAATCGGTCACCGTGACGGCCAATGCCCCGGTACTCCAGATGGAGTCGGGTGATCGAACCACCACTATCTCTATCACCTCGCTCGACCCGGAAAATTTCCGTGGTCTGAACACCATTACGACCACTTGGATGATTCCGGGGGTTACCGACACGGGGGGAAACCGCAAGGTCCGCCCGTGGGACAACGCCGGTGTCCAGGACGAAAACATCAACGGCGGACAGTCCGGGCAAGGCGGCAACCTCCAGACCGGCCAACAAAGCGGCAATCAAGTGATGGTGAACGGCGTTTCCACCAATCAGAGTGGCAACGGGACAGGATTCAGCCCGATTGCGTCCACCGTTGAGCAAGTTACCGTCCAGAACACCATGTACGACGCCCAGTTCGGATGGAGCACGGGTGGCCATATCGATACCATCACCAAGGGCGGCACCAACCAATGGCACGGGCACGGTTACGATTACCTGCAAAATAGCTGGCTCAATGCGGAAGACTGGACCAGCATTGCAGGCGCCCCCGGCGTAAAAGGTGGAACGGGCCGCCTTCCCTGGCACTTCAACTATTTCGGCGGCGAAGTCGGCGGACCGCTCCGCAAGGACAAGATCTTTGTCTATTACGCTTTTCAGCAAATCTGGCAAGTGCAACGCGATTTCTATACGAATACCGTACCGACCGCAGCGGAAAGGCAAGGCAATTTCAACGGATTGATGAGTGGTAGCGCCCAGGTTCAGCTTTACGATCCTTCCACGACGACCGCCACATGTGCCTCTTCCGCGAGCACCCCGTGCCGGACCCAGAGCGGCTCGCTGATGTCGGGCAATATAATCCCAACCACTAACATTAATCCCATCGCCGCCAAGGTCATGTCCATCCTTCCGCTCCCCGCCTTCGCGGGCAGTACGCAATCCTGCCCAGCAGGTGTCACATCAGCTCAGGCAGGCGGACTTTGCGGCACCTTTCAGGGAAACATTCTGACCGGCCCGAATTCCCGGAAGTTTATCGACTTCTTCCCCGAGCATACTGGCCGCATCGATTGGAACTTCACGGACAAGACCCACGCGTACTTCATGTTTTCCAAGAACGATTTGGCGGAAACGCGCAGCTATATTTACTCCACGGTGTCGGCCATCAATCCTGCCGAAACCAGCGGCAATAACCCCCTCTTCCGGGGCAATCAGTTCTATGTCCTAGAGCTGAGCCATACCTTCAGCCCCACGACGGTGCTGGAATTCCGCACCGGCATGGACCGTTACCCCAGCGGCGGCGGCGACTCGACCGTGGCGGGCACAGACGCGGCGTCGTTGGGATTTAGCCCCACCTTCGAGAGCGAGGTGGGTCACTTGTTCCCCCAAATGACGATTTCGCAGATGGGCGGGGCGTCGGGCCAACTTCCGAGTTATACCGCTGCCGACGTTTGGAACCACGAATTGGTTATCGCCCACACGCACGGCGCGCATAACCTTAAGTTCGGTTTCCAGAGATTTGACTTCGCCAATTACGTTGAGAGTCCGGGCTATAATAACGGGACTTTCACTTTCAATGGGTATTACACCGATCAGAACCCGACCGGCGCCACCGGTCCGACCGGTTATGGCTTGGCGGATTTTGAGCTCGGACTTTTTGCTCAGAATTCAACCTCGACTTACACTTACATCAACGAGCCTGCTTATCCCGAGTACTGGATGCACGAGGACTCGCTGTTTATCCAGGACGATTACCACCTCAGCCGAAAGTTAACGCTCAACATGGGTCTTCGCTGGGATTACTCTGGTCCCGTGCATGACAAACACAACCGGCTGCTCAACGGCTTCTGCTTCACCTGCCAGAATCCCATCGGGTTTATCCCGGGGCTGGGTAATCTGTTAGGAGGTCCGACGTATGCCGGCGCGGCGGGCGCTCCCAGCGGCACTTACAACCGCAAGTGGGACAATTTCGGGCCGCGCTTGGGATTCGCCTACGATCTGGGGCACGACACATTGCTCCGGGGCGGCTGGGGGGTGATCTACGCCCAGCAGTTCCTCAATGTGGGCGCGGCTCCGGGATTCACCCAGACCACCACCGACGTTCCCGTGCCGGGGGCTGCGGGCATCTTCAACCCCGCCCTCAGCTTTGCCAATCCCTTCCCCAGCGGTCTGGTACCCATCGTGGGAGCCCAATACGGGCTGGCTTCCAATATCGGGAAAGGCATCACCTTCGTCGATCCCAACGTGGATATCCCGCGAACCCAGCAATACTCGTTGGAATTCCAGCACCAGTTCGGGCAAAACTGGATGGTGAGCTTGGCGTATGTGGGCAGCCATTCGACTCGGTTGAACGTCAACCAGAACCTCAATTACCTTCCCTTGGCGGATTTGCCATATACACCGAGCTTCCAGAATAACACCACGGCGCCTTTTACCCCCTCAGCCTCCTGTACGAGTGGGGGTGGATCCTGCACTTACAGTTACCTGACTACCACCATTGCCAACCCCTTCCTCAATAATCTGCCCGCAGCGTATTCCTCCTTGGCCACGGGCACCTACCTGGCCAGTGCGAAGGTTGCGCCATCGCAATTGCTGCTTCCATACCCTCAATTCTCAGGGGTCACCGAGGATTGGGTCCCCATCGGGAGATCCCATTACAACAGCATGCAGTTCGAAGTGAGCAAGCGGATGTCGATGGGCCTGGAGTTCAGGGCCAGCTTCACGTATTCGAAGTGCTTACAAGCGCTGGGGTTCCTGAACGCGCAAGATCTCGCTCCGGCACAGACCTATTGCCAATATGACGTTCCCCGGGAAGTGAAGGTCAACTTTGCTTACTTCGCGCCTTTTGGCCCGGGGAGGCGGTTCCTCAATCACACGAACGGGGTGGTGAGCCGCCTGGTTTCGGGTTGGGACATCAGTGCTACTCCGATGATCCAGGATGGTCCCCCGGCGCCCACGCCCTCGGGAGTCATGCCCATTAAGGGAGCCGCGGAAACCACCGCGAATCGCACGCTGACTCACTGGTTCAACACCTGCTACCTCGGCCTCGATGGAGTCACCAAACACGACTGCGCGGGAGGGACCAACTCCTGGCAGGTCGATTCCACCCCCGCCTGGCAGCAATTGCAGCCTGATCAGCTTTACGAGTGGAGTCCTTACATGCACGGGGTTCGCTATGTGGGATTCCACCGCCTGGATGCGAGCATTAAGAAGGAAACGTTTATCAAAGAACGCTATCAAATCACTTTGCGAGCTGATGCCATCAATGCCTTCAACAGCTCGGAGTGGTACAACGAGATGGACACAGGTTCCACGGACGCCAACTTTGGTATGGTGGGACCTCCGGCCAACACCCCCGGAGATGATCCCCGCGTTATCATGGTGTCTTTGCAGTTGAAGTTCTAACTCCGCGGCAACCACACCGCCGCAACCTCCAAGGGGCCAGGCTTCCGCCTGGCCCCTTTTTTGTTTGGATTGCGCAGAGCGAAGCTCTGCGGCATGGAATAACTTTGGATCGGAATAGGTCGGATTGTGACCGGTTGGATTGCGCAGAGCAAAGCTCTGCGACTGGAAACGCAGAGCTTCGCTCTGCGCAATCCGAAGGGAGGGAACCGGAAGGGAGGGAATCCGACCTGGGGTTGGGAATCCAAAGGGGGGAACCCGAAGGGAGGGAATTCCAACGGTCGCAGAGTTTTACTCTGCGCAATCCGGAGAGCAAATACCCAGTGCGGGATGGGTTTTACTGACAAGTGACGACTATTTTGCTAACCTGACAGGCGAATGAAACCCAAGAAAAAAAGCGCCAAGGCGCAAACGGTTGAACCCCGCCAATTTCAATTTCAGGGAGGGCGGATCGTGCTCGCGGCGGCGGCGCTCGGCTTGCTGGCGTTTCTGGCCTATTCCAATTCGTTCTCCGCCGGCTTCATTCTTGACAACAAAGGCCTGCTTCTCCAGGATCCGCGCATCCGCGACCTTACCGGCGAGAATATCCGCCTGATTCTTCAGCACACGTATTGGTGGCCAAGCGGCGAGGCTGGACTTTATCGGCCACTCACCACGCTTTCCTACTTGTTCAACTACGCGGTACTCGGGAATGCCGACGCGCCAGCCGGATATCATTGGATCAATTTCCTTTTGCACCTGGGCAATGTCTTTCTGGTTTATGCGCTGATGGGGCGATTGCTCCCTAGGGATTACCTCTCCCCGGATTCTGCCGGCCCGGATTGCGCCCCGATGAATCGGGGCGGCCATTCGCAGAGCTTTGCTCTGCGCAATCCTGAGGTGCGCAATCCTGAGGCACGCAACCCGGGGAGGGGAACGGCTTTTTTCGTTGCGGCGCTCTGGGCCGTCGACCCGGTTCTGACCGAATCGGTAACCAACATGATCGGCCGGTCGGACCTGCTCTCCGCGATGGCGGTCTTAGGCGGATTCCTGATGTATCTCAAGAGCACCGAGTCCGCCGGGTTGCGCAAGTTCGCCTGGCTCGCCGGATTGATCGCCGTCACCACCGTTGGCGTGTTCTCGAAAGAGAGTTCCGTGGTCATCGTGGGGGTGATTGCGCTTTACGAACTGACTTGGTGGAAAGAGCGAAAACCGGCCCGAGTTCTGCTTTCAGGGTGCATCGCCACACTCGTGCCCATCGCGGCGATGCTCTATCAGCGCTCGATCGTGCTGGCGGCTTCGCGGCCCGCGGAGTTTCCATTCACCGACAACCCCATCGTAGGCGCAGATTTCTGGACCGGACGCCTCACGGCCATTGAAGTAATCCCCCGCTATCTCGGACTCACACTGTGGCCGGCCAAGCTTTCGGCCGATTATTCTTACGCGCAAATCCCGCTCGCCCATGGCGCCCTGCAAGACTGGGCGGCGGGGATCTTCGTGCTGGCCGCGGCCATCCTTGTCGCCGCCTTGTACAGGTGGAACCGCACGGCTTTCTTCCTGGCGTTTTTCGCCGCGATCACTTTTGTGCCGATGTCAAACCTGCTTTTCCCCATCGGCACCATCATGGCGGAGCGTTTTTTGTACCTGCCGGCGATCGGCCTGCTCGCCTGCCTGGTCATGGGGATTTATGCGGTCGGCAAACGGTTGCATCGGGAACGCATCGTGCCCGTTGTGTTGTGCGTGATCGCCGCCGCATTTGCTATCCGCACCTGGGCGCGGAACGGCGATTGGCAGGACGAGCTGAGCATGGCGGAAGCCTGCGTCCAAACCAGCCCCCACAGCTACAAGGTCCACGATCTGCTCGCTACCCAGCTTGATGCAAACCGCGCTGCGGGTTCGAACCGCGATCGCGCCATCGAGGAATCCGACAAGGCTGTGGCGATCCTCGACGCGCTGCCCGACTCGCGCAATAATCCGGAGGCTTACCGCATGGCAGGCAGCTTGCATTTAGCCAAAGGCGACTTTTTGCAGAAGCGTGAACCTTCCGAAAGCTCTCGTGAGTACCAACGAGCGCTCCAGCTCTTACAGCGTTCGATCGCCATCGACAAGAGTACGCGGGCGGAATACGATCGCAGGGGAGGGGCGGAGTGGGCTCGCCGTCATTCCGCGCTTACGGTCGGTGCCAAAAGCGATCCAGAGGCGCGCTGGTTGCTCGCGGCTGCGTATTTCAGGCTGGGGCGAACAAAGGAGGCTGCCGCCGCAGCCAGTGAAGCGCTGGCCCTTCATCCCGCGAACGCCGAGGGGTACCGGCAGATCGCCTATGCTCTTGCCGCCCAGGATCGCAATGATGACGCGGCTGTCGCTCTGATCGAAGGAGTGCTGATCACGGGAGACCTCACCCTCAAATCGGATCTCCTGGATTTGTACCGCAGCGCTTTTGCCAACACTTGCGCGATTACCGCTGGGCCAGACGGTCCGGCGTTGAATCCCGCGTGCGACCTGGTCCACAAGCAGTTCTGCGCGGCATCCGTGGAGGTCGTTAAAGCCGCCCTGGAAGGCGAGCGATGGGACGAGGCCCGGCAGCAGAAACAGGATTTCCTGCACAAATACGGCTGCCCCGCCGGTCCCTTGGAACAGGTTTTGCCGGACTAGCATGAATTTGTTGACCTGCCGCCGCAGAAGTGTTAATCAAAGCACGCCTTACTCTTTGCGCCTTTGCGAGAGAATGTTTTTCCGTTCCTTTCGAAAAGCAAAACAATTTCTCGCAAAGGCGCAAAGGCACAAAGCGGCGAACCCAACTCTTATACCCAGGAGCACTGTATATGCATTCGCGTGCAATCCGCTTGATGGTTCTGGCAGGCATGATCTGCACTCTTTCCCTCGTGGCAAGAAATCTGGGCGGGCAAACTGCTGCTCCCTGGCCGCCGGATGCTTCCCAACACAAATTGTACATGATCGGAAATGCGCATATTGATATCCCCTGGCTCTGGCCGTGGCCGGAAGCGATGGCGGTGGGGCTCAGCACGTTTCGCGCGGCGCTTGACCGCATGAATGAATATCCGGATTTCAAATTCACCGCCAGTTCGGCCATCTTGTACGAATGGGCCGCGAGCGCTGATCCCGGTATGATGGCGGAGATTCGCAAACGCGTGGCGGAGGGCCGCTGGGACGTTGTCGGGGGATGGATCGTGGAGCCCGACGTCAACATCCCCAACGGCGAATCGCTGATTCGCCAGGGGTTTTATGGCCAGCGGATCTTCCAGCAATTGGTGGGGCGCAAAGCGCAGGTGGGTTACAACCCGGATTCGTTTGGCCATCCCGGCACGCTGCCCCAGATCCTGAAGCTCCAAGGGATGCACGGGTACGTGTTCATGCGCCCGGGCGTCCACGAGAAGACGCTGCCCGCCGATGTGTTCTGGTGGAATGGCGAGGACGGGACGCGCGTGCTGACCTATCGAATTCCCAGCAGCTATGGAATAACGCGGGATATTCAGGACCGCATGCACGACTACGTTACCAAGCTTCATGAGCCCACCAACGACATGATGCTTTTCTACGGCGCGGGGGATCACGGCGGTGGACCGGCCAAGGAAACTATCAACTTGATCCTGGATGCCCAGAAGCAGTCTGGCGCGCCCAAGATCATCTTCAGCACCCCCGACCGCTACTTTGACGATTTGCTCAAAATGGACGTAGGGGCGAGCAGCGCTCGCCCAGGGGCCGAACGCCGTTCGGCCCTACAAGGCCCCACTTTTCCCGTGGTGGATGACGACTTGCAGCACCACTCAGTGGGCTGCTACACGGCGGTATCAGAAATCAAGAAGGACAATCGCACGGCGGAAGCTGCCTTGATGACGGGCGAGAAGATGGCCGAATTGGCGAATGTGCTGGTAGGTTTACCGTACCCCAAGAACGATTTCGCCGCTTCCTGGAAGAAAGTGCTCTTGATGCAGTTTCACGATAGCATGGCGGGAACGGCGCTTCCCGAAGCGTACGTCGTTTCGCACAATGCCTACGGATTCGCCAAGGAAGTGGCGGATCAAGCCATCTACCGCGCGGCGGAGAAAATTGCCTGGCAGATTCCCACCACCGACCCTGCCTCGGAGTACGTGGTGGTTTTCAATCCTCACGCCTGGGCGGCCAAACTGAATGTTCAGTATGACTTGAGCTGGAGGTTTGATGACCAGGGCGGAACGCTCAGCAATTCGCGCCTGGAAGATGAGCAGGGCAATGCCATTCCCCACCAGTGGACGGTGGGCCAAACGGTGGCGGGCAGCCGCCGAGGGTTGGTGTTCCAGGCGCCCGTGCCGGCTTTTGGCTACCGGCAATTTCGCGTGCGCAAGCTCGAGCCTTTCGCTGCTCCCGAATCCACCGTACACGCCACAGAGAAGGGCCTGGAGAATGAGCACCTCCGCGTGACCTTTGCGGACGATGGAACGATTTCCATGTACGACAAGGATGCCGGAGCGGAAGTTTTTCACGGGGGCGCCGGCGGGGCGCGCGCCGTGGTGATTGACGATCCCAGCGATACCTGGAGCCACGATGTTCGCGCTTATACAAAAGAAATTGGGGCGTTCGGGAAAGCAGGCTTCCGCATGCTGGAGAATGGTCCGGTGCGGGCCACCCTGCGCGTGCGCACGGGCTATGGCGCCTCCTTGATGACCACGGACTGGATGCTCTATGCCGGTGCGCGCACGCTGGAAGCCCGCGTGACGCTGGATTGGCACGAGCACCAGAAAATCCTGAAATTCTCTTTCCCCGTGGACGTGGAGAATCCCGTACCCACTTACGAAATCGCTTACGGCTTCAAAGTGCGCCAGGCGAATGGCAACGAAGATCCCGGGCAGAGGTGGATTGACCTTTCCGGTGAGCGGAACGGCAAAACGTACGGCCTCACCGTTCTGAACGACGCCAAGTACGGCTACAGCGCGCAGGACAACGACCTGCGGGTTTCCATCGTGCGCGGCGCCGCGTACGCGCAGCACCAGCCCGCCAAGATCGATCCGAACGGCGAGTATATTTGGCAGGACCAGGGCATCCAGACGTTACGCATGGTGCTGGTCCCGCACGCGGGCACATGGCAGGACGCCGGCGTCGTGCGCATGGCGGAAGAACTGACGGCGCCCGTGCCGGTTCTCTACCAGGGAATTCATAAGGGCACACGCGCGCCGGCCGCTTCCTTCCTCTCCGTGGATGTGCCGGATGTGGTGGTGTCAGACGTCAAGCAGGCCGAGGATGGAAATGATCTCATCATCCGGTGCTACGAGACGGCGGGTCATGCCACCAAGGCGTCGCTGGATTTGGCGTTGGTGCACCGCCACTGGACGGGCGACTTCCACCCGCTGGAAATCAAGACTCTCCGCGTGCCGCTCGCGCCGGAGGGGAAGATCCGCGAAGTCAATGCGCTGGAGCAATAACTCGAAGGATAAAGGGTAAAGGTTAAAGGATAAATGCTTTTGTGCCGCTATTGTCCTTTGCCATTTACCCTTTACCCTTTAACCTTCAGAGGTTTTATCTATGAACTCGAAGCAACGCGTGCATTCCGCCTTGCGGCGGGAGCCTGTCGACCGGCTGCCCGTCTTCATGTGGTTCCATCCGCAGACCGCCCAGCGGCTTGCCCGGCTGCTGGAAATTCCCACCTCCCGCGTGGCTGAGGCCATGGGCGATGACGTGCGGCAAACTTGGGTGAACAACAACTACGCGATGGAAGGAATCGTTCACGAGCACGAGGGCGAATCGCATGTGGACCTTTGGGGCGTGCAATGGACCAAGCAGTACGGATTCAACCAGATTACCGGATTCCCCCTCGCCCAGGCGAGTCGAGAGGAGGTCCTGCGCTATCAATTTCCCATCGACCACCTGGAAGAATTAATGCGCTTGATGCTGCCCGTCATCGCACAACAGAAGGATTACTTCATCGGCTGCGACGTTTCTCCGTGCGTGTACGAAATGTATTGGCGGCTGCGGGGGATCGAAATGGCATTGCTGGATATGGTCGAAGACCCGGGCTTCGCCAATGAAATGCTCAAGCGCTGCGCCGACTTCTCGGTGGAGCTTTCGCGGGCCGCCCTGGAGCGGTTTGAATTGGACTGGCTGTGGACGGGCGATGACGTCAGCTCACAGATTTCCATGCTGATGAGCCCAGCGACTTGGCGAGCGCTGATTAAACCGCACATGGCGCGCATTGCGGCGGTGGGGAAGGCGAAGGGATTGTGGGTGGCCCACCATTGCTGCGGCGCGCTAAGGCCCATCATTCCGGACCTTATCGAAATCGGCATCGATGTGCTCAACCCCGTGCAGTGCAACTGCCCGGGAATGGACCCTCTGGAACTGAAGGCGGAATTTGGCAAGCAGATGGCGTTCATGGGAGGCGTGGACACCCAAGGCCTTCTTCCCACGGGAAGCGTGGCCGATGTGCGGCGAGCGTCGGCCCGATTGATCGAAGGCATGACGCGCGACGGCGGCGGCTACATTCTGGCGGCTTCGCACACCATCCCGCCGGAGACACCGGATGAAAATATTTTCGCCATGTACCAGGAGGCGGGGATCAGCCGCGAAGAGATCTTCGACCGCGCCGCGGGAATTCGGCGTGGGCTGGCAGCCGAAGTTGGAGGTCCGCATGAAACTCGATAGGAGAGAATTTATAACCCTGGTGGGAGCCTCGGTGGCCTCATCCTCAACGCCCCTGTTCAGCGATGTGGGTGGTAACCTGGACGCGCCGGCAATTCTCGAACGGAACGGTTGGCGGTTGCAGGTCACGCCGACCGGAGAAATAGCGTCTTTCACGGACGGGAAGTTGGAACTCGTCAATCATCGGCTCGGCGACAACCGGCCTCGGCTGGTGGTGGGAGGGAATAGGCAGTACCACTGCGACCGGCCGAGTGCAGCGCGGCGGGAGGGCGCGGCGCTGATCTTCCAATACGATTTCGCGGGCCAGGAAAACTTCTCGGTGCACTATGAAGTGGAGCTCCAGGACCTGGCGCCCGGAGTCGTGACGCTGAAGCAGAAACTGGGGATTCACGCCGCCCCCAAGATCGATGCGACCGTGGAACTAACGCTGCCGCGGAACATCCAATTGCCCTTTGAAAACCGCAAGGTATTTCTTCCGCTGAAGAATGGAATCGGCCGGCAAAAAACCATCCAGGGTTTTGAGAGCGAGAACGAATATGTTTACCCCATGGCGGGGGGAACTCGGCCCATGGGGAAGCCGCAATTGCTCGCTATTCCCATGGTGGATGAATACGCGGACGCGACCGGCTGGCGCTTGACCCACAGCGCCGACCCGTATTTCGCCACTTACTTTTTCCTCGCGCACGGAGAGAAAACGGGGCGCTTCAACTGCACCTATCCGGCACAAGTGGGTGTGGAAAAGGAAGAGCGGGTGGTTTACACCGGCCTGCACCGGGGGGACGAGAAGACGGCGATGCAGGTGTTCTACGCCACGTCAGTGGCGGATGTAAAGCCGGGGCCGGATTGGCTGCACGACGTGGCCATGGTGGATTACGACTACCTCAGCAAGAACGGGCAAGGGTGGTTCCGCGATATCGATGCGCTCGAGTCACGCGTGGCGCCGGAAGACCGCGGCAAAGTCTTTCTCGCCCTGCACGGTTGGTACGACTACGTGGGGCGATACGCGTTCGACTGGCGCAAGGGCGTGTTCGACAAAGAGTGGACAGCGTTCCCCAGTGCCCGTACGCCCCGGGTGCAGGCTTTTGCGAATATCCCTCCGCCCGAAGGGGGAATCGGCTGGCCCGCGGATTCCATCAAGGCGATGCGGCCTGTGCCCACGTCGATTGCCGATATGCATCGGCGAATCCGCTACGCGAAAGACAAGGGATTCAAAGTCGGGATCTACTATGCCGACGGCACCAATGCCTGCGAAGGCCTGAAGGACATATACGATTCCAGCAAGGTGTTGCGTTGGGGGGGATGGGAAGGACCGGACACGGAGGGCAAGGCTTACGCCCAGAACCCCCTGCACCCGGAGGTGCGGGAGTTCTATCTGCGATACATCCAGGCCTTGCTGGAAGAATTCGGGAAGGAAGCGGACGGTTTCATCTGGGACGAAACCTTCGTGGTCCGCAATGATAATACCCCTTCAGCGATTCCGGGGTATCCCACCCGCGCCATGATGACCTTGGTCAAGGAGGTGACGGCGAAGGTGGCCGAGTTCAGTCCCCAACTGGCCTTTCTTGCCTCCGATGACATCGGCGCATGGTCGGTGTACGACCTGGGCGCGCCCTATTGCCTGGTTGCCCATGGCACCTACCAGGATAGCGCTTGCACGCCGGCGGGCTGGTCTTACGGCCTGTTTCCCAATTACCGGAATGTCATTTGGTCTTGCAATTGGTCGCCGCTAACCCGCTTCGAATACAGCCGCTACGCCGTGGAAGCGTTTCGCGTTCCGGTCCCCATCTCCAATGGAGCATTCGGGGATGACATGGGCTTTGGAGATATGAAGGTCGACCAACAAAGGAAAATCCTCGACCTCTTTGACAAATGCAAGCGCACGCGGATGGATATTGGATGGATTACGGAAGAGCCGTGGCAGCCCACGTACCAGGGAAGGGAAGTAGAGTTTAAGTGGAGCCTTTGATGATCGGGCCATCGAGCCATCGGATCATCGGGCCATTGAAAACGAGAATCGAAACTCGAAATTCGAAACTCGTATGGCGTGTGCTTGGCGAGTTTCGATATTCGAGGTTCGACCTTAAATGGCTCGATGAACCGATGGACCGATGAGCGGATGAACCGATGAACCGATTATTCCAGCATTGCCATGGCCTGCGCGACGGTGGCCCCCTCATGAACAATCGCTTGCAAGGCGCGGATCATCCTTTTCGGATGCGGGTGTTGATAAACGTTGCGCCCGTAAACTACGCCGGAAGCCCCTTGCTGGAGCAGCGTAACGGTTCGAGTGAGGATCTCCTGGTCGGGAACCCTTGACCCCCCTCGCGGCAACAGGGGCCGGGGCGCGGCCGCCTCCACAACCAGGTGGTAGTCGTGGATGTTCTCGTCGATGTCCGCCTTAACAATGTCCGCGCCTAATTCCACCGCCAGCCGGGCCAATGACACGGTTTGGCGGATGTCGGAATTGTTCTTGAAGCCGCCTTTCACCTCCGGGATGAGCACCATGGGCTCCACCATCAGCGGCATGCCATAGCGCTCGCACCGTGACTTGAAATGAACGATATTTTCGAGGCACTGACGGTGCAGGTCATGGTGCTCGGACAACCAAAACAGGTTGACGACAATGGCGGCCGCATCCAGAGCTACCGCTTGTTCGACGGCCTCATCGATGGACTTGCAGAAGACTTGCCTGGGCGTTGGAAGGGTGTAGACGTTCATGGCGTCGGCCCGCACCACCAACGCCGGCTTGGGTTTCTGCGCCAGGTCCTGAAGCCAGTGAGCTTGTCCCAGGGTCAAGATCATGGCGTCAGGATTGGCCGCAGCGACAACGCCGACCACCTGCCCCAAATTTTCCATGCCGGTAAGGGTGCTGGGCTCGTTCGCCAATCCGTGGTCCAGCGCCACCGTCAGGCACTTTCCGTTCGGGGTAAATAGCCGGTTCAACCTGGGAATTACAGACATTAGTCGTAATACTCCAGACCCAGGTGCGTGATCAGTTCCTCTCCACGCAAGTGCCGTAGAGTATTCTTAAGCTTCATGAGTTGGATGAATACGTCATGTTCGGGGTACACGCTCGCCGCACACATCGGGCTCTTGAAGTAAAACGACAGCCATTCCTGAATTCCCATTTTTGCCAGGGCCGAACAACGTTGGGCGAGGTCCATGAAAAGCACCAGGTCCAGCGCCATGGGAGCGGCCAGGATGGAATCGCGGTACAGGCCATTCACCTTGATCTGCATCGGGTAGCCCAGCCAGCCAAAGATATCGATGTTATCCCAGCTCTCTTTGGCGTCGCCGCGCGGTGGGTAGTAATTAATCCTGACCTTGTGGTAGTAACCTTTATAGAGTTCAGGATAAAGCTCCGGCTGGAGGATGTGCTCAAGCACGGAAGCCTTGGTTACTTCCTTGCTCCGGAAGTTATCGGGATCGTCCAAAACCTCGCCATCACGGTTACCCAGAATGTTGGTGGAAAACCAGCCCGTCAGCCCCAGCATCTTGGCCTTGATGCCGGGAGCCAGCAAGGTCTTCATGAACGTCTGACCGGACTTAAAATCCTTCCCACAAACTGGCACCTTCTTCTTGAGCGCCAGATTGGTGAGCGCCGGCATATCCACCGTAAGGTGCGGGGCGCCGTTGGCAAAGGGCACGCCGAGTTTCAAGGCGGCGTATGCATAAATCATGCTCGGAGAAATGTCCGGGCTGTTGGTCTTCAGGCCCTTCTCGAAGGTCTCGAGGGTGTCGTGAACCGGATGGGGCTCCGTGTAAACCTCCGTCGACGCGGCCCAAATCATCACCAGGCGTTCGGCGCGGGCATGCTTCTTGAACCGCTGGATATCTTCCATTACCTGCTCGGCAAGGTCCATTTTGGTCTGGCCTGATTTGACATTGTTGGGATGAAGGTTCTTGACCCACTTTTGTTCAAACGCCGCAGGCATCGGTTCCACGGTCTTGAGAAACCCCTTCAGCTTTTCGATGTGGCTCTTTTCAAGAACTCCGGCTTTCTTGGCTGCCACATAGGCGTTGTCGGTGAAAAGGTCCCATCCGCCAAAGACCAAATTCTTGAGATCCGCCAGGGGAACGAAGTCTTTGATCTTAGGGATGCGTTTCTCCGTCCGCTTGCCGAGACGAATGGTCCCCATCTGGGTGAGAGAACCTATGGGGAGCGAAATCTTTTTCCGAACCGCTTCCACGCCAGCAATCATCGTGGTCGCCACCGCACCCATCCCCACGGTGAGAACGCCCAGCCTCCCTTTCGCTGCTTCAATCGGAATCATCTTTTTCGCCACTTTCTTAACCTCCCTATCTATGGTAGAAAATCACTGCCTCAAGCCAAATCGGCTATGTTTTACTAATCGGGGAAAAATTGCAACAGATTTTGTGCCCAGCCGGGGTGTTCAGGGCCGGAATTTCACTGTCCGGCCTGGCTGAAGTGCTCGAACCGGGTCTTGGGGTCGGAGATGGTGGGCCTGCCTTCCAGGTCCACAAACCCAGGATCACCCTTCGCGACCAGCCGCTGGTGGCCGAGCAGCAACGCGGTACTCTGGCGGAACCAGGGCTCGAACTCCGGATCGAGAGCAAAAGGATCCAGCAGGGGGCGAGTCTCAGGCGTGTTATGCTCCGTTCCGTTGAAGACGGGCCACCACCGGCGCTGCGCGGCGAAAACAATCTCCGCCAAGCGTTCGCGCGTATTGCGGTGGGGAATCACCTCCACGGCGTAAAAGCCCCGGGCTTCCAACTTGTCGAGAAGAGCCGCAATATCCTGCTCGCCGGCCAGAACTGGATTTCCCAGCACGGGGTAGGTGGGAATTGCCCCGAAGGCCAGGAAAATCCCGCGCAGTTCCGCCACCGGAACAAAGGCCTCCGCATCTTCGGGCACGTAGCAGGGAGCGCCCGCTTTAAGGAGCTTGGCGCGGAGGAAAATTTGCAGTGAGGCATCATCCCCCCCCGCCGGGGGAGTGGCGCCACACAAAGCCGTCATGATTTCGGCAAGCGGCTCTCCCGACTTCGCGGCCAGTTCGCGGAGCCGCAGGAGCACGGCATAGGCCACGTGCCGCTCCGTGGCATTCCCGCGCGGCGTCAGCGCCACCACATTCTCCCAGGTGGGGCCGTCCTCGCCCAGGCGGTCCCGGAAGAGCTTGATGACCTTTGCGGTTATTTCCCGATTGCGGCGTTCCAAAGCCCCACGCATGCGGGCAAGGCTCTGCATTTCGGGTAAAGATTCCGGGGGAATCCTCGTCACGCCTTTGCCGCACAGATAGATACGGCCGGGGTTGTCGGGGTCATTCAGCTTAAGGCCGGATTCCGCCGCGTCACGGTCCATGGCCACGGCCTCAAGAGAAAATGTGGCGGCAATGCCCGCCACGGCGCAGGCGCGGCGAAACTCCTCGTGCCCCGCAACCGTGTAGTGATCGTTGATTCCCAGAACCGCGAGCCCTTCCCGCGCGGCCTGCCAAACCGCTTCCGTCGGCGAGCGAAAGACGCTGAACGACTCACTGGTATGGATGTGGCCGTTGGTTCCGCGGCGTGGCCGCGGGCCGAGTTGCGCGCAGAGTTGCGTGAGTGCGGCAATACGCTGTTCGAGCGTACCCTGGTAGAGCTCCGTCTCGAGTCCCTTCGTTTGTTCGGGCGTGGGATGATTCATCGAACCATGACCTGTCCGCTGTCCACAACCAGCGTTTGACCCGTGATGCAGCGTGCCGCGTCGGAACAGAGGAAAACCGCAGCCGCGGCAACGTCGGTGCGTTTGATGTCGCGTTTGAGAGCCGTCAAATTCACGTAGTGGGGGATCACTTCCTCAGGCTTGATCCCCTTTTTGCGAGCGGCGGTCTTGATGTACTCCGGGTTCCAGATTTTCGACCCTTCGAAGACATTGCCCGGGGCGAGGGCATTGACGCGGATGCCGTCGCCTCCCAGCTCCAGCGCCCAGCCTCGCATCAGGTGCAACTCTCCGGCCTTCGTGGCGTTGTATGCCGAGTTGGCTTTGGATGCGTCGAGGCCGCTCTTGGACGAGAGCATGATCATCGCGCCGCCGTCTCCCTGGGCGCGCATGATCCGTGCCGCTTCGCGCGCCACCAGGAAATAGCCCGTAAGGTTGATCTCCAGCGCCAAGCGCCACATCTTCACGGGCGTATCGACCAACTCGTAGGCCGGCGCAATTCCCGCTGCGCACACCGCGATGTCCACCCTTCCCCAGTGGCGCAGCACCTGGTCAAATGCCGTGGCGACGGACGCTTCGTCGGTGACGTCCATGTGTACGGGGAAGGCGCGCGCCGGTGCGGACGACGCGGCAGCAGTTTCTTTTGCGCCTGAGTCATCAACGTCGCAGAAGGCCACCGCGGCCCCGGCCTCTACCAACCCTTGAGCGATGCCGCAACCCAGGCCCGACGCTGCTCCGGTCACCACCGCGACCTTGCCCGCCAGGCTTTCGGTGGCCGTGCCCAAAAGCGCCGAACGATAGTGTTCCGCCTCCCAGTTGATGATGAAGGCGGCGGATGCAGGGGCAAGGTTGTGGGCGCCACCGCGTCCGGCTGCCAGATGGGTGATCCCTGCGGCGGCCACGGCCAGCGACTCCGCCGCATCCAACTTCTTCGCATCGTCTGCCACTAGAAACGTTCCCACATCCTGAACCACCGCCACGCGCGGCGGAGCCTTCTCCACCAGAGCGGCCTTTAATTTCACCGGCAATTCTTCCAGGGATTCAGCCAGAATCGCTCGGGCCCCCGTGTAAACGATATGGTCCGGGGTCAGCGATCCCGCGGCCAATATTTTTGCCCTTTCATCACAGGCCACACTGGCCAGTTCGGCATTGTCCGTCAAGCGGGCAAAAGGCGCAGTTCCCTTTACTTCTCGCCAGCCCTGGCGGATCGAGACCATGGCCTTGCGCAAAGCTCCGGAATCCAGCGCCGGGGGAGTGCGGAGCGGCTTTAGTCCTGGCTGGAAATACCGCTCGCACCGGCTTACCCATTCCGCATGGAGCGCCACACAGGCTTGAGCCTCCGGAGCAGAAACCAGCAGGCCATGGTTTTCCATGAAGAGGACCACGGGGAGGGAACCATGCCTCTGCCGATAAGCCTCAGCAGCCGACTTGACCGTATGAGCCAGCCGCCAGCCGGGATCGGTGTACGGCACCCAGAGCGGTGGGAGTTTACCCGCGGGGGTGATCTCCTCCAAGGCCTTTAACCCGGGCCCACAGTTCAGGGCATTGGCGGCCACAGGATGGGTGTGAATGACGAACCTGCCAAGCATGGCGTGGAGCGCGGTTTCAACGGAGGGTCGCCCCCTGCCGCCCACGATGGCGGAGGAAAAATGCTGGAGCACCTGCGCTTCGCGCGCGTCGGTTTCGAGCTGAGCCAGGTCTTTCTGCTCAAAAATACTCAGAACCGCCGCAACGTTCACTTCCACCCAGCCCGCCGACTCGCTCATCGAAGTCAAGGCCGTGCCACTGGCCTTGATGGCCATGGTTAGACCGTCGGGCGACTTCACCGAGGTATTTCCACCGCCCACTTGCACGTAATCCGTTCGCGTGCCGACGGCACAGGAGATTTCGATAAGCTGCGCCAGGGATTGTTTATCCATTGTGGGTGTCGCTAATCGCAAACAATGACGGTTTTGATTCCTTGTCCCGCCTCGATCACGGCGTAGGCCTTCACCATATCCTGCAACTTAAACCGGTGAGTGAGGAAGCGTTCCCAGGGCAAGTCATCGCGAGAGACCATGGCCAGGGCTTGGTGGTAATGCTGAAGGTTGGAAGCAAAACATCCAAAGACAGAAATCTCGTTGTAATGGATGAGATTGCTGTCCAGCGGCAGAATGGGGTCGTCTTTGGGGATACCCGCAAAAAATGAAACTCGAGCTTTCTTCCGGACTAACTTCAGGGCATCAGCCTGAGCCGCTTTCACCGAACAGGCGGTGATGGCGATATCGAATTTCTCCCCGCCCCCCGAGGCCAGAATCTTATTCACCGCGTCGCCGCCCGAGGTGTTCACCGTCAAGGCGAGCCCAAACTCCGCCACATAATCCAGGCGCTCCTGCGAAACATCGGCTACGATAACGGGCGCGCAGCCTCGCGTCTTCAGGCTGCTGGCGTGCATGATGCCGATCGGCCCGGCCCCGAAGACCACGGCGCGATCGCCTGGCTGAGGAGACAGGTACTCCTGGCCGTTCAATACACAGGAAAGGGGCTCAATCAGGGCGGCGCGCTCAACGGACATGGAGTTGGGAATGGGAATGACGTTACCCTGTGCAACCGCGGCCGCCGGGATCTTGACGTATTCGGCGAAGCCCCCGGCGTAGTCGTAGCCTATGGCAGTAAAGGAATCACAAAGATTATATTGTTTGCGCCGGCAGTAGATGCACTTCCCGCACCCCACCACTGTCCCCACTACCGCCTTTTGGCCAGTGCGAAGTCCGTTGTCCACGCCCGGGCCCAGCTCGTAAACGGTTCCCACAATTTCGTGGCCGGTAATGGCCGGCGGCACCACGTTCTTCTGGCCGTGGGTGAAGATGCGCTTGTCGGTCCCGCACACGGAACAGCGATGGACCCGCAGGACAACTTCTCCGGGCCCCGCCATGGGCTTCGGGACATCCTCGATGCGCACGTCTCTTACCCCGTGGAAAACCGCGGCTTTCATCAGATTGTTCATGTATCTCGGGCCTCCTCCGGCTCGTATCCAAATCCCCTGCCTGCTCAGCGGACTCGGCAAGTTATTTTGTGCCCCATGCCCCTCATGGGTTTCAGGTTAGACACGTACAGCGGATCGGGTTGGTCTCCAAATTTTTGTGTCCGGTAACACTGCGACCAAGCGCTGCGCACAAACCAAAAAGTATACATGCAATGTCGCGCCAATTCAACTTGCCTGCGCCCAGCGCGGCAACCGACCTCCTGTTCCATATTCTCCATGATTCGGATTGCGCCGAGCGAAGCTCTGCGCATCCAAGGCCGCAGAGCTTCGCTGTACGCAATCCAACGTCCCGTTCCTTGAAGGAGGTCGGCGCTGCCAGGTTCTTCGTCAGCCTCCTAGGCCACACTCTTCCGATAGGGGAATCTTTCCTCCATGCGAAGCACTTCCTGCCATGATTTAATCCCGCCCGTGGTAGTCAAGTCGCTCAAGTTCATTCCGCCGGCGCAGGTGGCGAAGCGCAGAATCTTGTCACGAGTCCAGCCTTGATTTAGCCCGTAGAGAATGCCCGCGCAGAAGGAATCACCGGCGCCGGCGCCGCCCACGATGTAGTCGTCGGAAAGTTCCAGGGAAGGTTGCAGGATTTCCACCCCATCCTTCGAAAGAAGATAACCGCCTTCGGGGAAGTGAATGACCACCAGGTCCTTAACCCCGAACCCCAGAATGGTCGCCCCAATCTTGCCCAAGTTTTCGGGAAGCAGCTTGCCCCCCACCCGCAGGGGGATCCCCGCCAGCTTCTCGGCTTCCCAATCGTTGATGATGCAGTAATCGGTATACTTCAGCGCCGGCGGCACAATGTGAGTAAAGCGGCTGCTGTCCTCCGACACCAGGTCGATCGAGGTCCGAATGTTGCGGCTTTGCAGTTGCGCCAGGAAACGCGCCGCCACCGTTCCAAACTCCGCGTCGGGTTGATCCATGGCGTTCATCAAGAGCAAATAGCCCAAGTGGAACATCTGCACGGGCAGGCTCTCGAGATCGACGTGCGCGGGTTGGAACAAACGGTTGGTTCCCGGGTAGTGAAAGAAGGTTCGGCGTCCGCTGGCCCTAATACTGAAAACGTCGGTGTACGCCGTGGCGTCAAGGTCCGTTCGGCGCAGTTGATCGACGTTAACGTTGGGGAAGCGGCGGCACTCTTCCACCAGATAGTCGCCGTAAGCGTCGTTGCCGATGACGCCGAGGGCATGGAGCGGCAGGCTCGCGTCAAACCTCGCCAGGTTGATGACGACATTATGGGCGCAGCCACCGCCACCGCGGGACATTTCGGAAATGTACGCTATCGAGTTCTCCTGAGGGTAGAGGTCGATCACTTTGACCAGATCGACCACCCAAATGCCAGCGCATGCAATTCCTTGGCGATGATCCACGGTCATGAAGTGCTCCTGAGGTTAACGGGGGTAGGTAGTGGGTGGAAGGTGGCATATGGGGCTTTCCCCACCTACCACATGCCACCTACCACCTACCTCACCACACTTTTCACTCGCCACTGCCTTTCCAGTACTTGGGGTAGTCCGTGACCAGCAGGTGGAGGGGTTCCTCATCTTCTTCAATCATCGGGAAGCGGCCAATGGTCTCGTGGAAGCGGTTATCGTTCTGATCGTCATTCACCAAGGATACTTCCCCCACCAGGACGCGATCCTCCGCACCCCAAAACTTGTGGTAGAGACGCGGCGGAATCGTGATGCTTTCCCCCGGGGCCAGTCGCACTACGTCCCCCGCCGTTACTTGGTGTTTGACGCCGTCCAGGCTGGCAACCACGGTGGAGTCCGCCAGTCCCTCCTGGTCATTGGCGTTGTACAACTGGATGACCAACTTTCCCCCGCCGCGATTGATGATGTCCTCAACCTTGTTCCAATGGAAGTGCATGGGTGTTACTTGGTTCACGCCCACGATCATCAGCTTCTCGCAATAGAGCTTTCCCTGCTTGGCCCGCATTTCCGCCTGACTGCCGTTGCGGACGGTGAAGAGGAACAATCCCAAGGCGCCGAACTGGCCCGCGCCGAAATCGGTGATGTCCCAGCCGAGCTGATTCTCCACGATCTCGCGGGCTTCTTCGCCCTTGTTTCTCCACTCCGCCGGAGTCCAATAGGCGAAGGGTGGAAGATAGAACCCGTGTCGGCGGATGAATTGATCGGCCTCGCTCATGATGGCATTTATTTCCGAGCGCTTCATCGTCTTCCTCCTGCCTCAAGGCATGGAATGATGCGAATGGACGGCCCGCTCAAGCCCTCAGGGCACGCGTAAAGCGCCGACATATTACCAATAGAGAACGCCGCGGGTCTACAGACTTTACGTTTGGGAAAAGAACCTGGCGCGCTTGAAGCGCTATGTGGAAACTCATGCCAGGGAGTAAAATGACGAGCGCAACGGTCAGAATCGTTGATGAAAACGTTTTGGGTGGACTAATCGCTCACAGCGGTTGGGGTGAGGCAACGCAGGCCCGCATAAATCATGAGAAAGGCTGGCCGGTTGTGCTCGGATTCCTGGAGGCTTACTTCGGGAAGTAAATCCGATGGCTTTCGCGGCCAAATGCTGTAAGAATCCACCTAAAGGAGAATCCTATGCGGAACATTCGACAATTCCTGGTTTGGGTATTGGCTTTGATCTCAGTTGCTGCCGTGGGGTTGGCTACCAGCAAATCCCAACCGGAGTTCGACAAGATCAAGTCGCTCGCCGGTAGTTGGGAGGGGACGGCGCCGAACGGCAAGCCGGCTCACATCAATTACAAGGTGGTTTCAGGGGGCTCAGCCGTTATGGAGTCGATCACCGAAGGCCCCGGAAATCAAATGGTCACGCTTTATTACCTGGACGGCGACCACCTGATGATGACCCATTACTGCACGGTCGGCAATCAACCCCGGATGCGGGCCGATAGCTCCAGCAGCCCGAGCGCCATTAAGTTTACCTTTGTTGACGCCACCAACCTTTCAGGGCCTGACGCCGGACACATGCACGCCCACTCGATCATTTGGAAGGACGCCGACCATGTGACCCAATATTGGACTTGGCGGGAGAAGGGGCAGGAGAAAGTGGAGACCTTTGAGCTTCAGCGGCAAAAGTAGCGCGGAGAAGGGAAGGGCGATGCCATCAAGGTATGAAGTGAAAGTTTTACTTCTAGGCGTTATGGGGTTGGTGTTGTGCGACTTGGCCGGGATTAGCCCCGGGGCCGCGCAGGATGCGGAGCGAGTCAAAGCCATCGCCCCGCCTGCCGCGCCGCTTCCCTCCGAGGAGCAATCGCGCGGGGTAACGCGCTTCTCCTTCATTCTTTATGGCGACACCCGCGGGCGCCATGACGGCGTTTCCCTCCAGTACGAACACTCGATGGTCGTTGATGGAATCTTGGCGCAAATCAAGAAACTCCGGAATACGGATTCTCCGGTGCGGTTCGTTCTGCAAACGGGCGATGCTGTGGTGCACGGGCCGGAAGCCCCACAGTGGAATGTCAGCTTCGTACCCATCATTGACCGGCTGACCTCGCAGGGCGGTGTGCCTTACTTCCTGGTTCCGGGGAACCACGACGTCTCCTCCGCCACCACGGCTGGCGCGCCGCAGCGGCAGGTGGGATTGCGAAACCTCCTCGATGCCATCCAGGCGCTGATCCCGCCCAACGGCTCACCACGGCGCCTGGACGGCTATCCCACTTACTCCTTCGGGTACGGAAATACCTTTGTGATTGGGTTTGATTCGGACATCGCCAATGATGATAAACAGTATCTGTGGGTGAAGGGCCAGCTTGAGGGACTCGACCGCCTGCGTTATGTCAATGTGTTCGTCTTCTGTCACCACGCCCCGTTTTCCTCGGGCCCCCACAGCGTCCACCGTGACGTGGTGGTAGATGTGCTTCGATCGCGATACCTGCCGCTGTTCGAGGCCCACCACGTCCGCGCCATGTTTTCCGGTCACGAACACCTGTACGAGCATTGGGTGGAGCACTACACCGACAACCGCGGCACCCATCGGATGGACTTCCTGGTTTCGGGCGGAGGCGGGGCGCCACTCTACAGCTACCACGGCGAGCCCAATCTGGACGAGTACCTGAAGGCCAACCAAGGAATGAAGGTTCACCTTCAACACCTGGTGAAACCCGGTTCGGAGGGAGCCTTGAGCCCTTACCACTACGTGGTGTTGCACGTGGACGGAGACCAGATCAATATCGAAGTCTTCGGCGTGGATTGGGGCGCCGGCTTTCACCCGTACCAGAGCAGCCAGACCGGGCTGCAAGATCCTCCGAACTAGCCGGCGGGCTGACCTCCGGTTACCGTGATCGCCAACCCACTCCTTCCCCCCCCAATGACCACAAGCAAGCGGGGCAGGGAAGCGGTGTCTGCCAGCCTTCGGGGGAAAGCCAGGTCTGAACTCTGCCGAACTGCCGACCGCAATCTGGGACGATTTCACCGCATTCCCTGTCCTCCGCAAGCAGAATTCCTCTGTCACCGTGGTCTCTGTGCGCTCGGTGGTAAGGCTTTTCTGTGCCCGCGATGCGCGCGTGCGCTCAGGGTGGTGCGGCAATTTTGGAGCGCCAAATTTGCAATGCGAGGGGCCAGAGGCTTTGCACAGGCACGTCTGATAATGTTTAGGGATGGCGCATTGCGGTTAACATAATACGTTCTCCACAAAATACGCAGAGATTTCCACAACATCGTAAGGCCGTGAATTATTACGGTGCGGCACCAATCCTCACGTTCGCGAACCCACAACTGACGACTGAAAATGGATGACTGATGACTGACAACGAGCAACTTTTGTGCTAACCTTCTTGCTTTGTCGGCGCGTCGACATTGGCCATCGAATGCCTCTGCGCGAAACGGAAGCCATCGTCCTCCGAACCTACCGCCTGGGTGAAGCTGACAAGATTGCTTCGCTTTTTACACGGCAATTGGGCCGCTTGAGGGCCGTGGCTCGGGGCGCCTTGCGCACCAAAAGCCGCTACGGGGGTACGCTTGAACCTCTGAGCTATGTGCGGATTTGGATCTTCGAGCGTGAAAACCGCGACCTGCTGCACCTGAATTCCGTCGAGATCATCGAGTCGTTTTTCGACATGCAGAAGGACTATCGCGTGCAGCTTGCGGCGCAATTCCTCGCCGAGGTGGGGGAGCGGCTGCTCCCGGAGCGCGAGGTGAACGAGCGGATCTTCCGCCTGCTGCTGGCCGTTCTGAGGGCGCTGAGGCACTCCGCGGAAGTCAACCGGCCACTGCTCTATTTTGATTACTGGATGGTGCGGCTGGGAGGATTTCTGCCGGATTTTGATAAATGTTCGGCTTGTGGCCGCGCCCTGGGAGAAGAGGGGGGCTACTACTCACGCGGCTCAGAAACCCTCCTCTGCGGCGATTGCAAGCCGCCGGGCAGCCTGCGCGTCTCCGCCGCCAGCCTGGCCATGGTCCGGGCCGCCTGCCACCTGCCTCTTGACAAGTGGCTGGCGCAGGAAAAGGCTCCCGCCGGCTGCCGCGAAGCGCGCCACTTCTTGGAGGAGATGATCGAGAGTCATACGGAACGGAAGCTGGTGACGCGGCAGATGATGGAGGAAGAAGTATAGGAGGTGTCCGTGGTCCGTTGTCAGTGGTCCGTCTCTTATACCCTGGTCGCGAGTATTAAGTAGAATGGGTCTGTGTGCGTCTCCCAAAGGATATTCAGCGCAGGTCTGCTGACATCGGGCAACGGACCACGGACTACGGACAGCGAGAACCTAAGGACGATGCCATTGACCAGATCTACCAAAAAGCCGGCAAGGGACCGAGCGCCCCTTTCCTTCCAAGATATGCTCTTCCGCTTAAGCACATTCTGGGCGGAGCAGGGGTGTGTGATCGCCTTGCCCTACGACCTGGAGGTCGGGGCGGGCACTATGTGTCCGGAAACCTTTCTGCGTGTCCTGGGGGCCCAGCCCTGGCGGGTGGCGTACGTACAACCCTCGCGTCGCCCGGCCGATGGCCGCTACGGCGAAAATCCCAATCGGCTGCTCAAGCACACCCAGATGCAGGTCATCCTGAAGCCGCCGCCTGACAATATCCAGGACATCTATCTCGAGAGCCTGGGAGCCATTGGCATCGACCTTCGCCACCATGACATTCGCTTCGAGGAGGATAACTGGGAAGCCCCCACCCTGGGGGCTTGGGGGATCGGCTGGCAGGTCATCCTCGATGGTCTCGAGATCACCCAGTTGACCTACTTCCAGCAGTCGGGCGGGGTGGACCTTGAACCCATCAGCGTCGAGCTGACTTATGGCCTGGAGCGCATCGCGGCTTTCCTCCAAAACGTCGAGGACGTTTACCAAGTGCGCTGGAACGAAAGCGTGACTTACGGTGAGATGCGCCGCGCCGAGGAACTTGAGTTCTCGGTGTATGATTTCGAGGCTGCGGATCCGGAGGCCTGCCGCAAGGTCCTGGACCTTTATGAAAGTGAGGCGAGGCGCCTGCTGGGAGAGTTTCCGCGTTCAGATAGATCAGGCGAAGCCAATAAGAAAGAGTTAGATACAGAGAAGAGTAAAAGTGTAGCTTTAACTCAGAAACGCTTCCCTTTGCGCAAGGTTTATGACCTCACTTTGAAGTGCTCACACCTGTTCAACATCCTCGACGCGCGCGGCGCCATCAGCGTCACGGAGCGTGTGGCCTTGATCGCTCGCGTACGCAAACTGGCTTGCGAGGTTGCCGCCATTTACCTCGAGCGGCAAGCGGCCGCGGAGGTGACGGCGTGACGGTCCTGGAAGTCGAGACTCGAAACTCGGAACTCGAAACTAGCGAACAGCCGGCGGCAGGGAAGCGGGAGCACAGACCTACGCTCCCCCTGCTGCTTGAGGTTGGCTGCGAGGAAATTCCCGCGCGCTTCCTCCGTGATGCCGAAAAAGGGCTGGGGGAGCGCGTTCACGCGGTACTCAAAGGGGCTCGATTGTTACCTACTATTGACGCATCCTCTGAACCCGAAGTGGGGGCGGTTCCCGATCAAATCGGGACAGGTCGCGAAGCGCCCCTACAGACATATTCTACGCCGCGCCGCCTGGTGGTTTACGTTCCCGCTCTGCTGGTGCAACAGCCGAACAGGGTCGATGAAATCTTCGGCCCGCCCGTCAAAGTCGCGATCGACGCGGAAGGGAAATACACTCGGGCGGCGGAAAGCTTTGCGCAAAAGAACTCCGCCCGCGTTGCGGAATTGACCCGCACTACGACGCCAAAAGGGGAATACTTGTCCCTGCGGAAAACCGCCCAGGGACGTCCTGCCCATGAGCTTCTGCCGCAAATTCTGCCTGGCGCCATCCTCGGTTTGACTTTCCCCAAGAGCATGTATTGGACGGAGAAGTTGGCACCCCGCTTTGTGAGGCCCATCCGCTGGGTGCTGGCCCTGCTGGGAGAGGGGAAGGACGCGGCCACGGTCGATTTCAAGATCCTGGGCGTGAGGTCCGAGGATTTCACTTTCGGGCATCGGACGAAGAGCTTAGAGCCGCTCCAGGTTGCAAGCTTCAAGGACTACGCAAAGAAGTTGTTGCAAGCACATGTACAGATTGATCCCGCCAATCGCCGTGAGCGCGTTGTTCAAGAATCTCAAGCGCTGCTTGAAAAACGCTCGCTCAAAGTTGTCGAGGACGAGTGGTTGGTGGATTGGATCGTCAACTCTACGGAGTGGCCGCGCCCCATGCTCGGGAGCTTCGATGAGCGCTTCCTCCACTTGCCGCGCGAGATCCTGATTACGGTGATGCGCGACCACCAGAAATACTTCGCCGCGGAGGACGGGCAGGGAAACCTCCGCCCCCATTTCGTGGCGGTCCTCAATATGGACTCGGACGAGAAAGGTCTGATTTGCCAGGGCCACCAGCGCGTGCTCACCGCGCGCTTCCGCGACGCCGAGTTTTTCTGGGCCACTGACCAGAAAGCGCCTCTGCGCGAGCGGGTGCCGCTGCTCGACAAGGTTACCTACCAGGCCAAATTGGGGAGCTATGGGGACAAGATTCGGCGCATGAAATCGATAGCAGGAAATACCTGCGTGTCGCTTGAAGACTGCGGCGTGATGACGCCGAGTCAAACTCTTGAGGTTTTGCGGGCAGTGGAACTCTGCAAATGCGACCTGACCACGCAAATGGTGCAGGAGTTTACGGAGCTGCAAGGTGTGGTGGGCGGGCTCTACGCGAGAGCTCAAGGGGAACCTGAAGAAATTGCCGTGGCCATCTACGATCATTATCTTCCGCTTGGCGCGGAAGGGGCGTCCCCTCGCACCCGGGTTGGCGCCTTGGTGTCCCTTGCTGACAAGCTTGACAGCGTCGTCGCGGGCTTTGCCTCAGGATACGAACCGACCGGTTCGAGCGACCCCTTTGCCCTGCGGCGGCAAGCGAACGGATTAATTAAAGTAATACTTGAGAATTCATTCCCATTGAATTTAAAAGAGGCAGCTAATAAGGCCATCGATAAACTCGATATTCAGTGGCGCAAGCCACGCGAAGAAGTGCGGGCTCGGGTGCTGGACTTCTTTGCTGAACGGCTGCGCTATTACTTTGAATCGGTGCGCGGCTTTCGCTACGACACGGTGCGAGCGGTGGTGGCGGCGGGCGCCGATCTGCCTGCCGATGCCCAGGCGCGCGCGGAAGCGATGGAAGCCTTGAGGGGAGGCGAGGATTTTGAAGCCCTCTCGGCGGCGGCCAAGCGGATTCGCAACATCCTGGCGAAGTCTGCAACCTCAGAGGACTGGGAGCCGGGCGAAGTTGCGTTGGAGTTCCTGAGCGAGCCACAGGAAAAAGATCTGTACGACGCCTACGGGATGGTTGACGGGGAAGTCGAACGCCGGCGGGAGGGGCGGGAGTATCGGCGCGCCCTGGAGGAGATTTCCACCCTGCGCCCGGCGGTAGACCGGTTTTTTGACAAGGTTCTGGTGATGGCCGAGGACCAGAAAGTGCGGCAGAACCGGCTGCGATTACTGGCGAAGTTGGATAAGTTGTTTTCCGGCATCGCGCATTTTGCGGAAATCGCTGATAAGCAGTGACAAGCGGACAAAGGCCGAAACTCGAAGATCGAAACTTGAAAATCGCAGCGAAATTCGACCTTTGAGTTTCGATATTCGTCTTTCGTGTGCTCGTCACTCATCACTCTTCACTCGCCACTCCGCTTCGATGTCGACGCGTCGACATGGGAAAAACCGCTCAATCCCGCGCCAATTGCCCATTGCAAAACTGCCGCGAATGCGCCAAACTCTTGGGCTCTTTGTAACAGATTGCGAACGGGAATCAACTTTGAACTTTCAACTTCTGACTTTGGACTTAAATCCGAGCACGAAAATTTGAGACCTGACAATTCGAAAGGAGCAATCATGGAGAAGTACGTTTATTTTTTTGGAGGCGGTAAAGCGGACGGCCATGGGACGATGAAAGACGTTTTGGGCGGCAAAGGGTCGGGCTTGGCGGAAATGACCAATGCCGGCCTGCCGGTCCCCCCCGGATTCACCATTGTTACTTCCGCCTGTCGGCTTTACTTCCAGGCTGGGAACAAGACGCCCGCTGAGATCCTCAGCCAGAAGGACGAAGCGCTGGCGAAGCTCGAGGCCTTGCTGGGCCAAAAACTCGGCGACGCGCAGAACCCCTTGCTGGTATCGGTCCGCTCCGGCGCCAAGTTTTCCATGCCGGGAATGATGGACACCATCCTGAATCTGGGCATGAACGACACGGTGGTGGAGGTCATCGCGAAAAAAAGCGGCAATCCGCGGTTTGCCTACGATAGCTACCGGCGCTTCATCCAGATGTTCGGCAACGTGGTGATGGATATTCCCAAGGAAAAGTTCGAGCACGTTTTTGACGGCCAGAAAAAGAAAAAGCATACCAAACTTGACACCGACCTGACGGCCGAGGACCTGCAAGCCGTCATTTCCGACTATAAGAAGGTAGTGCGCAAGGAAGCCGGCAAGGACTTCCCCCAGGACCCGCAAGTGCAATTGAACATGGCGATTGAGGCCGTGTTCCGCTCTTGGTACAACCCCCGCGCCGCAACCTATCGCCGCCTGAACAAGATTTCCGACGATCTGGGGACCGCCGTAAACGTCCAGACCATGGTTTTCGGCAACATGGGAGAAACTTCCGGGACGGGCGTGGGCTTCACGCGTGACCCGGCCACCGGCGCCAAGGAGTTTTATGGCGAGTACCTGATGAACGCCCAGGGCGAAGATGTGGTCTCGGGTGTGCGCACTCCCATTCCCATTAATGAGCTGGAAAAGATCATGCCCGAGGTTTACCACCAACTTCGCGATATCACGACGCGCCTTGAGCAGCATTACAAGGACGTACAGGATTTCGAGTTTACGATTCAGGATGGCAAGCTGTACATGCTCCAGACCCGCAATGGCAAGCGCACCGGGCCTGCGGCCGTCCGGATTGCCGTGGAAATGGTGAAGGAAGGCATCCTGACCCAGAAGGATGCATTGATGCGCGTCGAGCCCGAGCAGTTGAACCAGTTGCTCCACCCCGTTCTGGATGAGAGGAAGCCTTTGAAAGTTATCGCCAAGGGGCTGCCGGCATCGCCCGGCGCGGCAGTGGGGAGAGTGGTCTTTACCGCCGATGATGCCGTCATCAAAGGGAAGTCCTCACCGGTGGTCCTGGTGCGTGCTGAAACCGTGCCCGACGATATTCACGGCATGGAAGTGGCCGTGGGAATTCTCACCTCGCGGGGTGGCATGACCTCGCATGCCGCCGTGGTGACGCGCGGAATGGGCAAACCCTGCGTTGCCGGATGCGGCGAGGCGGAAGTGGATGAAAAATCCAAGACGATCAAGGTGGGATCGCTCGTCATCAAGGACGGGGACTGGATCTCGCTCGATGGTTCCACGGGCCGCGTCATCTTGGGCAAGACGGACCTGGTGGAGCCTGATCCCCACAGCGGGGTTTTTGCGGAATTTATGAAGTGGGCTGACGAGGCGAGGGAACTGGGGGTGCGCGCGAACGCCGACATTCCCCGTGACGCTCTGAAGGCGGTGGAATTTGGCGCCGCGGGCATTGGCCTGTGCCGCACCGAGCACATGTTCTTCGCCAAGGAACGTCTGCCGCACGTACAACAGATGATCATGGCCTGCAAGGATACTTCGGATCCGAAGGAAGCGGCCAAGTACGAAAAACAGCGGCGCGCCGCCCTTGCCAAGCTCCTGCCCATGCAGCGCAAGGACTTTTATGGTCTGTTTAAAGCCATGAACGGGCTGCCGGTTACCATCCGCACCCTCGATCCTCCGCTGCACGAGTTCCTGCCCAAGCGGGAAGAGCTGATGGTGGAGATTGCGACCCTAGAAGCGACTAAAAAGAAGAGCCCTAAGATTCCACAGCTCAAGAAGTTACTGGAAGTAGTTGAAGGATTACATGAATTCAATCCCATGCTCGGTTTGCGCGGTTGCCGCTTGGGAATCATGTACCCCGAAATTACCGAGATGCAGGCGCGGGCCATCTTCGAAGCGGCGTGCGATTGCAAAAAGAAAAATATTGATGCCATGCCAGAGGTGATGATACCCCTCGTAGGGGAAGTGAAGGAGTTAATCGCGCAGAAAGAAATTGTGAACCGCGTCGCGGCGGAGGTCTTCAAGAAGAAGGGCGTAAAGGTCGAGTACTTGGTGGGCACGATGATCGAACTGCCGGCTGCAGCACTGTCAGCGGGCGAGATTGCACAGGAAGCGGAGTTCTTCAGCTTCGGCACCAATGACCTGACCCAGACGACCTTCGGGATTTCCCGGGACGACTGCGCCAAGATCATCAACGCATACGTGAAGGCGAAGATCTGGCCGGCGGACCCCTTCGCCCAGCTTGACCCGAAGCGTGTCGGGCGCCTGCTGAAGCTGGCTACCAAGGAAGGCCGCGAGACCCGCGAAAAGTTGAAGGTGGGAATCTGCGGCGAGCATGGGGGAGATCCCTCCTCGATAGAGATTTGCGCCGAGGCGGGATTGAACTACGTGAGCTGCTCGCCCTACCGCGTGCCCATCGCGCGGCTGGCGGCGGCCCAGGCGGCGGTGAAGAAGCAAATGGAGAAGGCGTACACCACGGCGTGAAATGGGGGCTGGCGATCCAGCAATGGGGCAGGGAGGCAAGTATCCCTGCTTGGCGCGCGGGTCACATACCTGAATCGCCGGGCTGTGGGTGCTGGCCCTAGAATTAAAGTAACACTTTAAAAAATTCAATGAGGCCACGGACCGCATGGAGGTTCGTGGCCTCCTTTTTTTTCCCCGACGATCCGCAATGGCGTGGAGCTGGCGGATTTTGGCCGCCGCTTGCGGGCTCGCCCATTGTCACTGCCTTTCCTTGTCGACGCGTCGACATTGAGAAAAACCGTTGTGATCATCATTCCCTGGCTCTCGCTTGTGCGGGAGTGAATGAAGGCGACAAAACTGTGGGGAGCGTTGCCTGCGGCCTCCTCCGTACAGCCGGAAGGCATCGGCCTGATCGCGGGGAAATGAGGACAAGCGATGAGAGGGCGAGTGCGGGGTTACCTCATCGGCCGTCGACGAGATTGTGGGTGTTTAGCGGCGGGTTGGGTTATATTGGTGACCCGCGATGATGAGCGCCGATAACGATTTCAAGAATGCGGCATGGGAGAAGGACCGTGCAGACCGCCCCCAATGGCAGCGCGGTCTGCCCTCGGCGGCGATCATCACGGCCACCTTTGTCGCTTACGCTGCCACGCTGAGCTTTGGATTTGTCTTTGACGACCACGTTTTGATCGAGCAGAACGACTCGCTTCGCTCCTGGCGTTACCTTCCGGATTATTTCGCCGCGCACATCTGGAGCTTTCGCTACCCGCACTTGTTGTCGAATGCCTATCGGCCATTCCTGCTCATTTGGCTGCGTCTAAACGACGTGATGTTTGGCCTGCACGCTTGGGGCTGGCACCTCACTCTGGTGGCGGCGCACGTGGCGGTGACGTACCTTGTCTATCGCCTGGCCCTTCGGCTTACACGGGACACCTGGAGCGCGGTGGCGGGCGCGCTGGTTTTCGGACTTCATCCTGTCCACGTTGAGACCATTGCCGAGGCCGCTTGGGCCGATCAGCCGCTTGCTACCCTGTTTGTGCTCGCCACGCTCCTCACTTGGTGGCGCAGTCGCGAGCCCGGACGTAAGTATGCCTGGCTTGCTGCGTCGTTGGCCCTGTGTGCTGCCGCGCTGCTCTCCAAGGAGAGCAGCTTGGTGCTACCGATCTTGGTGAGCGGGCTCGCCTGGCTTTATGGAGGGGCGAGCGGCAGGGAAGTTGCGCGGGATGGAGGCCGAATCCATCCCCCCCTCGAACGCCTGCGTTCGGCCCTGGGCGCGGCGATCCCATACTGGGCTGTGATCCTGGTTTACGTACCGGTGCGCATGCAAGCGCTCAAGGGATTTGTACACGTGGTCACGCCCCTCTCACTTCACCGCGAAGTCCTCACCATTCCCTCCGTGCTGCTCTTCTACCTGCGCCTGCTGGTTTGGCCCTTCGGACTGAGCTGCTACTACGACACGCCCTACGTTGCAACTCCAGGCTGGCATGATTTTGTGTTGCCCGCATTGCTGGTGGCGGCCGTAGCCGCAGCGCTGGCTATTTGGTATTGGCGCACGAGCCAATCAGTGCCGGAGGAGGCCAAGGCTATTGAGTTTGTGTGCCTGTGGATGATTCTGACGCTCCTTCCCGTGCTCAATTTTCGTTTGCTCCCGCAGAGCGAAATCGCGCACGACCGCTATGTCTATCTTCCCTCCGTGGGGTTTGCCCTGCTTGTGGCCATCGCACTGCGC
>JBEKNU010000022.1:0-38735 GCA_049522495.1 Terriglobia bacterium
ACAGTCAAAACGAAAAGGCGGTAGCTGCTGCGACAGCACTCCAAGACGGGTTTTCCATGCGCTAGGCACGATCTCGCATTCGGGAAATCGTGACCGGCACCTTATTTCCCATTTATTTTCGGGCATCTTTACCCCTCCGCCTTCGTTTTGCTTGACTTGGCACATGGCCAGCGGTACTTCTCCCCTGTCGAAAAAGCAAGGCCGGAGGACGGGTATCCCCAACAGGAGGGTATATGCAAATCAATCCCCCCATCCTTCAAATCGCCTTGGATTATGCTGATACCTCCGAGGCTCTCGAGATGGCGAAAATCGGCGTGGAAGCGGGTTTCGACTGGCTGGAGGCGGGCACTCCGTTGATCGTGGCGCGCGGCCTTGCCGCGATCGGCGCACTGGCGAAGGCGTTCCCGGACTATCCCGTGTTGGCCGATTACAAAACGATGGATTCGGGCGGCAAGAACGTCGAGCGCACGCTCGCACAGGGCGGCAAATGGATGACGGTCTGCGCGAATGCTCCCGATGAGACGGTGCAAGCAGCCGTGGCGATGGGCCGGAAAACGGGCATCGGCGTCGTGGTGGACACGATCGGTGTGAAGGACCAAGCTGCCCGCGCTCGGCAGTGCGCCGAGTGGGGCGTCGATATGGTCTACTTACATTACGGCGCGGATCAGCGTCGCGCCGATGCAACGAAGGACGCGACCCAGTGGATCGAACAGGTACAGGCCGTTGTCTCGATCCCGATCGGCTGTAGCTGCTTTGGGGTGGAAGACGCCGTCCGCGCCGCACGGCAGGGGCTCGAATATGTGGTGGTTGGCCATCCGTTGATCAGTGTTGACAATCCCCGGCGCGCGTTACGCGAGTTTGTGCAGCAAGTGCGCGCCAACTACAGGCCGCGACCGCAGAGGACGCGAACATGAAGGTTGCAGGGCATTGTCAATTTCGGGCGGAGGGAAGAAAAGGTGTCAGGGAAAACCGGTGCCCGGAACGTGTGAAAAAATTGGTTTTACCGTTTTCAGCACTACGCATTTTCAATAAGTTACACGGTTGATAGGGGGTCCGAATTCAATTCTTTCACATGTTCCCGGTACCTTTTCCCGGGCCTGCCCAGGGCGGAATCCTACCGCTCTTTTCCTTGGAACGAAAAGGTGCCTGACACCTTTTCTCTCTTGCGCAATTGGACGTAGGGGTAGGGCTTGCCCACCCCTTGCCGTGGGTCGAAACGCCCCGGCGGGGACAGCAAGCCGTCCCCCTACGGCCGGCGGGCGCGTAGCGCTGCTCTGCGCTTCACATCATCAATCGCACCAGAAACGCAGGGCTGCGCTCGCCCTGGGCCAGCCTGCCTATCTCTATGGCGAGATCAACGTGGCCTCAGGGAGTTGCGTATCGCCCCACGCATTTGACAACGTATCAATCACGACCTAGACTTTAACCATGGACATATTCCTTGGTGCCGACGTGCAATCGAAGCTTGAGCGCCTTGCTGCCGAGCGGGGACTCAAAGCCGAATCGCTGGCCCGCGAGGCGATTGAGCGTTTCGTCAATTATGACGAGTGGTTCATGGGTGAAGTGGAGAAAGGCCTCGAGCAAATTGCTCGCGGCGAGGTATTGAGCCATGAGCAAGTAGGTTCCCGCCTGGAAGAGTTGCTGATTGAGAAGCAGCCGCGCAAATGAGAATGCAGCTTCGCTGGGCAAACGCAGCGGCCGCCGACCTCGAAAACATTGCCAATTACTTGTTTCAGAACACCCCCGCACGCGCCGCCGAACTGGTGAGAGAAGTTTACAACGCCCCCGCCGCGCTACGCGCGTTCCCCTACCAGGGACGTGTGGGCAGGAGGGAGGGGACGCGCGAACTTGTGCTCTCGCCGCTCCCTTATATTGTGGTTTACCAAGTGACCGGCGAGGTCATACACGTTGTACGCATCTTGCACGGCGCGCAGAAGTGGCCGTAACTAATCTGACTGGCGCAAATTCTTGCTTATCGCAGCCCTGGAAAGCGATGTCTGCGCCACCCGCGATTCTGGATTTTCGATCGAAGAAATCACCCTGCGCCATGCGTGGTCGCATGTTTGAGTGTTGGGGTACGGCCTGCCTTAACTAGTCATCGAGTGCGCGGAAGTGACCCCTCATCCGGCTCCGTCGGCTGAGGGACTGACGAGTACGCCTGTCGCGGTCCACCTTCGGGAGAAGGTTGGACCCATCAGGCGCTCACGCGCCCAAGAACCATTTCCCTCTCCGCGGGGAGAGGGGGGAGCGCAAGGCGGTGGGTGAGGGGTCACTTCTACCCTTGTGCATACCGCTGGTGGAAGATCAATTTGAAATTCTGCGCGGACAATGGGCGCACAGCAACAATCCACATGGTCGTAAAACGCCCAACCCGCGGTTGTGCGGGGCAGGCAACTGGTCGTCAAGTTCACGGAAGTGACCTCGCATCCGGCTCCGTCGGCTGACGGACTGATGAGTACGCCTGTCGCGGTCCACCTTCGGGAGAAGGGGGCAATCATCGCGGGGCGCCCGCCGCCGAGCGAGGCCAGCCGTGCGATTTACGTCATCAATCGCACCAGGAACGCAGGGCTGCGCTCGCCCTGCGCCAGCCTGCCGCAGAGGACGCGATCATGAAGATCGCAGGGCATTGTCAATTTCGGGCGGAGGGAAGAAAAGGTGTCAGGGAATTGGCAGATCCAGAGGGGAAAATGGTACCTGACACCTGACACGCATTTTCCCCACCATTTCCCCTTCTGCGTCGCCCCGTTTTACCTGCTGATCCGCTCAGGACGATACGGAAGAGACCCGGACTACAAAAGCGGTGGTCCGCGCTGGATTTGCTCACATTTTCCTGGCACCGCAGCATTTCTTGAACTTTTTGCCACTGCCGCACGGGCAAGGAGCGTTGCGGCGGACCTTCGAGCTTCCACCCAGAGGAAATGAATCCGCAGTCAGGCCGGGCGGGATTTTCTCGCGGAAGGGTTTCCAGTATAAATGAATCCCTTGCACGGCTTCCGGTAGGAAATCGATCAGATCTTCGCGCGCCTCGTCCGGGTTGCGTCCGGCGATGACCTCGTTCCAAGCCTCATCCAATGAGAAGGCAACAATCGGCAGAAGCAATCCCGAGGATTCCTCGTCCTCAAGCAGCGGATTCCAAGCTTCGGGTTGCAAGTGAACACCCAGGCTGAATCCGATGCACCACTCCTCCGCGGAAACCGTCCGCTCGCCCTCCTTGCCATACTCGAACAAGACCGGCTGAAAATATTTCGGGTTCTCCATGAAAATCAAAACGATCTCGTTATAGTAGCGGAGGATCAAGTCAAGAATATGCTGAGCGTGTTCCAGCGTGTCAAAGGCTGGTTCACCCGCCTCGCCCCAAACTCGGGGAAGCCATTTACTGGGAGTCAAGGTGACCGGACCGATGGCAATAGCGGTCAGATAGCCGTGGAGCATGGAGACATCCATCGAATCATCCGGGAGGAGGTCGGAGGCAAGGAAATCTGTCAGTTCATCGAGTTCGGCTTCGAAGAGAGGTTGATTGAGATTCACGTCCGTCAGTCTAACTTGCGTCCAGACAGAGGTTCAACTGGTTTGCCCGTGGTGAGCGAGTGTAGCGCGGACCCCCGTTCTTGGGGTCCGCGGCTCTTCTCTTGCCAGAACCGGGAATCTCAAAGAAGCATGCCGAGGTGGGGGAGAGCGGGGCCGGGTAAGAGCCGCCCCGAGGCACTGGGGCGTTAGACTTGCTCAGCCGCGCCCGGCTTTTGAGCGTTCGACCAGGGAATGCAGGGCCTTGTTGACCGCCGCGGAGTTTGGAAAGACGGCCCTGACCTCGGGATCAAGCAACACGACGTTAGAGCTTGCCCTAATCCGTTCGTAGTATTTCCCGCGCTCAAGCTTCTTGAAGTCAGTGCGTTTGTACTCCGGTCGAAGTTCATCGGATGTGGGCTTAACCCTATGCATAACTCCCATTATAACATCTCTCGTGAGCCCTTTGGCGGGAGTGCCGGGGCCCAGGCGACACAGAAACGGGTTTCCGACGTCGCATGACCCGCCGCACTGCCTTGTGTTATGCACGTAGCCTGGAAAACAACTTCGTGGACGATCCTGAGATGGCGGAGATTGCCTCGCGGCCGAGGAAACGAAATGATCTTTGATGCCCATCCGTTATTTGGGAAGGAAATGCAGTGCCAAACCAAATATCGTATCGTTCCAGGCGTGCACCATGATTCCGGGGCGCAAGCTGCGACGTCGATAGGTGAGGATGCCGAACAAGGCGCCGAAAACCCCGATGATGATGACCTGTTTAGCGCCCTGATAAGCGTGTATAAGGCCGAAAATTGCTGCCGACAGTAGAATTCCTAAAGCTGGTTTGTCCAACCACGCGATAAATTGGCGCTGCAGGTAACCCCGGAAAATGGTCTCCTCGCAAAATCCGGCGGTCAGAGACACAAACACCCAGGAAATCATTTCCGCTTTGCTTTGCGGAGCCACGAAGCGAACGGCGTCTACACCGCGATTCACCTGCAAGGCGAACCTGAGTGCTCCCAGGCACAACAAAGCTCCAATCCAAAAGACCAACCCCACCAGGACGTCTCGCCAGAAATCCCTCGCTCGCCCCCAGCTTCCGCCGATGAGGTCGCGCAGCGATCCACCCTGGCGTCGAACCCCCGCGACAACGTATGCCACGATCAACCACTCGAAAATCGCCGCTCGCCAATAGAAAACAATGAGGGAAGGCCCCGTGTTGGCCCGCAGCCTTGCCGCAGTGATGACTCCAAGCCACGCCCAGGCGGCAATTATGGCCAGCAAACCGATGGTGTGGATTCGGCTCGCGACCGGCTGGCTGGGACTTGCGAGTTGTTCGCTCATGTTACCTGGTCTGGAATGGCGGTGTGAAATCCCCAAATAACAATGAAAAGCTGCGGACCTGAGGGACATCTCCGCGCTTGCTGCGCAGGCAGCAGCCTGGCAGTGCAGTCAGCAGGAGAAGGGCCAAGCGGACGGGGCTCATGGACACCGGCTCCGCCTCACTAGCGTCCCTGGGCCTGGTTAATCAGGCTGATCATCTGCTTCACGAACTGTACCCCCAGGGTGCCGTGTCCCGCACCGTCGAGCGTGATGAGTTCGTACCTCTTGCCGGACTTGAGCTGGATATGAAGATCGTGCCGGCTACTCAAATCGCCGAGAGTCTCATACGCCCGATCAACTTCCGTGAGTGTGAACTCAAACGGATGTTTCCCGTCGTCGGGTTTATAGGACAATGTCCCATTGGCAAGAGTCAGGAGGCCCTTTTCGTACGACATGGAACCTGCTTTGGAATAAACTCGCCACTGCGTGGGGATAGGAACAGCCGGTGGAGGGATGGAAGGATTGGCCGGCGGCTCGGCTTTTGCCAGGTTGGCGCTCACTTGCTCGGTCTTCCCAGCCGCCAAATCGATCTGGCGCACTTCTTCGCGGTAGCCTTCGTGGGTAACCCGGACGCGGTGGCTGCCGGGCGCGAGGTTGGGCACTTTCAGTTGGCCTTGTTCGCTCGTTTCCCCCGAAAAGACATCATCAACATAAACTTGTGCGTGGCCGGGGGTGGATTGAACCTCTAACACCGTCGGGGCATGGGCGATGAGTCTCGCCAGGACCGTCACTGATTTCCCTGCGGCGAGCGAGAAATTCGCCACATAATCGTCATATCCCTCCAGGGAGAGACGCAGGCGGTGTTCGCCCGGGGGGAGGGTGGAGATCTTGAGGCGGCCCTCGGCGCTTGTCCGGGCCACAAGCGAGTCATCAACGTACACTTGTGCGCCGCCGGGAGAGGACACAATCTCCAGCTCCGGCGCGGCGGGAGGTTTGGGCGCGAGTTCCCGGAGGGTATTGAGAAGCTCATCCGTCGCCCCGGCTTGCTTCAGGTCGCTCTCAACCTCCGGTGTAATCTGGAAATCAATCCCCTTTTGTCGCGCCAACTCCGCCACACGCGCCGATGGCACATCGCCTCGAAGCAACTGCAGGGTGTCATCTTTGGTTAAGGGCTTATGGCTTGCCTGCGCGGCGCCGCGCAACGGCCATGCCATAGTGACAACCATAAGCCCCAGCATCAAGAAGCAGAGCTTTTTGTTAAGCCAACCCAATGCCGCACCCTATGCACGCAGTTAGCGAGCTGCGGCCTAGTGTACCATAGCGATGCTCCCGGCACTCAACCCTCGACGAACGACTTCAGCCTGCCCAGTGCCTGATCCCACTGCGCGGAGACCAGATCGAGGTATTTCTTAAGCTCTTCAATCGGCTCCGGATCGAGTTCAAATAAGCTCTCGCGACCCGTGCGGAAGCTGTGCACGATTTCTGCCCTTTCCAACACGCGGAGATGCTTGGTAATCGCCTGGCGGGTAAGCCTGGAGCCCTTGGTCAACTGAGAGATTGAACGAGGCTGTCCGCGGCAAAGCTTCGCCACCAGCCGTAGCCGCGTCTCGTCCCCCAGCGCGGCAAAGACCGACGCACGTGCCTGCCGTTGGACCGTCATGCGCCTATGGCTTTTGCGCGACATAGCCCTCAATATTCTTCATTTGCTGTGTCCAGCCGCCATCGTTCCTTTGGAACGCCTCGAGACGGCGGTCAGCGGGAAGCTTATCGAAGCCGGACTCGGTGACTACCAGTAACGTGCCATTGGGGGTCTTCTCCAGCCGGAATTCGACGAGCGTGGTCGGTTCCCCGGAGTAGTCCATGGGGTAGTCCGCCTTGTCAAAGGACTTGGGATGGGGCCAGGTGAAGGAAAAGAGCCGTTCGGGCTCCATCTTCTGCACGACAGCTTCCCATCGGACGTGCTCGTAGCCGGGGTGGGTAATATGGCCGCGCGAAATCTGGCCCGGGACGAAGGGGCCCTCAAGTTTCACACGAAACCACTCGCCGAATTCACGGTGATCCGTCAGCGCCCGCCAGACCCGCGAAACCGGCGCCTTCAGTTCGATTCGTTTCTCGATTTGATTAGCCATTTTTAGGCAACCTCCTGGTTGCATATTAACGCTGCGGATGGAAAAGGCAACCCTTTTGTTGCGCTTTTCCACCTACCCCCCTCCGCGGGAAATGCGATTAGAATGAAAGCGTGAATTCAATCCAGGCTTCCCGCAACAGATTTGGAAGGGCTGGGCATGCGCCGGGCCCCACAACTGGTTGTGCAGGCGTGCGAAGCTTTGGAGTGCGGCAGCTTGTTACCGCATTGGCTCCAGCCAGCTTGCTGGGTGGGTTTTGCGCTCGAGTTGAAAATTCCCGCGACCAAGCTCGCGGGGAGGAAAGCGGCAGCAAGCTGCCGCACTCCAAAGCTTCGCTCCGAATGACGGCATTGACACTCGTGCTCCTTGCGCTGCTTGCTGGCCCAATTGCTGCCACTGACACGCCCCAAAATCCCAACACGGCGGACCGCAAAGATCTGGTCAGCACCGTCAAGCTCTTGGAAAGGAAACTAGGCTTTCGCCGGACCAGAAACTTCCACAAGGAGACCGCGGAATCCGCCGTCGCTTATCGCTGCTATTACACCGGCAAGCTCGAGCTACCTGACTCTTATGAGAAGCTGCAACTTCTCCAGGGAACGAAAGCCGGCTGCCCCGTCGACACGCAAAAATACGATGTCTTCTTCTACCCCTTAGACGCCGTCGGCAGCGGCAAGACGCCCGTCTCCGATGCCTTGGCGCACGAACCGGTGGAACGCTTGCTGGTGGTCGTTCCTCACGAGGATTTCCACGCCAATAAAGGGTTACGCAAATTGCCGGCGGCTTGGGGCGAAGCGTCGGCAACCCTGATCGGATTTCTCACGGCCAAGGAAGTGGCGAGGCAGAAGTTTGGCGAGAATTCGGAGGTCTATCGAAACCTCCAGGTCGAGCCGGAGCTTTTCGCCCGCAAAGCCGAAATCGTGAATCGCTATCATGCCCAACTGAGCCGGTTATACGCCGCCGCGCGCGCGGGTCAGGTTTCCGAGCGCGACGCCCTGGCGCAAAAACAGCAGGGTTTCGAAGAACTTCAGCAGGCGTGCACGGCCATCAGCCCCGAGCCGAAATCGTTCAACCGATGTCTGGCCGCGAACAACAATGCCGGACTGGCCTTTGATGAGACTTACACGAAGTACTATCCCCTGATGTATCAACTTTATTTGGCAGAAGGCCGGGAGCTCAAGCCGACGGTCGAGGCGCTTCAGAAGGCACTTAACGTAAGGACGGAATCCGAGGCGTTGCACAAACTGCGAAGAGCAGTGAAGAGTGATGAGTGAAGAGTGACAAGCAAAAAGTCACAAGCGGGACTGCGGTACATGCGGTTGGCATTCAATCCGGCCTATCGAGCCAAAAGCAGCACTTCATCCTCGCCCTCGTAATACGCTAATGCTCCCGGAACGCACGACAAAATCGTTCCCATGCCTCCACCCTGCACGTGTTCGAGTGCCTCCCTCAAATCCAGTTCTCGTCCGTCGATCGCCAATTCTTCCGAGATGACCCAGCAAGTCAGCCCGGCGCCCTTGGACTTCATCAAACGACAAATGTTTTCGATTCCCTGAAGACGCCGTTCCCACAGCTTCAGTTTCGGGTCTACCTTCCATGGTATGGGGGTCGCAAACCTTTTGTCGAACCAACGAAAATGTGCCAGTGACCTTGTAAGCTTCTTCCGATTCTTAGGGTTCGCCAGAAATCCCAGGAACCGCTCCTGCTTGTCAACTTGCACGAACGAACGGATTGTGCCTTCTTCATGGTCGGGATATGATTTCGATAATCCCATCGTTCCCCGTGGCTAACGCCATGCCTCCCTGCCATCCAATGGTAACCTTTTTGCCGCCTTTTGCTCTTCACTCATCACTGTTCACTCTTCACTGCCCTTGATCGACCGCGTCAGGACTTCGCCCAATTCCTCCGGGGTGAGCGGCAGAGGATTCGCTTTCATGCTGCTTGCGCGGGCTGCTTCCGCGATCAGCTCGGGAACATGCTGTTCCCCGACGCCATAGGCCCTGAGGGGCGGGATTTCGAGTTCCCGGCAGATCTCTCGTGTCCACAGAATTCCGTCCTCGGCGCTGGCGCCGGGCCGGCCTGTGAGCATGCGCCCCACCTCATGGTAACGGCGCAACGCGACACTTTGGGGCGCGCGAGCACGCAGGGCGCGCAAGTTAATTTCCATCCCATAGGGCAGGATGGCCGCGCAAGTGGCGCCATGCGGTGCGGGAAACCTTCCGCCGAAGGGAGCGGCAAATCCGTGTACAACGCCCAGGCCGGCGTTGGCAAGCGCCAATCCACTAAAGAGCGCCGCAAGCGACATATCGCGCCGCGCTTCCCGGTCATGCCCCTGGTGAAACGCCCGGCGCAGCGAACGCACGGCCAGCGGGATTCCCTGCACGCAGAATCCGTCGGTCACGGGGTTCGAGCGGATGGAGACATAGGCCTCAATCAATTGCGTCAGCGCGTCGAGTCCCGTGCGCGCGGTAATCGCCGGCGGCAGGCCGAGAGTCAGTTCCGGGTCCACTACCGCGAGGCGGGGCAGAAGCAACGGGCTGCGCAGGCTGACCTTAACTTGCCGCTCCGGCACTCCCAATACCGCGTTGCGCGTGACCTCTGACCCCGTTCCCGCCGTCGTGGGCACGGCAATGAACGGCGCGGCAAGATTCTGCAGGGCATTCCCCTTGCCCACCACATCCAAATAATCCATCAACTCGCTGGGATTGGTGAGCAACGCGGCAATGGCTTTTCCCGCGTCGATGGCGCTGCCTCCGCCGATGGCAACAACCACGTCGCAATTGTTTTCGCGCGCCCGCTGCAATCCCCGGGCAATCAGGTCGACGGTGGGTTCACCTTCGACCGCGAAAGTGAAAGCCTGGGCGCCCCCGGACTCGAGGTCCACCATCAGCCGGTTCGAACGCGCCGCCGCGCCACCGGTGACCACCAAGACCCTCCGTCCCCACTGCCTTGCCGCAGGAGCGACCTGCTGCACAGCGCCATCGCCGAAAATAATGCGCGTCGCCGTGGCGAATTCAAATGACATATGAGCATCCACAGATTTCGCAGATTACGCAGAAAGGTATCAGGTGTCAGGTACCAGCAAGCGTAGCGCAGACCTCCGCCTTTGAGGTCTGCGGTTCTTCCTCGCGCTCCTGAACTCGACGGCAGCATCCTTCTTTGAGATTCATCGTCTTGCCAAAGCAAGAGCCGCGGACCCCAAAAACGGGGGTCCGCGCTACCAATTTCACCAACCTTCCTCGCCGGGAAACACATTGGAGTATTTCACGCTCGAGCGAGGTTCCGCCATCAAGGACTCCATCCGGTCGCGCCACGCGGCGTAATGGGCGGTGGCCTTGTGCGCCGCGGTGGCCTCCACGCTCCGATAGGCCTCGACCAGGACGAACCGGGTGGGATCGTCATTTTGCTGCACCACATCAAAGCGTGCGATGCCCGGTTCCTTGAGGCTCTGGCGCGCGTTCTCGATCGTCACTTGTTTAAAGGCCTCGATGCAATCGGGCTTTACTCTCACGTGCACGTGGACGATCAACATGATCCACCTCCATCCGTGGTATTACCAAGCCCTCACTTCAGCCCGAAACTCGCCACGCGCTGCCAGGGGCGCGGTTCGCCGTCCGTCCGGTAAAGATGCAGGCTTCGCACCTTGAACTGAACGTCGAGCTGGCGCCCCATTTCCGCCATGATTCCCTCCTTCAAGCTCCGTGGAAAATTTCCGTAAAGGAGGCTGAGGTGGGGCATGAAGGCCGGCTCGCGCTCATGGCCAAACGCCTGGCGAGCAGCCTGGTGCGCTTTCCGGAGCGGCTCCGTCAGCGCCGCATGAACGAAAAGGCAGCGAAAGTATTCGTCAAGGAAGTCGATTTCCTCCAGCCGGATGGTGAATGGCCGGAGGGCGGTGGCGACGCGCGCGGACCTGCAAATCAAATCACGGCGCGGACCCACGCAACTCCCCAGCAGGGTTACGTGCGGGGAAAATTGCGGACCGCCGTACCGTGCACTCAATCGGTGGATAATCCGCGCCAGGCGATCGCACACCTCTCCCCTGGGCATGAACCACAAGGAGTATCTTTTCCCCGCGGATGCTTGGGACACGGCAAACCAGGAAAAGTGTAAAGTATAAAGTTTAAAGGGTAAAAACTGAGCGTGTTTCGCCGCACGTTTAACCCTTTATCCTTTACCCTTTACACATCACCCTTCATCCTTTACTGCCCCTCTTTGAGCTCTCGAATCCAGAGATTTCGATAGCGCACGGGGTGGTGGTGATCCTGCAATCGGAGCGGGAGCTTATCCGGCTGGGGCGTATATGGCGGACGCTCGTGGTGCGCGGTGGGCCCCATGATCTCAACGTGATCCTGTACCAATACGCCGTTATAGAACACGGTGACATTCGCATGCCGCGTCAGATTCCCATTGCCATCAAAGCGCGCCCCATGAAAAACAATGTCGTACATTTGCCATACGCCGGGCTTCCGCGCCGCATTGACCAGGGGAGGATATTGCCCGTAAACAGCAGCGGCTTCGCCGTCGGCATAGGTCACATTATCGTAGGAATCGAGAACCTGAATCTCGTAGAGCCCGTGCAGGAAAACTCCGCTGTTGCCGCGGTCCTGGTCTTTGCCGTGAGGCGGGTTGGGGGTGGCCCATTCCACGTGCAACTGGCAATCGCCATAGGAGTCCTTAGTCCGGATGTCCCCACTGTTGGGCACCGTTGCGAAATAACCCTTTCCCACGGTCCACTTCGCCGGTCCGCCTTTGACCTCTTCCCAATTCGACAGATCCTTGCCGTTGAAGAGCACGATGGCATCCGAGGGTGGACGCCCAGGTTGCGCCTGGGTGCTTTCCGTCCCCGGAGTGATGATCGCCGGCTCCGGCCGGTTGCGGTCGTTTGGACCCCATTGTTGCTGGGCCTCTTGGGGCGAAGCAAACGGCTGAGTGGTGATCATGATGGTCAGAACCATGGCGAGTCCCAAACAGCTTCCCACTAACAAAAGTGCCTTACGCATAGTCTTTTCTCCCTCCTAATAGATAATGTTGCCGCAATCAGTTAGCGCGAGCGGCGCTATTGTACCCTGCAACGCCGGGCCAGTGATGGCTGTTTTTTGGCGATTATTTCGGTGGTGGGTCAATTTGATGTAGAGGCGGCTTTATCCGTCAGCCGACGGACCATGTGGCGAGGTAAACTCGCCGCCATGAAATCAAATTGACCTACTACCACCCGCGGCGCGCTGCTGCCGTTGGCGCGTTTATGGCCGCAACTTGTCCCAGAGGGCGGTGAGCCCCTCGACCGTAAATTCGGGCGACTTCGAATAGTTAATGATTTGGCGCTCCATGGTATCCACCACTTTTACGCCCTCCGGAATCCGGGCGGCCAAGTCAAGCGGGATATTCGTCACGCCGTGGCGGTCACCGTGCAGCAGGTCGCCGGGCCGCACGGTCAGCCCGCCGACGCGCACGGGAGTTCCCACTTCCACCATGTGCACGTAGGCGTGTGAAACCGCAATGTGGCTCGCGAAGAAATGAAAACCCAGGGGCTCAACTTCGTCGAGATCGCGCACGCAACCGTTGGTGACGGCGCCCACGCATCCCATGGCCCGGTGCATGTTGGCGTTGACTTCTCCCCAAAGGGAACCCAAGCCCGGCGGATCGTCAAGATCTTCCACCACCACCACCCGCGGCGCGGGCACCTTCATAATATCCTGCCAATGCACACTGGCCGGAATGGCTGCGCCCTTGGCTCCGGGCGTCACCGATTGGATCTTAAGGGTCACGGCGTAACCCACCATGACGCCGAGACGGGGGAATACGCACCGGATCTCCGGGCGCATAAATCCTTCGTTGCGCGGACGCACGTCAAAAACTTCGATGGCGTTGGCAACGGTGGGCGTGTTAAACGCGCGCAAACGTTCGAGCACAGCAGGTTCTAAGGGTTCCATGGTCATCTCTCCAGGGTCGAGAAAAATATATGTAAGCGGGAGACATTATATGGGTGTTGCCACAAAAACAAGATTAATCCTTGACGGGAGGAAGCTCCGACACGTGCCGCGCAATTTCCCGCTCGATGTCGGTTCCCTCATAAAACCAGAGGCGTCCCTGGGCGCGAACCGTTTTCCGGAAAGGGCAGTCCGGCAGTTTCGGATCTGAGTGCATACAGGGAACAAGCGGGTTCCCCCAGGAACGGCCCGGACTCTGCCAGGCGGTTAAGATCCAGCGATGGCCATCGGCGGAGCGGACGGCGGCGACGGGCTTGCGAAGAATCTTGTTGTCGTTCGTCTGGGCGTTGAACTCCGGCGCGCCCTTCAGCATGATGCAGACTTGGTTGCGCAGGCCTGCCGACCCGTTCATGCCCGTCAAATCCACGCCACTGAAGTTGCGCAGCCACAGTTCCATTTCCACGCTGTTTTCCCCGGGCCGAATATGCGCCCCGAAGGTGACATAATTCGGGAGCGTCCATTGGGAACTCAAGCTTCCGTCCGCCCCCCGCTCCCAGTCTTTGTTTTCCAGAACCACATTCTTGTCGTTCCAGAGCGTGGGGATGTCGGTGTGCGCCAGAAATATCAGGCCCAAGTTTGAGAAGATCGCTTCCGGCAGATCCAACACCACGTAACTTGCCGGGTCCCAGGGCAGGAAGACACTCGCCTTGGTGCCGCGCATGGGATCGATAGCGCCATCCTCAAAGCCGATCCGCGGGTACCGACCTCCCGGGTAGGGCAACACTCGAACCATTTTTCCTGGAGAGACTGTCGGCGCGGGGGGATCGAGGCCGAACTCCCGTGCGCGCTGGCGCACTTCCTCTTCGCTCATGCCACACGCGGTGGCGGCCTCCGCCCACGAGTACCGGTGGTCGCGGAGCATGTTCTCCAGCCAGTAACGCAGATCGGCGCGGGTTGCCGCCACCTCCGTGGGAAGATCCAGGCACCCGGACCGGACCTCGGGGTATCGCGCTTTCAACAGGGGATCGTCAGGGGGTTGGGCAAGATTGAGGTACGGCTGCAAATCGCCGAGCGCCAGAACGCGGAAAGCATTCTCCTTGAGGAAGGCCATGTACTGGCGGAAATCCGCTGGCGGCGTATAGACCCAGGGGTGCGCCAGGTCGGGGACTCCGTGAAATTGCAAAACGACGGCCTTCCCGCCTCGCGCGTAGCTGACCACCTTCTGGAAGTAATCCAAAGTCCAGTCCGGATAGGCGTCGCCGGCAGTGGGAATCAAAAGGGGGTGGTGGCGCGCGGGGTCGAAGGCGGGACCCGGCTCCATGGCGCCGTACTTCACCTCCGGTTGCATTCCGCGACGCGCCAGGAGGTAGCCTTGCTTCATCAAAACATTTAGCGCCTCGGGGCCAAAATCGTCTCCCGGGTAAGCGAAGGTCGAGGGGCGAGGAACTCCCACTTTTTTCAATTCACGTTCCACCAGGGCAAGCTCGCCGTGCAAATGCGCCGCGTTACGGGGAGAGGAGAAACTGCCGTGCGTCCACGTATGGTTGCCAATTTCAAAACCCATCTGGTAGAGCTCGGCAATCTCCTGCCAGGTCATGAAATTCTCTGGCGCGTCCATCCAGCGGTGGGTCACGAAGAAGGTGGCGCGAAATCCTGACTCCTTCAGCAGCGGGGCGACGAACGTCCGGTGGGACTTGACGGCGTCATCGAAAGTTAAGACCACGGTCTTATCGGGGATTGGAAGGTTCGGTGATGTGGGCGGTGGTGCCTCGCCCTGGGCAAGGCTGTGGGCGAAATCCAGCGCCGCCAGGGCAGTGACGTTGCGACGAAGAAACTCTCTCCGGTTAAGCCCATGTTTCCAGGGCAAGAGGTTACTCCCTACTTGATGTGGCAACTCGCCAAACCGCGCTTCTCCAAGTACTGCTGGTGGTATTCCTCCGCCCGCCAGAACTCCGAAGCCGGAGTGATTTCCGTGACGATCCGCCGATTGTACTTTCCCGATCGGTCGAGTTCATCCTTCGACGCGCGGGCCACGGCTTCCTGCTCGGGCGAGTGAAAGAATATCGCGGTGCGATATTGCTTGCCGTAGTCGGGCCCCTGCCGGTTGAATTGCGTGGGGTCGTGATTTTCCCAGAAGACCTTCAGGAGGTCCGCGTAGGAAGCTTGTGCGGGGTCGAAGGTAACTTCCACAACCTCCGCGTGCCCCGTCTGATCCGTGCAGACGTCGCGATAAGTGGGATTCTTGAGATCCCCGCCCATGTAACCTACTGCGGTGGCGGTGACGCCGTGAACCTGGCGGAAAGCCGCCTCCACTCCCCAGAAACAACCCGCCCCGAAAGTCGCTTTTTCTGTTGGCACGGTCATGGTCCTCCCCTTTAATGCGTTCGAAACGTGTACCAATAAGCCATGCTGCCCTCATGGCAGAGATGTCATGAGGCTATGATACTATTAGCCGCGCAGGCGAGCGAGTACTTCTATCTTTTCGCGAACGCTCCCGCCCCGCTACGGGCCGAGGGCAGCAATTATCCGCGGGCCCAGATCCCAGTTTCGATCAGCGGCAAGTTTCGGCGCCGATTTGACCCCCAACCTCTCCGAAAGGGCTAAGACTATGAAATCCTCGCTGGACGAAGTGCTTTCACTCTTCAATAAGTGGAAAGCGGACAAGAAGTTGATAGTCGTTGCTGTCTCCGATGGTGATCCAGGTAATCCAGATTCATTCCTGTTCAAAATCACTGGAGCCGTCAAGGAAATCTCGAGTTCGTGGGTGGGGATCGCGGGCGGACCCAGTTACTGCTGCTTGAAGTTAGTCCGGCCGGGAGCAAGGTACGACTACATAGAATTGCGTGATCCAAAGCTCCCCATAACCGATCAAGACCGAATTGATGCCGAGGGACTTTTCGAAGGTATTTTATCGGTAGATTTTGATGACGAGCTCTTCTATGTCTTCAACGTGCTGCGTGTAGACCTTAACCTAGAGCCTGAGGAAGAGCCCGACGAGGACCCCGACGTTGATGAGGAGTAACGCCAGGCTGCTTACGCCGGTCTTGTTCCCCGGTAGATTACCCCCGTGCGGGTGAGGGGTATGGGCAGGAGGTCTCCCCAGATCAGGCCGCATGGGATGCTGGCGAGCGCGGCAGCTTGATCCTGAGTTAGCCACAGGAGGAGCTTTCCGTTCGGTTTAAGGCACTGCGCGGCCAGGGGGACGAGCACCTCCAGATTGCCGACGGCGCGCATGGTGGCAAAGTCGAACGCCGGGGCAGGGGTGGCGCGAACCAAGTCTTCCAGGCGTTCGCCGCGCACCTCGACTTGGCCGAATCCACAGGCACGGGCAGCTTCCTTAAGGAAAGCTCGCTTTTTAGCTACGGGCTCGAGCAGGGTTACGGAGATTCCGGGAAAGGCAATCTTCAGGGCCAAGCCGGGGAAGCCTGCGCCGCTGCCGATGTCGAGAAGACTGCCGTGGAGTTCGATGTGCCGGGCGATGAAGAGGCTTTCGCCGAAATGGCGCGTCACGCACTCTTCCGGATCGCGGATCGCCGTAAGGTTGATTTTCTGGTTCCAGCGGAGAAGCAGGTGAAGGTAGGCGAGGATTTGGTCCGCCTGAGCGGATGAGAGGTCCAAACCAAAGGGTTCGAGAAGTTGCCGAAGGCGCGTTTCATCGAGCACGGAGGGGATTGTAGAGAGGTCCTCGCCGGGGCGCAAGCGGAGAACCACACCGGCAGTAGGTGGCAGGTCGTAGGTGGTATGTGGGAAAGATGGGACTCAGCACCGGGCCCAATTTGCAAAATCCAGATTCCGAATTCCAAATCCCGCGCACCGAATCCCGTATCCCGTGTCCCGGCCTTCACACCTTTTCCAGCGCCAATTCCAGATCGCGGATGATGTCGTGCCAATCTTCCAGGCCGATGGAAAGGCGGATGCCTTCCGGGTGCATTCCGAAGGCGCGCTTCTGCTCGTCGGGCAGCGCCGCGTGGGTCATCGAGAACGGGTGCTCGATGAGCGTTTTGATTTGCCCCAGGCTTACGGCCAGGGTGACGGAATAAGCATGCTCGGCAAGGTAGTCCACCATCCTTTCGGCCCGCTTCTGCTTGGGATCGGTTCCCTTGAGTACAAAGTACATCATGCTGCCGGGGGCGAATTTGCCGTCGGAGGTGAACATCTGGCGCCTGGCCAGCGCCTTCTGAGCAAACGCCTTGAGACCTGGGTAGCTGACGCTTGCCACTTTGGGATGCCCCGACAGAAATTCAGCCACTCGCTGCGCCGTCTTCTGCATATTGATCATGCGCGTCGCCAGCGTCGGCAGGCCGTACACCAGCACTCCCCAGGCGCTGCGCGGTGAAAGCACGCCACCAAAATCCTTGCGAAACAGCATAATCAGGTTGTACCACTCTTTGGCGGCAATCACCGCGCCGCCCATGTCGGTGCCAAATCCCCCCAGACCTTTGGTGAGACTTTCCACCACTAGGTCCGCTCCCAGCCGCAAGGGCTTCTGGCAGAAGGGCGTGGCAAAAGTGTTGTCAACAATCACCAGCACGCGATCCTTTTCCCCGCGGCTGGCATTGACTTGGTCCGCCACCCGCCGGATGGCAGCGATGTCAATCAGTTCCATGGTGGGATTGATGGGCGTCTCAAAATAAAGCACCCGCGTCGCGGGCGTGATCTCGGCCGCGAGCGACTCCGGCTTGAGGAAATCGGCAAAACGCACGTTCATGCCGAAACGCGGCAGCCAGTTGGTCATCAGACTGTACGTGCATCCGTAAACAATCCGATGCGACACGACTTCCTGCCCTTGGCGCAACGCCACACCCAGTGCCGCGCTGATGCCCGCCATCCCGCTGGCGAAGGTCACGCAAATCTCTCCGCCGTGCGCATAGGCCAGGTTTTCTTCCAGCATCGAGCGCGTGGGTTCATCCAGCCGGTCGTAAATGTAAATCGGGATGTGCCCGCTCAAATGCTCGTCCGCGGAAGCGAACTGGACAAAGCCGCGCGCACCCCGCTCCAGAGAACTCAGCCGATATGCCGTGGTGTGCGAAACCGGCGGTACCACGTGATGGTCGTAGTCCCAGTTCTTGCTGTCAAAATTACCGTGAATCATGTGCGTACGCAGCTTATAGTCTTCCTTTTGACGATGCCGTTTGCGGGTTTCCATGGACGCAGCCCCCTGTGCAACTTTTCACGACATGAAAAGGGATAGCACACTCCAGACCGCAGCGAAAGGGCTTTTCAATACAACGACTATTTGTCCCATTTTTCTCCTTCGGACGTTCCGAGTGGCTTGGCTAGGAACTCCGCAGCGCGGGGTGCCCACCTTCCCAGCCCATGGGGCTTCAAATCTTCGCCCACCACCCCCGCAAGTGGTGGATTCGTACTGCGACCCTCGGATCTATCCGCCAAGCCCCGTATCGAGAGAATCACCCTGGGATCTTATAAACCTCATGAAGTGCAAAGGTCCTGCCGATAGATACGAATGGAGGCACAAGCGCGTCGTGTCCTCGGGGGAATGGAATCCCTGTCCGGACAAACGTGCTGTGTGCCTGCGGGCAAGTAGAAGCGAGTTGCTGCGCGAGCACTTGAGCATTCTGGAAGACGTTGCAAGCCTGTGCGCGCGTTACCCTTTGACCGGGGGGTATTCCTAGGAGATGAAGCCGCCATGAGACGGGTACTCTTTGTAGACGACGAACTGCAGTTCTTGGAGGGGTTGCAGCGCATGCTGCGCTCCCAAAGACATGAGTGGGAGATGGCTTTTGCGCCGAGCGGCAACGCCGCATTAGCGCTCATGGAGGCTTCGCCTTTCGACGTCATTGTCTCTGACCTGCGCATGCCGGGGATGGATGGGGCCGCCCTGCTGGCCCGTGTGCGCGAGGAATATCCGCAGGTCGTGCGCATTATTCTTTCAAGCCACACCGAGCTTTCCACCGCCTTACGAGTCGTACCCGTCGCGCACCAATTTCTGGCGAAGCCCTGCGATGCAGAAATGCTGCGCGTCGCCATTGAGCGCGCCTGCCACCTTAAGGCCCTGCTCCACGATGACTCTATCCGCCGCACGGTGGGAGCACTTTGCGAGCTTCCCTCCCTGCCACGGACTTATCATGCCTTGGCGCTGGCTCTGGCAGACCCCGACACGTCCATCCAGAGAATCGCCGGCATTGTCGAGCTTGATGTCGGGATCTCCACCAAGGTTCTCCAGTTGGTGAATTCCGCCTTCTTTGGCATTGCGCGCTCCATAACCAATATTCCGAATGCCGTCAGCTATCTCGGGATCAGCACGCTAAAAAGTTTGGTCCTTTCCGTGGAGGTCTTCCGCGTTTTTGCCCCCAAGGGGCCCCTGGAAGGATTCTCGTTGGAAAATCTCCAGCGCCATTCGCGCCTCACCTCCTCCATTGCTGCTCGCCTCCCTGTGCCCCAGCACCTTGCCGATATCGCCATGGTTGCCGGCATGCTCCACGACGTGGGAAAGCTCATCATGGCCTGGAAGCTTCCCGAGCGTTTTAGTAAGTTGCTGGCGGAAGCGCAGGAGGAGCAAGGCCCCCTCTACAAAGTGGAGGAGAGAGAATATGGGTTCAGTCACGCCGAGATTGGGGCCTATCTCCTGGGACTTTGGGGATTGCCGTACGCGGTTGTTGAGGCAATCGCCCTTCACCATGCCCCGAACCGCGTGCCACACCAGAACTTCGACGCAGCTTCGGCTGTCTTCGTTGCTAATCTTCTTGCCCAGGAACTAGATTCCTCCTCTCCGTTGCCTTGGGAGAACGGATTGCAAAGCAACGAGGAGTATCTGGTTTCTTTGGGAGTCGACCAGGACATACCCAATTGGCGTGCTATGGCAGCAGAGGTACCACCCCTGCTGGCGGAGGCGTAGAGTGCCAGCATTTTCTTCTAGCCTCCCTTGACAAGAGGGACCTTTTTTCCTTACACTTACGAGCCAGTAGGGGTTAGCTCGTGGTTGGCGGCTTCACTGGGGGGTGATCCGCCTGCGCCAGTCGTTGGTGTAAAAGGAGGAAACCTGTGCGTCGAATAACCTTCACTTTTGCCGTAGTGTTTCTTGCTGTATCGGCGTTAACCGTCCAAGCCCAAGAAGCTGGACCCGCCTCACCATCCATCCCTGTAGCCAACCGCACAGAGGCGGATTGCACCGGCTTTATTGCCAGTCCTGCAGTGCCCCGTGACGTGTTTGTCCTGGGAGGAGCGGATGACGACTTCCACTCCGTGGTCCGTCAGTTTGTGGAGGGCGACTCGATTTTCATCTCCCAGCACAAAGAGGGAGATATTGCAGTGGGCACGGAGTACAGTGTAGTCCATCCGGCCCACGGACTTTTCCGCACCATGCGTTACCAGGGTGAGCGAGGTGATATCCGCAAGTTGGGAACACCTTATGAGGATGTGGCGAAGGTCAAGGTGACCCACGTGACTCCGGCGGGAACGGTGGCAAAAGTCCTCTTTTCTTGCGGGGCCATCGTCACGGGCGACACGTTGGTGCCCTTCCAACCTCGCGCCATTCCGGAATATACGGTTTCCAAACCGCTTGACCACTTCGTGCCTTTGGATAGCAACAAACAACATGGAAGGATAACCGCCAGCCGCAACAATTTTGGCTTTCTTGGCGAGGGGGCGGTGGTCTATTTGAACTTAGGTGAAAGTGAGGGGGCCAAAGCCGGCCAGCGGTACCGTATTTACAAGCTTCTTCCCCCGCACCCGACGGGGTCTCTGACCAGTCAACGGACGCCGCCGGAGACCATCGGAGAGGCTGTGGTGTTTTCCGTGCAGTCGAAATCGTGTGTCGCGATGATTGTTTCAAGTTACCGCGAGATCTCTGCCGGTGACTACGTCGAAGCGGAGTAGCCCCGCCAAGAATGACTAAAGGTTGGGGCGCTCCATCCGCACAGTCTAGGACTCGGAAGGCTTGACTTCCCTGGTATGTGCATGGAGAGTTGGTAGCGCCGCGCGCTCCTGATCTCACGGATCAGGGGTCCCGGCGCTACCGCCGTTTTGGTTCGAAATCGGATCCGAATAAGTTAGGAATGTTGCTCTTGCATTTCGAACGGCAGCGAAGAGCTCATTCGCTCCGCAAAGCAGCGACTGGGTCTACTCGTGCCGCCCGGTAGGACGGAATCCACGCCGCGAGCGCGGCGGTCACGACCAGCACGGCGACAGCGGCGATGAGCGAAATCGGGTCAGTTGGTGAAACCTCGAACAGCAATCCGTGAATAGTACGGGCCAAGGCAAGAGACGCTGCAAGCCCTATAGCCACACCAATTCCCGTCCAGATTCCAGCGTACCTTTGAACCTGTAAGGTAATGTCCCGGGGCCGAGCGCCGAGGGCCATGCGCACACCAATTTCCCGTGTCTTCCGGGCCACCAGGAACGACAGCACCCCATAGAGGCCCACTGCGGCCAGCAACAACCCGAGCGCTGCAAAGACCCCCACGAGTATCGCGACAAAACGCGGGCGCTCCCGGAATCTTTGCACGCGTTCATCCAACGTCTCGACCGTTACCGGCAGCGTGGGGTCAAGCGCCGCAAACTCTCTTCGAATCCACCGCGTTAGGGTCGCGGGGTCGAGTGAAGTGCGAAAAAGCGCAACCCCACTCCTGCCGACTTGACCGGAACCTTTCATGCGCAGGCGGTAATACTCGGGATCGGGAGGGTCGGTCAAGCCATTGTTTCTTGTGTCTGCCGCGACTCTCACGATGTGGCACCAATGGCCGTTACCATCCAGTTCAAGCTGTTGCCCCACGGGGTTGTCGTTGCCAAACATTCTACGGGCCAACGTGGCGCTCAGGATGACGGGCGATTCACCGGAAACGCGTTCGCCCTCTTCAAATGCGTGCCCCGATATGATGGCGATGCCCATGGTCCGGAAATATCCTGGGCTCACCCATCGAAACTCCACCATTCCGCCATCGGCTGCGACGGGTGGGCGACCGGAAATACGGATGTTGGAGTAGGGGCGTCCCATCGAACCGCGGGGAGGAATGGAGTCGGCGAGGGCGAAGGGCCCGCCGCCGGGGATTCGCTTCAAGCTACTCTCCAACTCATCAAAAAATGTGGTTTGTGCCGTCGCAGGCAAATATCGGTGCTGTCGTAAGGTGAACGAGGCAGCAATGACGTGTTCGGGTTGAAAACCCAAGGGTTGGTTTTCCAGCTTCCCCAGGCTCCGAATTAAGAGTGAAGCCGCCGTCAGCAAAACCAGGGAGATGGCAACTTGGGCTGAGACCAGGGCCTTTCGGAACAACGTTCGAGCCGTTCCCGCCACGTGCCATCCCACCAGCATTTCTGCCCGTGGTCGTTCCAGGGCGGGCATAATGCCAAACAGCACGGCAGCAGCGATAGATGCGGCCAAGGTGAACAACAGGGCACGCAGATCGATCCTTGCTTGATCCAGGCGCGGCATCTCATCGAATGCCAGGCTGACGAAGAGCCGCAGGAGCACCCAGGCGGTCCCGCAGCCCGCGGCGCCTCCCAACATCCCAAACATCAGCGATTCGGTCAGGGTCTGGCGCATCAGCCTGCCGCGCCCGGCGCCTAAGGCAGCGCGCATCGCCAGTTCCGGGCGGCGTGCTTCCGTACGCGCCAGCATAAGGTTCGCGACATTTGTGCACGCCACCAGCAAGAGGGCGAGCACAGAGCCAAACAACAACCAGGAGGCAAGTTTCACATCATGAATCTGCCGGTCGCGAAGCGAGCGAACCACCAAGCGGACTTCCGAGCGCAACTCGACCGGCACATCCTTCTTCAAGCATTCTTCAAAAAGCGGGCGCAACATGTCGCGTGCTTGCTCCATCGACACGCCCTCCCGAAGCCGTGCGAAGGTGCGCAGGAAGGAGCTGGAATTTGCCGAACGGGGCAGACTGGCATCCAAGCGCGCCGGCAGCATCACGTCGATGTCACCAAGTTGCGGCATCTCAAACTCTTTGGGAAGGACGCCGACCACTTGCGCAGGCTCTTCGTTCAAGGTGATGGTTTTGCCCAGGACCTTCGCGTCTCCGCCAAAAGCCCGACGCCAGAATCCATAGGAAAGGAGAACAACCGTTGGGGCCCGTGGCCGCTCCTCTTCCGGACTGAAATCCCGGCCGATGACGGGCACAATGCTGAAGGTCTTCAGAAAGTCAGCCGCCACAGCGTAGCACCTAACCTGCTGGGGCGTGTCGCCGATCAGCACATCGCATGCCCAGGCGGGCCTCATCGCGGTGAGAGACTGGAACGGCGTCTGCTCCTGACGCCAATCGAAATAACTGCTGACCACGTTAAACTCGTTGTTGTCAACCGGCCCCAAATACCCAACGGAAACAAGCTGATCATCTTTGGGATAAGGCAACCTGCGGAAAAGAAGAGGGTCAACCACACTGAAAACCGCCGTGGATGCGCCGATGCCGAGAGCAAGGGTCACCACCACGACGGTGCTGAAGCCGGGATTCTTGCGCAGCGTGCGGGCCGCGTAGCGAATGTCCTGCCAGAGGTGCTCACCCCAGGCGAAGGTCCACGTCTCTCGACAGTCCTCCTGGACCGAAATCCTATTGCCGAATCGCCGGAGGCTTGCAGAGCGGGCGGCTTCCGGGCTTAGCCCCCCCGCCTGGAGCTTTTCTTCGCGCATCGCGAGATGGAAATTCAGCTCATCTTGTAAGTCGCGGTCAAGCCGCCGGCGCTCGATAAGAGCTTTAACGCGCAGCCATGTTTTGGTCAGCCATTCGGACATGGTCCCTACCTCATCAGCTCCTTGAGCTCCGGAACGAGCGCCCGGGTCTTTAATGGGCTCGAGCATCCGATCGCGCTAATTCTTCACGTCGTTCCCATGATGCGGGCGATCGCGGTGGTCATCCGACGCCAGTGGGCGCTTTCCGCCACCAACTCCTTCCGCCCGGCCGCGGTGAGCCGGTAATACTTGGCCCGCCGGTTGTTCCCCGATACTCCCCATTCCGATGCCAGCCACCCCCGCACCTCCAGCCGGTGTAACGCGGGGTAGAGCGCGCCTTCCTCGATGCGAAGATCCTCTTCCGAACGCTCCTCGATGGACTCGGCGATGGCATAGCCGTGCATTGGGCCGCGCTTGAGGGTCTTCAGGATAAGCATGTCAAGGGTGTCGCGGAGGAGTTCGCCGGGGTTGGTTTGCTTCTCTCCCATAAGGTTCTTAGGGTAGATTACCTTGAATTCCTCTCGAGTACAAGCACCTTTACGCAACGGAGGGGACCATGAAGAGGGGTTGACGTTTAGAAGCTGGTGGGTGACGTCTCCCTACAACTCTGCCGCGTGTTATACGCTTGCCGAGCGAAGGAAAGTTCTCGAGCACGCTTACGCCGCAGGGTGAGGAGAATGCGCGGGGTGAGGTTCTTCGAATACTTGCGCGGTGAAAGCCTGGATCCTGGCCCCTTGCTGCCACGCATCAGGTGGTAGTCCCGCCTTGCGGCAGGTTTCTTCCAGGAATTGTTCGCGACTCCAATTCCATTGCACGGCCACTTGCGGCAGCAAGAGGCCGCGCATGGCTCCCCGCGAGATGAGGAGCCCGTTCCGCCCAACCTCGATGTCCTCGGGGGCAATGTCCGCAAGAGGGGAGAGGACGGAGATTTCCAGATTCAGCCCTTTCACTTCCCGTTTCATAACCGGAGGAAAGCGGGGGTCGTGCAGCGCCGCCCAAACCGCGCATTCCCGAACCGTGATGTAGAGCGGCTTGTTCGCCTCTGTAACACCAATGCATCCCCGCAGATTTTTTCCTTTGCGCAGGGTTACAAAGGCGCCACAGTGCTGGCGCAAAGCTTCCCCAGGTTCTGGGACCTTGGGGATCTCAGCAAAGTTCATATACCCCACCAGGGCTTCCCGCGCCATACGCAGCAGGGTTTGCTGGTCGGTTTCAGTGAGCAGCAACATCCTTCTCTTCCGACTCCTTCTCTTCCGGCTCCTTCTCGTCGGCCTCAATGACCATCAAGCGGCGGGAGGCGCGATGCTTTACTCGTTCATCCAAACGCTTCCAGAAATTCCAGAAGTATTGCAAGGCGGAAGCTACCGCGAAGAGCACGACCATCCATAACAAAACTTCGCCGAGAGGGTGCAGAGCCCGAAACCGGCGTCCCTCCAAAATGATGACCGTGATGGCCACCACCTGGAACACCATCTTCGTTTTGCCCAACTCCGAAGGCTCAAGCACATATCCTTCCGCGGAAGCAATGGAACGCAGGCCGGAAACGGCGAATTCCCTTCCCACGATGATCACCACCATCCACGCTGGTACGAGGTGGAGTTCCACCAACGAGATAAAGGCGGCCGAGGTGAGAAGTTTGTCAGCAATGGGGTCGAGCAAGATTCCCAAAGTGGTGATTTGGCTGCGCTTGCGAGCCAGATAACCATCCAGTAGGTCCGTGACAGCGGCGAGCAGGAAGACTCCTACCGCCCACAAGTCCATGTTCCCGCCCTTAGTAAGGAGCAAGACCACCACTATGGGCACAAAGAAGATTCGGAGAAGGGTTAGCGAGATGGGGAGATTCATGAGCCTTTGAACCCACCCTTCACCAGGGAGGAATTGCACGGGCCAGGCCATCCATAATGCAGGGAGCCAGAGGAAGGGGTGCTCCAGCGCCCCAGTCTCACTATAACGGACACCTCAGAGGGTGTCAACGATACTCCCAATCATTTCCCCCGCGCGCCTTGCCGCCGGTGCGCGCATGGCAAAGGGGCGGCGGTGAAGGCCCAGGCGTAGGGACTGCCTCGCGCCGCTAACTTGGGGAGCCGCCGCTGAGAATGTCCTTAGTGGACTTGTCAAGGACCAGGGTGCGGGTGGGGAAGGGCATGTCGATTCCTGCCTCCTGAAATTTCTTAACGATCCGCTTTCTCAACTCGCTCTGCACCGGATATTGATCCGTGAACTGTCGGACTTGCAGGCCAAGCGAGAAGTCCAGGGAGGACTGCCCGAAGCCGGGGATGAACGACACGGAGGGCTCGGGCTTCGCCAGCAAGCCTTGCAGACCGTCCTGGAGGGCCTCGTGTGCAGCTTCCAGCAAGACCTTCTCAACCTGTTGGGGATCCGTTCCGTAGGCAACGCTCACCGGCAGAGTGTAAGACATTTGCGTCTCGGGCACGGAATAATTGGTGATGATGGCTTTGGCAAGCGTGGAGTTTGGAATCACCACGTAATTGTTGCCAAGCGTCCGCAGGATCGTGGAGCGCCAACCGATCCGCAACACGTAACCTTCCTGGTTGGAATCAAGTTTGATGTAATCATTCGGATTTACCGGTCGGTCGGCCAATAGATAAAGGCCGGAGAAGAAATTACTTAACGTCTCCTGCAAAGCCAAGGCGACGGCCACACTGCCTACACCCAACGTCGTCCAGACCGCGGTGAGAGTAACGCCCATGTTTTCGAGAAAAATGATGGTTCCCAGCAAGGCGAAGAGCGTACGGACCACAAACGCGGCGGGCTGGGTTACCCGCAACATACTCGGCTCCTGCTGGCCCCAACGGCGCAAACCAAGGACGATAACCTTGGCGGGGAAATAGATCATTACCAGAATCACCAGCGCAAAGATGAGCTTCGACCCGTTATGTTCGAACCGCGGGGGGAGGGGAAGTGATTCCAAACCGAGATAAAGGCCCGCAATGAATAGCAAGGGGATTGTCAAAGATTCGAGGAGGGAAAAGAAGATCTGGCCCCATCCATCGCGAAGTCTTTTTGCCCAATGGTGGAAGAAGCGGTTCAGGGCTAAACCCATCAGCAAGGAGGTGATGATTAATGTTCCGAACAAGAGGGTATAGAAAATCCCATTACTCACGTGGAGTGCGCGTGCCAATTCCGCAATCATGCTGTTTTCTCCTGGGGGGAGGACAAAGGTTTAAGATACCCTGCCCAGCCCATGCGGGGCAACCGCCATTGGCGAGTGTCGATTCAGGCTCAGCCCGCATCTAATAACTCAGCCGCAGGCAGGGCGCCGCGGACGAAGGCGCTTCCCAGCCTGCGCCCGGCCCGGCCGATTGCCAAAGCCAGGTGAGGCCTATCAAAATGTTGCAATGACGTGATAAAGTGCCAAACCTCAGCGGTCCGTCCGCGCCGGCTGTAAATATAGGAATGAGGTTCTCAAGCAATGGCTTCCAAGCAAAAAGCTCCCATTGATTACAACACGCTACCGATTCTTCCCGTCCGCGACACAGTTCTGTTCCCCAATGCCATCCTGCCGCTGACGGTGGGACGGGATAGCTCCCTCAAACTGATCAACGACCTGAAAGAAGACGAGAAATATGTGGGGGTCATCTCCCAGCGCGATCCCCGGGTTGATAACCCCCAGCCCGTCGATCTCTTTCAGATTGGCACGGTGGCTTTCATCCACAAGATCATCAAGCTGCCCAGCCAAAGTCTGTTTATCTTTGTGGAGGGCCTCCAGCGGATCGCCATCGAGGAAGTCACGCAGATGGAGCCTTTCCTGCGCGCCCGCGTAAAACCCCTGGCGGACATCACCCCGGGCGGGAAGGAGTCGGACTTCGACGCCCTTGTGCGCAGCGTGACGACAATGTTCCAACAAGTCGTGCAACTCTCACCCACGCTGTCGGACGATCTGCAAACCGTCGTCATGAACATCGACGACCCCAGCCGGCTTTCGGATTTCATTGCCGCCAATCTCCCTTCACTTTCCAGCACCGAAAAGCAGGAACTCCTGGAAAGCCTCGAACTGAAGGTGCGTCTCGAGCGCTTGAACCGGCAACTGGCGCGGGAAGTGGAGGTGCTGCAACTCCGTTCCAAGATTCAGTCGGACGTCCAGGACCAGGTCACGCAGAGCCAGCGTGAGTACTACTTGCGCGAGCAGATGAAAGCCATTCAAAAGGAACTGGGTGAGGCCGACGAGCAGCAGGAAATCGAAGAACTCCGCAAAAAGATCGAAGCTGCGCGAATGACCGAAGAGGGCAAGAAGGAAGCAATGCGGGAGCTGGGACGATTGGCGAAAATGTCGCCGGCGGCGGCGGACTACCACGTGACGCGCACCTACCTGGACTGGCTGGTGGTCCTGCCCTGGAACAAAGTCAGTGATACCCGGGTAGACATTGCCAAAGCAAAGCAGGTCCTCGATGATGACCACTGGGATCTGGAAAAAGTCAAAGAGCGCATCCTCGACTATCTCGCGGTCCTGCAATTAAAGCCCCAGCTCAAGGGTCCCATTTTGTGTTTTGTCGGGCCCCCCGGCGTGGGGAAAACTTCCTTGGGAAAATCCATTGCGCGTTCGCTCGATCGCAAATTCGCGCGCATGTCGCTGGGCGGAATTCACGACGAAGCGGAAATTCGCGGCCATCGGCGGACATACATCGGAGCGCTGCCCGGCCAGGTCATCCAGGGGATCCGGCGGGCCGAAACCCGAGACCCGGTCTTCATGCTTGATGAGGTGGACAAAATCGGGCGCGATTTTCGCGGCGATCCTTCCTCCGCCTTGCTGGAGCTGCTTGATCCCGAGCAAAACTCGCATTTCCGTGACAACTACTTGGACGTGCAATTCGACCTTTCCAAGGTGCTGTTCATTTGCACGGCGAACGTCTTGGATACCATTCCCCCTGCGCTCCTCGACCGCATGGAGGTGCTGGAGCTCCAGGGATACAGTGAGGAGGAAAAAATCCAGATTGCCATCCGGCACCTGATCCCGAAGCAGACCGAGGAGCACGGGATCAAGGCTCCCGAGCAGATTGAATTTTCCAAGAGCGCCCTGGCCAGCATGATTCAGCACTACACGCGGGAGGCCGGGGTGCGGAATCTGGAGAGAGAAATCGCCACGGCCTGCCGCAAGCAGGCGCGCCGAATCGCCGAGGGCAAGCCGGAAAAGCTTCTGCTGACGGCCGACAACCTGCGGGATCTTCTGGGAATCCCCCGCTACCGTCTGGAAACCGAAATCGTGGAGCGCACCCGTCAACCTGGGGTCATGGTGGGACTTGCCTGGACGCCCACAGGCGGCGACGTCCTCTATGTGGAGGCCAATGCCATGAAGGGCAGCAAGGGCTTCACCATGACCGGACACGTGGGCCAGGTCATGCAGGAGTCCATGCAGGCTGCGCTCGCCTGGGTCCGCTCCCACGCGGCTGAGTACGACATCGATCCGGATTTCTTTCAGTCGAAGGATATTCACATTCACGTTCCGTCCGGGGCCATTCCCAAAGACGGGCCCTCGGCGGGAGTTACCATGGTTTCCTCCCTCGTCTCCGCCCTTACGCGGCGGCCTTCGCGGCAGCGGCTCGCCATGACCGGCGAAATTACTCTGAGCGGCCAAGTGCTGCCCGTGGGTGGGATCAAGGAGAAAGTCTTGGCCGCCAAACGGGCGGGCGTGGTCGAAGTGATTCTTCCCGCCGATAACGAAGCGAACGTCCACGAGGACCTGAACCCCGAAATGCTCGAGGGATTGACGCTCCACTATGTAAAGACGATCCGGGAAGTTGTTGAGTTGGGTCTGGAAAAAGATCCCGTGGCTGTTGAGGTGGACCCGCTGGCCCGCCATGCGGCCCTGACTCCCGCGGCGGCGGGGACCCCCAATTAAGGTCGCCACGAAGGGGTAGGTCGGGCACTCGTGCCAACAAATGGCGAAGCCTTTCCCTGGCACTCCGGGGCAGAGTCGCGAGCCGCTGTTAATCTGCTGACCGGGGAGAAATTCTTATCAGGAGATAGCCGATGAACATTCGTATCGCTCTCGGGACATTTGTATTCTTGTCGCTGATTCCCGCTTCCGCGCAACAGCCCAAACCCAACCTCGTCGCCGAAGGCGGGCAGCCCGATGACCGTGCCTCCGCCCGCGTCCTCTATTGGAACACGGTGAAAGATAGGGCGGCGGGGCAGTTCGCCATCAACTACGGACGCCCGGTGTGGAAGAGCACTTACGAAGACCCTGAGAAATTTGATCGCATGACCAAGGGCAAAATCTGGCGCATGGGGAGTAATTTCTGGACCGTCCTCGATTCTTGCTTCCCCTTGAAGATTTCGGGCCAGAAGGTCCCCGCCGGCTACTACTACCTCGGACTACACCGTTCGGAAGACGGATTGAATTGGAGTTTGGCTTTCATTGACCCGGCGAGAGTCCGCGCTGCTCACCTTGATGCCTTCGAGATTGAAAAGGCTCCGGTTGCGTTTGAAGTTCCCATGTCCATCGCCAAAGCTGCATCCAAACCTGAAAAACTCACCATCGAGCTCTCTTATCCCAAGGACAACATCCGCAAGGTCACCCTGAGCGTAGCATGGGGAACCTTGGCGCTCACCGCGCCGATCGATGTCACGGTAGCGGAGTGATGGCAAGTTTCCTCTGTGCGCCCTTGGCTCGCACCCCTGTCCATACAAAGCGCGCTCGCTTGCGATCCTTGTGCACGCGGTCAATCGGGAATACTTGGCTGTGAATCACCAGGTATACCCCCGGCGGCAGCAAGCGCGCCGCCAGTAGGCTCTCCGTCAAATTCTGTAAACCGTCGCTCTTCTCGAATCCCAACGGGGTCATGGCGCCGGTGAGGACGATGGGAAACTTCAGGCGCCGGAGACGCCGTTGCAGCAGCAAACCCGTCTCCACCAAGGTGTCGGTGCCGTGAGTAATTACCACGGGCGCCGGGCGCTTCAGTTTCTGCTCCAGTATTTTCAGCACGCGGTCGCGATCAGCGGTGGTCATCTCCAAGCTGTCTTTGTTCATCACGTGGGTGGTCTTGATCCTGAGGTCAGGGTGCCGCAGCCTGCGGAGATATTGCTCAATCTTCGTGTCGAGATTGGCCACAGACCCTGTCTGCTCCAGGTAGACCTTCTCAATCGTCCCACCGGTTGTTATCACGTAAAGGGTTTGCATGCCACTTCCCACCTTTCCCTGCGGTCCCGAGATGGGATTTTACTTCAAGACCGCGAATCTTTCTCCGGAGCGTTGACCTCCCGGTTCGCCGGGTGGGCGCCCACCCCTTCCGGGATTTCCTATCAAACCCATTTACATTTGCCGCAGAAGACACTATAAGTACCCAAACGCAGTTCCAACAAGTCGGTTCACGAGGGTTCATCATGTATTGCCGGAATTGTGCACGACAGCTTGTCGATACCGCCGAGTTTTGCGTGGACTGCGGCCAGCGCCCTTTGGCGGGCACGCGCTTCTGCTCCAATTGCGGGAAGGAAATGGCTCCCCAGATGGAAATTTGCGCCCAGTGCGGCGCTCGGGTCGTTGCCGGGGGTGGCAAAGACCTCGGCACCGCTGCCGTGCTTTCGATGTTTCTGGGAATCTTTGGCGTGGATCGCTTCTACCTCGGCTACACTGGACTGGGAATTCTAAAATTAGTTACCCTGGGCGGGTGTGGAATTTGGGCTTTTGTCGATATGTTCCTCATCATCCTCAAGAAACTGCCGGACGCGCAGGGGCGCCCCTTACAGTTTGTTTCTCCCAACCAACCCAGTGATAAGGACTGGGGGTCCGCGTTGCTCCTCTCAATTTTTCTGGGGTGGCTGGGCATTGATCGTTTCTACCTGGGTTATACCGGACTGGGAGTGCTGAAGCTCCTCACGGGCGGCGGTTGTGGGATCTGGTGCATGGTGGACTCCATCTTGATTGCCGTGAATAAATTGCCGGATTCCAACGGCAAACTTCTGCGAATGTAGGGGGCCATGGCGATTTTTTCCAAGGGAATAGCTCGATGGCTAGTACTGTCACTCGGCCTGGGGGTTTTCATGGCGGTCCCCCCCGAGGTGTTGGCGCGGGGGCCGGACATCTGCTTATGGAAGCACTTATTCCATCTCGCTGCCTGCCCTGCCTGCGGGAGCACTCGGGCACTGGCTGCGTTCTTTCATGGACACCTCGCGCAGGCACTCACATACAACCGCAATGTGATAGTGACGGGGCCACTCTTGCTGGTGCTTTTGGTTCAGGATGCCGCGCGCCTGCTGGGAAAGTTGGCGGCACGCTCCCGAACTTCTACTTAGAGCTGGCGGAGAGGGTGGGATTCGAACCCACGTGCCCACTTTTGGCAGGCAAGACGCTTTCGAGGCGCCCCCGTTATGACCGCTTCGGTACCTCTCCGACAAAAACCAGCTTTCGGGACAAGGGGCAAGGGAATCGAGATCTCATCTGCCGTGTCCCGTATTATTCCTCCGCTTACGGAAAAACTCCTGAATGACCAACGCGCAATCGGTGGCCAGGATACCGCTCACTACCTCCACCTGGTGATTTAGCTTGGGGTGATTCAGCACCCGGAGCGCTGATCCGCTCGCGCCCGCCTTGGGGTCGCGCGCGCCGAACACCGTGCGCCGCAATCGCGCTTGCACGATGGCGCCGGCGCACATCGCACAAGGTTCAATTGTAACATACAGGTCGCAACCCTCCAGCCGGTAGTTGGCCAGCTTTCGCGCCGCCCTCCGCAACGCCAGTATTTCCGCGTGCGCGGAAGGATCGTGCAGATGGATGGGGCGATTGTGCGCACGCGCCAACACTCGTCCTTCCCGGACCAGGACGGCCCCCACCGGGACTTCCCCCTCACGGGCGCCGCGCTCCGCCTCGCGCAACGCCCTGCGCATGAAACGCTCATCCGCGGAGAGCAAGCCGGCTCTCGCCGCACTCTTTTGCATAGGCCTATCGTAGCATGCCTGTAAGCACTGCCCCATCTCCGAGCCCGCGGCGCATCGACGCGCGCCGAAATGTCCTACGCCGAGATTTTCTGTTGCACCCCTGCGCTGAGTGGTGTAGTAATTGCATTCTCATTTTAGATAATAGGAGATGACTGCCATGATGAATCGACGAGATTTCCTGCGCAGCAGCGCTCTGGGACTGACGGCGGCGGCCGCCACACAGGCGCCCGGCGCCCTTTTCGCCAATCCTTTCCGCATGCCCATCGGGCTCCAGCTCTATACGCTCCGCAACGAGCTTCAGAAAGATATGCTGGGCACCCTCAAGCGAGTCGCGGCGATAGGCATCAAGGAAGTGGAGCTCTACGCCCTTTATGGGAAGACGGCGGCGGAATTTGCCCAGATCCTCAAGGAGGATAGCCTCACCGCTCCCAGCGGGCATTACATGACCCGGCATCTGCGGGGGAACTGGGAGAAGGAAATCGAGAATGCCAAAACCATCGGGATGAAATTCATGGTGAACGCCATCCTCGAACCCGAGGAACGGAAAACCTTCGATGACTGGAAGCGCCTGGCCGAACTCTTCAATAAGGCCGGCGAGCAAACCCAGAAGGCCGGTATTCAATACTGCTATCACAATCACAACTTCGAATTTCAGAAATTTGGCAACACCACCGCGTATGATTACCTTCTCCAGGCGCTCGATCCGAAACTCGTCAATTTTGAAATGGACTGCTTCTGGGTGACGCACGCCGGTCAGGATCCGGTGGCCTACTTCCAGAAATACCCAGGCCGCTTTCCGCTCCTCCACATCAAGGACATGAACGACCATCCCGCCCCCACGGTGGAGAAGGACGATAAGATGGGCATGTTCGCGCCCGTTGGCCACGGCACGATCGATTGGAAGCGCATCTTCGCGGCCGCGCCCACCGCGGGAATGAAGCACTTCTTCATCGAGCAGGACTGGTGCGAGCAGCCGCCGCTCGAAGCGGTGAGGATGAGTTACACCTTTCTACACAACTTGACGTAAGACGCCCCACCCCATCTGCCAACATCCTGGCGGACGGTCGTAAGAAGAGGGGGGGCAGCCCCGCTCTGCCAAACCCGTAATGCGAAATGCGTGGTAAGGCAAAGTTCGAGGGGGCAGGCGGGGATGCGGGTTACTTGATTCCGCCGGAGGGAAGCAAGCCAAGAAACTGGGAGAGCCTGCCCCGGAAAGCCTCCACCGCATCGTTCACCGCACGTTCCTGCATTTCCTGTAACTTCGGGCCCATAAGGCTCAGTGCCTCATTGATCCGCCCTCGAACTTGGTCTGAAGAACTTGTGGCGGCGCCCTCCGCAACCTCTTGCAGCCTTACTTGCCACGCCTGGAGAGCTTTATCCGCCACGGCCTGGGCGGATTCTTCAACGCGCGCGCGTATTTGATCCGAGGATGCCGCGAGGGTCTGGTCGGCGATTTCTTGTAGCCGCGTTTGCCATGCTTGGAGACCTTTTTCTGCCGTGCCGCGAGCCGCTTCTTCGATATGGCCACGCATTTGTTGGGAAGATGAATCAATGACCAGGTCAGCAACGTCTTTCAGCCGTGCCTTCCATTCTTGCAGGGCATTTTCCGCCGCCACCTGCGCCGATTCTTCGACCTGCTTCCGAATTGGGTCAGAGGATGAAGCAATGGTCTGGTCGGCAATTTCTTGCAGCCGCGTTTGCCAGTCCTGGAAACTCTTCTCTGCGAAGGCGTTGGCCGATTCTTCCACTCGCACCCGCACCTGGTCAGAGGATGAAGCAACGGTCTGGTCAGCAATTTCTTGCAGCCGTGCTTGCCAGGCTTGAAGGCTTTTTTCTGCGGTCGCGCTGGCCGATTTTTCAATCTGTGCGCGTGTTTGGTCAGAGGCCGAAGCAACGGTCTGGTCGGAAATTTCTTGCAGTCGCGCTTGCAATTCTCGAGTAATCTTTTCGCCCGCAGCGCGCAGCCCATCCCCAACGCGTTCTTGCAGGTTCGCTTCTAAGGACTGCACGTGCCCCTGAGCTTGGTCCAAACGGCTGGCCAACAGGTCATCGAGCTGAGTTTGTAACAGATTTTTCTGCCGCTCCCCGGTTTCGCGCACGGTTTCATTCAACTGGTCGATCAGGGAAGCCCCGTGGCTCTCCGCGGCCACATCTAATTTCGACTTAATCTGCGAAACAACTCTTTCCTTGTTCGCCTGGATTTCCTCCTGGATGTAGTGCTTCATCTCCTTTAAGCCTGCGTCACGGTTCCGGTTCAAGATTTCGAGGGCGGAATTCACCTCCGCCATGATCTGCTGGCGCGCCTCCTCCATGATGGAATCCCTCTCGGCAGAGAGATTATCCCTCCAGGCGGCCACCGCCTTGCCAAAGTCCGCCTGCACCTCCGTCTGAAAGCGTTCACGCGCAGCCGCGATTCCACCCTCAGTTATCAGATGGAGCACGGGCAGCGCTTCCGCCTCGATCTTCTCCTGTATCTGCTCCGTGGTCAAAGGTGGGGGAACGCTGTCGAGAGTTGCGCCTAAGCCTTGCCGGGTCACCTCGAGTCTCGCATCCAGCTCTGCCATTTCCGCTTTCAATGCGGTCAAGCGCTCACAGGAGGCCAAAACTTGCTGCTCTATTGCCGCGAACTCTTCTTCTCTTGCGGCGCCGGCTCGCCCCCGCAGATCCATTTCCAATTGCAGGCGCACCTGTTCCACGACCTCGTCAAGGCGTTCGCGGAATTTCCGGGCATGCGCATCAGTGGTCTCATGGAGTTCTTGAAGGAATTGCGTGGCGAGCTCCTCGCTGGCCGAGCCGGGACGAGAAGTTTGGGCGGGCGGAATTTCCACAGGCGCGGGGCGGGTGGCGGGAGCTGGTTTCGCGGCGCTGGCCGAGCCGGGACGAGAAGTTTGCGCAGGGGGGCTTTCCACAAGCGCGGGGCGGGTGGCGGGAGCTGGTTTCGCCGCGCTGGCCAAGCCGGGAGGAGGAGTTTGAACAGGCGGGCTTTTCACGAGCGCCGGGCGGGTGGTGGGAGTTGGTTTCGCCGCGCTGGCCAAGGCGCGAGGAGAAATTTGGGCAGACGGGTTTTCCACAGGCGCAGGGAGGGGCGGGATAGCTTCGTTCGCCGCCGGCATTCCCTGATCCTTCTCCTGGTTGGTCCAGTCGTCGGGGGGAAATTCGAGGCCCCATATATTCTGCGCCTCCACCAACTGCACTCCCACTTCATGGAGTCCTTGCGAGCTGCGCTTGGCGGATACCCACACGATGTTCGCCTCGCCGGCGCTACCCATCGTGGGGTTTTCAATCAGAATCTGCGTGCCAACGGCCAGTTGGTGGGACGTCGCGAGCTTCGCACCGTGCTTGTTTACAATCAGCGTGTGGGTTTTTTCCTTGAAGGCTTTTTGTTGGGCGTCCTTCCCATGGATTACAATGGGAATAGAGATGGACAGCCGCGTGCTTCGGCGGGTTTCTGCTCCTGGGCTATTGTCCATGAAGTATGCCCTGATGTGCGCTCTTCGGCGGAATTATATTGAAATGGCGGAGCTGGAGCAACCCCACCTTCGAAAGTGTTATCTTACTGATTACCTTTTTGCGCATGGTCGTATTAAAGGACCTTGTCTTTTCGCTTCCGAGGCAGCCACCGCGCAAGGTCAAGGGAGATCTTGGCCGAGCCGGCCGGAATGGACACAGTGGCGGCGCTTCACCTTTCCGGTTTCAAATAGATTACTCCCAGCGGCGGCAGCGTCAATTCCACGTGGCAGGGCTGGTTTTGCCATGCCAGGGGGATGGCATGGCGGCCCGGCGCGTTGGTCACGCCGCTTCCGCCAAACCGCCCATCATCGCTATTGAAAATTTCGCGATAGGAGCCTGCCTCCGGCACACCCACGCGATAGCCCGGGTGCGGCACCGGCGTGAAGTTGCAGACCACCACCAGATGGTCACCTGGCGTTGGCCCTTTTCGCAGGAAGGCGATGACGGAATGGTCCGCGTCGTGGAAATCGATCCATTCGAAACCCGGATGCTCAAAATCGATTTGGTGCAGCGCCCCCTCCGCTCGGTACAGTTGGTTGAGTTGCGCCACCAAATCCTGGAGCTTGCGGTGGGGTTCGTATTCGAGCAAATTCCAATCCAGGCTCCGGGCAGCGTCCCACTCATTCCATTGCCCCAGTTCCACGCCCATGAAGAGCATTTTCTTCCCAGGATGCGCGTAAAGAAAAGCCAGGAGCGCCCGCAGGTTGGCGAACTGCTGCCAATAATCCCCCGGCATTTTCGCCAGCAGCGAGCGCTTGCCGTGCACCACCTCATCGTGCGAGAGCACCAGCACAAAGTTCTCATTGAAGGCGTAGAGCAACGAAAACGTCAGATCGGAGTGGTGGTAACGGCGGAAGATGGGGTCGATGGAAAAGTACTGCAACATGTCGTGCATCCAGCCCATGTTCCATTTCAGGCTGAAGCCCAGGCCGCCGACGTAGGGAGGGCGCGAAACCATAGGCCAGGAGGTGGATTCCTCCGCGATCGTCAAGGTGCCGGGATGATGCTGGTGGGTGAGTTCGTTGAAGCCTTTGATGAAGGAGATGGCCTCCAGGTTTTCATTGCCCCCGAAAGCGTTCGGCACCCATTCGCCGGCTTTGCGTGAGTAGTCGAGATAGAGCATGGAGGCCACGGCGTCCACGCGCAGGCCGTCAATGTGGTATTTTTCCAGCCAAAACAGCGCGCTCGACCAGAGGAAGCTGCGCACTTCGGTGCGGCCGTAATTGAAGATGCGGGTGTGCCAGTCCGGATGCTCGCGCAAGCGGGGATCCTCGTGCTCGTAAAGGTGGGTGCCATCGAAGAACGCCAGGCCGTGCGCGTCGGAGGGAAAATGCGCCGGCACCCAGTCCAGAATCACCCCGATCCCGTGCTGGTGCAGGTAATCGACGAAGTACATGAAATCGTCCGGCGTGCCAAAGCGGCTGGTGGGCGCGAAATACCCGGTGGTCTGGTAGCCCCAAGATTCATCCAGCGGATACTCGGTCACCGGCATCAATTCCACATGCGTAAAACCCATCTTTTCGACGTAGTCCGCCAACTGCTCGGCGAGTTCGCGATAGTTGAGGACGCGATCGCCTTCTTCCGGCATGCGCCGCCACGAGCCCAGGTGAACTTCGTAAATCGCCACAGGCGCATGGAACCCCTGCCGCGCCGTGCGCTCCGCCATCCACTTCTCATCGTGCCAGTCATAGCGGTTCAGGTCGTACACGATCGAGGCCGTCTTGGGGCGCACCTCAGCGTAGAAACCGTGGGGATCGCTCTTTAAACCCAGGTAGTTTTTATACCGGCCTTTAATTTCGAATTTGTAAAGCTCCCCTTCGCGCAGGCCGGGAATGAAGACTTCCCATACCCCCGTGGCGCCACGCGAGCGCAGGGGATGTTGCCGTCCGTCCCACTGATTGAAGTTGCCCACCACGCTCACACGCTGGGCATTCGGCGCCCACACTGCGAACGACACGCCGCGCACTCCGGCGATTTCCAGCACATGCGCGCCCAGCTTTTCGTAGGTCTTGTGGTGCGTGCCCTCCGCCAGGAGGTGAAGGTCGAAGTCGGAAAGTACGGGCGGGAAGCGATAAGGATCCTCGAACTCGTGCAGGCCGGCATATTCCGTGCGCAAGCGATAGGGGAACATCGCCTGCTCGCCCGGAAAAACCGCTTCGAAGAATCCCTCCGCGCGGATGCGCTGGAGCGGCACGACGCCGCTCTCGCCCGGGCCGCGCACCACCCAAGCGTCATGCGCGCGCGGCAGGAAAGCGCGAATCGCCACCGCGGCTCTCCCCTGCACCTCCACCAAGTGCATCCCCAGGATGTGGAAGGGGTCGCCATGCTCGGCGCGCAAAATGAGCGCAATCTCCTCGATCGGTGCGGTGGTTTCAGCCAGAAGCTTAAGCCGGGTGGCCATCGTTTCTATTCTACTCTACCTGAGGAATCTCTACAGCGCAGAAGAAGGACGCGCGGTCTGATCGGCTCATCGGACCATTGTCGATTTTTGATTTTCGAATGAAACAACCCGAAATCGGTACGCCTACTGGTAAGCTGCCATTCGTCACTCGTGAGTCTTATTTCCAATAACCCGATTATTTTCATCAACATCGTGGAAAGCATCTCATAACTTATTTGTTTTCATCAACATCGTGGAAAGGTGGTAGACTGACATTTTTTCTACATTTGTTTTCAATAACTTAGTGAAGATTTCCACAGCTTTTCCCCCCCTTTTTTTCGGTTCCTCCGTGGAATTCGTGGGTAAGGCGCGATAGATCGAAAGGGGTAGCGCATCCTGCCCCGAACCTGTTAAGGGATATGTGGACCAACACAAATCCCGAGCACAGG
>JBEKNU010000023.1:0-38341 GCA_049522495.1 Terriglobia bacterium
CTCCCCCTGTGCTCGGGATTTGTGTTGGTCCACATATCCCTTAACAGGTTCGGGGCAGGATGCGCTACCCCTTTCGATCTATCGCGCCTTACCCACGAATTCCACGGAGGAACCTTTTTTTCTTTGCCCTCAACGCTCAATTTCAAACTAAGTCTTTTCATTTCAATTAGATACATTTTTGATGGGTCGTGGCTCTCGACCGATAACCCCTTTGTTTTGCGGGACATCGTTTCAAGCTGCGGCCAAGACTTTTCCCGCTCGGTCTGGAGTCCGTTCGATTTCTGGGCCTTTTGGCGGTTTGCATCGAGCCGGGCATGTGTCATGGTGGGAGGCTTGTGCAGAGACATGGTGAGGCCTCGCAATTAACTACGAATCTAGTATACTCCATAGCCTAAAATTTGTCAAGAGACAAATTGTCGCAATCGCGGAATTATTGTGGTTTTATAGAAATCGGGGCAACCTAAACGGAGGAGCAGGCCAGCAACATGGTGCGCAACGGATTCGGAGACGAGTCGGGCACGCAGCTTATAAAGGAGCGCGGTATTGATTTCTCTCCGGCGGGGTCATGGTCAATGGGATGGATCAGCGTTCGTATACCTCGCGCCGGTGGGCAATGCGCGTGATACTGATAAGTTTTGCCGCGTCGTCGATGACGTACAAAACGCGCCACTCGCCCACGCGGATGCGCCATAGGTCTTTATACCCTCTGAGCTTCTTGCATCCCGGCGGGCGTGGGTTCTGGGCAAGCACCAAAATCTTGCGGTCTATTCGGGCAAACAGCGCATCGTCCAGCGCGTCCAGTTCCTTCCCGGCAGAGGGCATTATTTCGAGGGTGTATTTAGCCACGCTGACGATTATCCTTCAATCGCTTGGCCCGGTATTCCTCGTAAGGAATGCCCTTTTCGTTCCGGCGAGATTCCGAAATCAATCCGTCCCAGAAATCCTCGAGCACCGCGCCATATCTTTTCAGGTTGATTTGAACGGCCACCTTACGGCCCTTCTCATCGGTTACGAACTGGATTCCGGTCATAGGCTGTGTTCTCCTGCAGCTCCTATTCTCACTCTAATTTTGCCGCCCCTCCATGTCAACCCAAAAGGATTTCACCACAGTCGCCACAGAGGTCGCGGAGAGCAGGCGGAGAAATATCTGTCAATCAACAATCAAGGAAACGTGATCTTTGCACGTGCAAGCCGGAGGGCTTTTCTCTGTGGTCTCTGCGCACTCTGTGGTGAGCCCTTTCAACACCGCACTCGAAGAAACAGGTTCTTAGCACCCCTGTATCCCGATTCGAAGCGCCTGCTCCTCACCGAAAGTTCACGTTTTTGGAAAGAAGAACCCGCGGTGAAGAAGGCGCTGACCGCGGCTACCAGCTACTCGGCTTCCCGCAGGGTGAACGCGGAACCAGGGGGCGGCAAGCCGTCCCCCTACTGCGAAAGGCCATCTGACCCACCGTACCCAAGTGCCGCGGACCTACGAAACATGTCAGCACCCGCTCTCGTCTGTCGCATTCTGGCAGGTCGGAGTGGGCTTGCTTTGGAATTCTCAGTATTGATATTCTGGGAGGTGGAAAGGGGAAGCAATCCGAGGAGGCGCGACCCATGCAGGATATTTCTTTTACCGTCCATACGTTCAAGGAAGGACAAACCTTTGTTGCCTACGTGCCAGAACTCGATGTGTCAAGCTGTGGCGCGACGGACGAGGAGGCTCGCAGGAACATCCGAGATGCCGTCCGGGGATTCCTGGAAACCAGTGCTGAAATGGGGACACTGGCGGAAATTCTCGAAGAAGCCGGCTACGAGCATGATGGCGAGACATGGCGAGCGTCGGAATTCGTATCCCTTGATCGGTTGACACTGAGCGTGAAGTAGATGCCCCCGCTCCGCGCTGTCGACTACCGGACACTTGCCAAGGTCTTCGAACAAGACTGCTTCGCCTTCAACCGCCAGCGTGGTGACCATCTCATTTACACTAAAACCGGCGTGAAGCGTCCGCTCGGGATCCCGATGTATAAGGAAGTTCCCGTGTTCATCATCAACAACCTCCTCCGTACCGCAGGAATGAGCCGCGAGCGATATTTCGATCTTCTGAAAAACTGTTAGGACCAACCGTTCTTGACAGCGGCCGCGGTCAGTGCACGTGTGAACGTGGGCTTTTCCATCGATCTTGAACCCACGGTCAATTCACAATACGAATTGACCGTCGCTACTACCGCCAAATCAACCAACCCCTTGCGCCGCCTGCTTTACTTTATGCTATAATGTAAAGTGATGGCGGAAGCGACACTTTCAACCAAGAACCAGATTGTCATCCCACGGGAGGCTCGCGAGGCTTTGCAGTTAAAGCCCGGCGATAAGCTCTTGGTGGTGGTTTGTGGAGAGAGGGTCATTGCCCTGCAAAAGCCCAAGTCCCATCATGCCGCGATTTGAGGGTTAGCTCGCGGCGCCTATCCCCGCGATTATCTTCAAAAGGAACGCCAGAGTTGGGAATAGACCGTCTCCGCACCTTTCTTCGGCATCACCACCGGGTCGCCCTGGATACGAACGTCTTCATTCACCAATTAGAAGCGAATCCCGATAGCTTGCCCTCACGGATCACATTTTTTCCTGGCTCGAACGGCCCGGTTCGAAGGCGTTCACGTCAACCCTCACCATGATGGAATTGCTGGTTCATCCTTATCGCGAGCTTGACGAATCGCGGGTGGATGAGTTCTACGGATTACTCTCCACCTACCCCAACCTGGATTGGATTGCCCCCGACCTGGAAATTGCGGATCTTGCAGCGCGGATTCGTGCCCGACACCACCTCCAATCTCCCGATGCTCTGCAGGCCGCGACCGCCGCACACGCCAAGGCGACCGGATTGATTACCAATGATCCGGTCTTTGAGCGGGTGGAAGCCTTTGAAACGCTGGTGTTGGACCAGATCCTCTAGACATTCCTAGCGGTAGCCAAGGTCACCACTTTTGTGACCGTGGGCTTTCCTACGATGCTGAACCCACGGTCAATTCCCAAGACGAATTGAGAAGGGCAGTGGCGAGTGACAAGTGACGAGTGACGAGTCCAACCGCGAAGATTCTTGTGTGAGGCTCCGTTCGAGCGGGTGAATGCAATCGCGACACTTAGCGGTAGGGCTTGCTCTAGCCGGAGTTCCGGGTGGTGAATGCGGAACCAGGGGGCGGTCCGTCGGCTGACGGATCCCCCTACGGCGAAGGGCCTTGCGGCCACCCTTCCTTCTCTACACCAGCTCAATCGATACCCGGCGCCCAACCATTGCCGCTGCCCGTTGCAGGCTGGAGAGCGTGATGTCGTTTTTCGGATCAAGAATACGGTCAACCTGTGTCCGGCTCGTCTTGAGCAGCATCGCCATGCGCGATTTGGATATTTTCTTTTTCTTCATGGCCTGGGCGAGCTGCCAGGCGACGACTTCCTTAATTGCCTGGGCTTGCGCCTCCTCAAAAATGCCTTCCTCCTTGAGGAAATCATCAATGCTCGAACCCATATGTTTCTTGCTCATGGCTCCAACTCCTTCTGGCGCTTCCGGGCCAATGCCATATCCTCATCGGGCGTCGTCCGCGTCTTCTTGATGAAACCGTGCAGTGCCACGAGGCGCCCGCAGTGGAGACAGAGCAGCACGCGCGCGGTGCGCTTGGTCGGCAAGTCCGTCCGCACTTCCCACACCCCATTACCCAGCGGGCGGCACAATGGCATTCCAACCGGCCACCGCCACTGCGCCCGCAAAAGGTCTTTCCCGATGGCCTGGCGCTCGGCTTCCGGCAACCCCCTCAGCCACTCCCGCACCGGCTCGCTTCCCGCCCCTGTGCGGAAAAAAATGAGCGGGACTTTTTGCGGCTGCGGGTCGTTTGCCATCATGCACCTTGTATGAGCTAGTGTACCTTATAATGTACAGGGGGAACAAGCTTATTTATTTGAAAGTAGGGGCAGGCCTCGTGCCTCCCCATCGGCATGGCCGACTTTAGGAAACCCTACGCACAAGGGCGCCCTTCCGGAGGGCAGACACGAGGCCCTGCCCCTAGGAAACCTGTTTGGCTGCGGCCAGAGGCCGCGCTGCGCTACCCGCCTATTTTCGGTATAATCACCCATCGATTTCTCTCAGTACACGCGATGCGCGCGAGGTGGCAATGAGATTCCGCAGATCACTGGCTTTCCTCACACTGGCGATGGGGTTGGTCTTTGCCCTGTCTGTCTGGGCGCAGCAAAAGCCTTTCACGCAGGAGCAGGTCAGCAATATGGTGCGGGACGGATTCGGAGACGAGTCGGGGGCGAAGCTGATCGCGCAGCGGGGGATTGATTTTGCGCCGGCGGAGGACTTTATCCAATCTCTCAAGGCCGCAGGCGCAAGCGAGGCATTTCTTAAGGCGCTGCGCGCCGCCAAGCCGCCCGAGCAAGCGAGCGCGACGAAGCCGCTCCATCAAGTCCAAATCCTCGCCTTGCTGGCCGGTGAGGTGCCCAGCCGTCGCGTGGCGATTCTGGTGGAAGAGCGCGGCATCGACTTCACTCCCCAGGATGATTACCTTCAGGAAGTGCGTCTGGGCGGCGGCGACGACCAATTGATCAATGCGCTGAAGAACGCCAAGGTGACGAAGCCGGTGACCGGCGATCCGGGGGCGCAGGCCCGGCAGGCCGAACTACGGCAACACGCGGCGCACGGAGCGGAATTCATTCAGAAGAAACAGTACGCGGACGCCGAGTTGGAATACCGCGCCGCGGTTCGCCTGGATCCTCAGAACGCCGACCTGCACGTTGGCCTCTCCCGGGCTCTGAACGGTCAAAGGAAGACTGACGAAGCGCTGGCGGAAGCGCGCGAGGCCCTGCGCCTTAATCCCGAAAATGACCTGGGGCATTACAGTCTCGGCAACGCGCTTCGAGGCAAAGGCGACGTGGATGGAGCGATCGCGGAGTATCGCGAGGCGCTGCGCTTGAATCCCAACAATGACATGACGCACACGAACCTCGGCTTCGCGCTCGCCGGCAAGGGCGACTGGGACGGTGCGATCGTGGAAGAACGCGAAGCGGTGCGCTTGAACCCCAATAATGAATTGGCGCACTTCAACCTCGGCTTCGCGCTGGGAAGCAAGGGCGACTGGGATGGCCTGATCGCGGAAGAACGCGAGACGCTGCGCCTGAACCCCGATCTTTCCGACGCGCACCGCACCCTCGGCATCGGGCTGGCCAACAAGGGCGACACGGACGGTGCGATTGCGGAATATCGTGAGGCGCTGCGCTTGAACCCCAAGAATGACATGGCCCACGCCAACCTCGGCTTCGCGCTCGCCAGCAAGGGCGACTCCGACAGCGCGATCGCTGAGTACCGCGAGGCGCTCCGCTTGAACCCCAATAATGGGTTGGCGCACGCCAACCTCGGTTTTGCCCTCGCCAAGAACAGCGACTGGGACGGAGCGGTCACGGAAGAACGCGAGGCGCTGCGCCTCAACCCGAATCTTTCAGGCGCGCACAACATCCTCGGCGTCGCCCTGGAGCACAAAGGCGACCGGCAGGGCGCCATGGAGGAATACCGCGCGGCCTATACGCTCGAGCCCAAGAACGCGACCTTTAAGCAGAATTACGAGCGCCTTTTGCGGCAAGCGAATCGATGACGAAGAGCGCGTGACAAAAACCCGGGCCGCCGCCTTGGGCATCGCACAACGCGCAGAAGAACGCGCCGTTTGCGCCACCGAGCAGCGCGGTACGATGAGGGGGATGATCTCGACTGCCGGGCCGGCGCAGACGATCGCCTTTTGGTGGGCCACAGTCACTGCTATCGCGACGGTGGGCCTTTCCGTGACATGTTCAGGCGTGGAGGTCAAGGGCGGGGAGCGGCGGCGCGCTGCAAATGAGCTTGGACGTATTTCTGGAAGGCCGCGGCGATTTCGCGCGTGGCTTTCCCCGGAGCGGGATATTTCCAGTTGGGCTGGATGCTTCCCACGCCGGCAACCTCGCGCGTTGTGGAGCTAATGAAGACTTCCTCCGCCGAATCCAGGTCGCCGGGAGTGAGGTCTTGCTCCAGAAGCGTGTATCCCGCCGCGGGAATGACCTCATGGAGCGCCGCGCGGGTTATTCCCGGCAGGCAGCCGGAAGACAAGGGAGGCGTCAGAACCTGGCGGCCGCGCACCAGGAAGACATTGGCCGACGTGCACTCCGCCAGGTGGCCCTGCTCGTTCAGCAGCAGCGCATCGTCGAAGCCTTCCCCGTGAACGCGTTCGAGAGTGCCGGCGTTCTGCACCCAGGAAAGCATTTTGGCGCCCGCCAATTTCCCGTGGGAAAAGATCGCATTGGGGACAAGCGCCAGCTTGTGGGCCGCCGGCCACACGGCCAGCTCGCGCGTAAAGATCAGCAAGTCGGTGGCGGGGCAGCCGGGTGCGTCAGCCCAAAGTCCGCCATGATTCTTGATAAAGGAAACCCGCGCCGCGCCTTCCGGACGGCGGTTGGCGGCGGCCAGCTTCACAATCGCTTCCCAGACGGTTTCCTGGCAGTAATCGAAGGCAACGCCCAGGCGTTCCGCGTCCCGCACCATCCGCTCCCAGTGCCGGTCGAAGGCAAAGGGAACTCCCTGGTAGATGCGCAAGGTCGTGAAGACGCCCCAACCCATCAGCAGGCCCATCTGGCCGGGAGAAAGGCGCGCTTCCGCCAGGGGAATAATCCGGCCGTTATGATCGATGAGGGAATCCATCCGGTTGCTTACCAAGGGATGTGGACGATGAGCGGATAATCCAATCGCAGACGGCATTGGGTGTCGGGGGGCATGTTCACTTCGCGCCCGCGACGCCAAAGGGCTTCGTAGCTGATGAGGGCGGCTCCGCCCACAGGAAGCGCCAGCGTGGCGCCGGCGGAGCCCACCGCCGCGATTTTCAAAGCGCCATACGTACCCAGGGCCGTGAACCCGCCGACTAGCGCTTTCCAAGGCCTTGTTCGGTTGCTGACCAGGTGGCCCTCGGGATCAAGGTGAATATCGAGCATCTCGGGGTGCTCCAGAGCAGCCAGAACCGCGGCGACGGGTTTTTCCTGTCCATCGGGAAGGGTGATTCGATCAAAACGCAGGCCGAGTTCCGCCGAGCGATGCATGTGACCGGCATTGCGGATCATGGTGATGTGCCCGTCCAGCAAACTTCCGGGTGGCAGGGCGATCTTTCCTTGTACGAAAACGGGCTTCAAGACTTCGGCGACGACGGGGTCGTTGACATGGTTGATTTGCGTGTGAATCCCTGACAAAACCTGGACTTTGAATTCCGTCTCGGCAGGAACCGTTAGCGGGAGGCGCGCAGCCACACTGGCGCTTTCTCCCGGGATGTCACGGTGAGACAACGGCGTGTAATCCTGAGCTACGGCCGCGAACGCCGAAACCAGTATGCAGACGGCGGCCCGCCTCAAATTCATCATCGCAACATCCTCCCAACGCTTCAACTCAGTATGTCGACTTTCGCCACGCCGGATAACTCTTCGCCCCATGGTGTCGAATGGTAAGCTTGCCCCTACTCTCTTGACCCGGGTATTGTCTCCCTTGGGAAGTTGAAAATCAAGCGAAAGGTTTACAAGAGTGGAATTAAGCGCTCAGGTGAAAGGGATTTTTCTCGTAACCCCTTGAAAACAAAAAGGCCCAACCCCGAGGGTTGGGCCAGGAAATGGAGAAGCAGATGCCAGTTAACTGACTTTTGTGACCTTGTCGGCCTGAGGTCCTTTTTGTCCCTGGACGATCTCGAACTCTACCGTGTCGCCTTCTTGCAAGGTCTTGAATCCTTCACCCTGGATGGCCGAGTAATGGACGAAGACATCCGCTCCGCCTTCCTGGCCGATAAACCCATACCCTTTGCTGTTATTGAACCACTTGACCTTTCCTTGAAGTCTTGCCACTTGCGCCCTCCTTGATTGTGCTTTGGGAGTTGCCGCTCCTTGGAGAAGCCCCCAAGAAATAAAAAAGCCGAAGATCTGTTCGATCCCCGGCCGCTTATTCCTATGAGCCCTTTCCCAACGAGAACACTTTCCCGACTCCCTCACCAATAGAAATAGCTTTTCTGCCCTCGATTTGTCAAGAAAAAACTGTTACAGGAAACCGTTTCAAAAGGCAACTTCTAATCTGTGAAAAATCATGCTCAGACCAATCTCGTCCCAAAGAGCAACAGAATTCCCACCAGGGTTTTCCCATCCCGAATCTCACGACGCTGAATCATCTCCAATACTTTATGGATGGGAAAGAACCCGGTTTCAATTCGCTCGTCGGCATCGGGTCGGGCTTTGGACGGGATCAGGTCCCACGCTTCGATGAGATGCATCTTTTCACTCAGAACGCCCGGGCTGGGGTAGAATTCAATCACCGGCTCCAAGGAGCCGGCACGGTACCCGGTCTCTTCCAACAACTCACGGCGCGCGCTCTGGCGAGGGGTTTCCCCCCGTTCCATGCCACCAGCCACAAGTTCCCACAGGCTTTCTTTCACGGCGTGCCGGTATTGGCGGACCAGGATCAGGCGGCCGTCCGGAAGATGGGGAACGATGACGACCGAGCCCGGGTGGCAAACCACTTCGCGCGTGGTCTCAACTCCCCCCGGTTCAATCACGCGGTCAACCTTCAATTCCACCACTCTTCCGCGAAAAAGGGTTTTGCTCTCAAGGGTGCGGGCGCGCTTTTGCACGGTTTGACCTCAAAGGGTGATAGTGCCGCTGCAAGCGGAGGCGGCCAGTATAACATCGTCGACCCGCCGCCGCGGGAGCAGCAACAACAATTTACCGCCGCCATATCGTCTCGGCAAACCGGTTGTGCTAAACTGCAGGCAAGCAAGTGCCGTTTCGACTATCTGGAGCTATGCTTTGGGCTTAGGAAGCACGGGGCATCAAGCTGCTGTCGGCTGTAATGTATGGGGCCAGCAAGTTGGAACAGCACGAGTAGAGAGCTTGCTTCGTACGCAGGGTCAGCCCGGTTGCGGCTTCCTGACGCCGGCCCGGCAAACCATCTCAAGAGGTGCACCATGGGCAAGACGAACAGTTCCCCCGCGTTACGCCGTAGCGCGCGCGTGAATATTGGGTTCGCAGTAAAAATTTCAGGCATGCTGGCCAACCGCCAGCCCTTTGCGGAGAACACCCAGATTGTAACGGTCAGTAAGTTTGGCGCGAAGTTGAAGACGCGTATTCCGCTCAAGGTGGGGATGCAGGTGAAAGTGGAGCCCTTGCGGGGGGAAAAATCCGGGATTTTCAAGGTCGTTTGGGTTGGCCGGGAGGGCACGCCGCGGGCCGGTGAGGTGGGTATCGAGTACGCGAGGGAGATTGCCGACATCGTGGGGATTAAATTCCCCGACGTGACCGGGCCCGTATAATCGGCGGATCGACACCGCACGGCTCCACACGTCCTCCACCCACAGCATTTCTCTCTCACCCTGTCGAGCAAGATTTCATGGCGGAAATCAGATCTTGGAGCGCAATTCGCGGTAGAATACATGCATCCTTCAGGTGAGGAGCCCGCTCATGGTTATGCGCCGCATCGCCGTCCTTACTGGCTTTCTGCTCTGCGCTTGGCAACTCTCCCTAACGACTTTATCTTCTCCCCGATCGGCAGTGCCCACCCTCTCAGCTCAGGAAGGTAACTATTTTACGTTGGAAGGTAAAATCACCGAAAAGACCGCCGGTAAGTTGACGGTAAGCACCGGCGAAAACATGATCTTCCACGTGCTTTACAACGACAAAACGGAAATCAAAAAGAAGGATGGGAGCGCCGGCACAGCTCAGGACCTGCGTATTGGAATAAGAATTTCGGTGGCGGGCGACCTGGCCGAAAGCGGGGAAATCACGGCCAAGAAGATCGAGATCGAAGGGCAGGGGTCGGATAAGCAGTAACGCGTGAAGCTCACACCTCCCAATCTGCCAGAATTAGACCCGCCACCCTCCCAAACTCGCGAGTGTTGTGCGTAACCACGGTGAGGCCGTGCGCTAAGGCGATTGCAGCAATCATCAGATCATTGGGGCCGATGGGCGTGCCGGCTTGTTCCAAACGGGCACGAATCTCACCATACTTGTGCGCACAAGAATCATCAAAGGGTAGCGATATGAAAGGAGCTGCAAACGTCTCAATGTGGGCCATGGTACGCTCGGGATAGCGAGCTCGTGCTGCTCCGTAGAGGAGTTCCGCTTTGACGACAGAGCACAAAGCTACCTCCCCCGGGGAGAGGGATTCCAGATTGTTTCTTACCTGGGGAGAACGCCCGTTCAGGTAGCGAATGCAGGTGTTGGTATCTAAAAGGTAGGTCAAAGCAGCTTCTCGCGCGCTTCGTGTTGGAGCTGAGGCTCGCGCACCAGTGGGTCCCCGGCGAGACATCCAAAGGTTTTGTCAAAGAATCCTTCGGGCCAAGACCCTGGTGCGGCGCTTCCCGTGCTACAAGCGGTAACAGGTCTTATGACCACGAGAACGTCAACCTCCGCCTCGGGGAGCCCCGTGGGGATAGCCACCTGCAAGGTGCCATCTGGCATTACGCGGGTTTTCAAGGAAAACGAAACCATTCTGCTGACTCCTTCTTCTATCATAGCGGGCTTCCTACCGCGTTTCAATTGTGTTCGCCGCCCGGGGAGCGCACATCCTGCTACCAGTAATATGCCGAGCTTGGGCCTTCTTCAGGACATTGCTAGTCAATTTCCAGCTCTCTCCCTTTTCCTCGCTGCAACGCCTGCTGGTAGACAAAGCCGGCGACGGCCACGTCCCACAAGGCGATGCCGTGTGATTTGAAGAGGGTGATTTGATCCGGTGACGTTCGCCCGGGATGCTTTCCAGTCACCACCGAGTGCAGCTCAATGACGCTCTCCCATCCTCTCCCCAGATTCGCCAGTCCCTGAATGAGGTCGCCCGATTCCTTCCGGCTCTGGTCCAGGGAATCCACCGCGATGAGGGTGGCGCGCTGCACCGCTTCGTCATCGAGTTCGCGCCGATTGGCCATGTTGGCCCCAATGGCATTCAGGTGTGCGCCGGGTTGCAAACCTGCCCCTCGCACCACCGGCTGTTGAGCGGTGGTCGCAGTGGTCACGATCTCTCCGAAGCGGGTTGCTTCCTCGGCGCTGGAAGCAGGTTCCACCGGCACACCGAGGTCCTCTGACATTTCTCGGCAAAAGCCTTGCAAGCGATTCTTGTCGCGGCCGAAGGCCTTTACTCCGGTCAACTTTCTTACGCCGGCAATCGCTTGAAGCTGCGTGCGTGCCTGCCGGCCCGTTCCGAGCATTCCCACCCGCGAGGCGTCCGGGCGGGCCAGGTACTTGGTGGCGATGCCGCTTGCCGCCCCGGTACGAATGCGCCCCAGATGGTCAGCCTGCATCAAGGAGAGCAGCCTGCCGCTCACGGCGTCAAAAAGCAGAACGAGAAATCGGAGGTTCTCGGGCGTGACGGTGTAGACCTTCATTCCCACATGCTGCGACTCCGGCAGCGCTCCCGCCATGTAGTGCAACGATACACCGGGCAACAGGATGCGCTCGCGCGAACGGTTCACGGCGCGATCGTTGCCCTGCGCCACCAAGCTTGCTTCCACACACTCCAGCGCGCGCTCCATCGGCAGGAGCTCACGAACGTCGGATTCAGTAAGGAAAAGTGTCACGTTGGTCTTAGCGCGGCACGCTCGCTCTTTCCTCGTATGCCGTCAGCATCCGGTCAAGTTCTTCCAGGAGCTCGTGCCGCAGGCGTTTAGTCCTTCTCGTCAAACCGGGAATGGTGAGGGAAATAAACATCAGCCGCGCCTGAGGCCGGATCAACCCCCCGTATCTCCACAGGTACCAGCCCGACACGGGTAAAGTGGGCGCGAAATATCCCGCCGCGGCCCTGCCCCACCAGTGAGCCACGAGGAAAATTTGGACAGCATAAAACCCCAACGCCACCGCACCGCGAAGTGTCCATTCTGTGGTGCGGGACCGGGCATTGTCCCTCTTGAACGATCCTGCCAGGAGGAGCACCAACCCGATGGCCCAGTGATTCAGCAAACCATAGAGAGCAATCGGCAGGCCCAGCACGGTCTCGAGCCAAACGATGATCCGGCGCCACCCTGAGCGCAGCAGGGAATCCGTTTCCTCAACCTCCAGTTGCCGCAGCGCGCATTGCCGCTGGAGGCGGCGATAGTCGTCTAGAGATTTGCGCAAGGTGACCAGCCGTTCTGGGGACAAGTAATTCGTCTGCTTTACCCACTCCATCACCAGCCGGCTCAGTACGAACCCCTCGGCGTCCTGTTTCCAGTCCGGGCGAGACGCCCAGTCCTCCTGCAAACCGGTTCGCAAGACCTCTTCAAGATCCGTGAGGAAATATTCCAGGTCCGCAGGCCGCAGTTGGAAGGCGTTCTCTCGAAACCGCGATTCGAGCGCGGCGGCCAAGGCTGGCGTTTCGGCATCCCGTGAAGGCGCCGCCGGCCGGCCCTCCGGGCGGGCCATACCCGAGTCGACATAGATCAGCATTTCGTGCGATGGAGCCGCTGAATCCGGAAAAAAAAGATATACGGGATGGACCTCAACACGACGCCCCGAGTGCTGGGCTTCCGCACGCCAAACCAGCGCTGCGGCAGTGGCGGCCGACACGCCCGGCGCCCCTTGCCCCGCCACCTTCTGATCCGCGAAAACCCCCACCGCTCCGCCCCTTGCCAGGATGTCAATGGCCTCCCGCAGGATCGCCTCAGAAGTCGGCCTGTGATCCTCATGAAGAATGAAGCCCATGCGGCGAGTCAAGAATCGAGCGAGCGGGCCAGGGGCGAGACTTTTCGGCAGCAAACAATGGAGGGGGCGCTCGACCGCCGCCGCCAGGACAAGCGCATGCAAAAAGCCCGCCGGGTGGCTCACCGCAAACACGGCCGAACCTTCACCTGTCACGTCCCGGGCTTGTAGCATCCGGATTTTTCGCCCGGTGAGCGTCAGCCACCAACGGATCAACCAGCGGCAGAACCCTTGGCTCTGTGAAAATCCCGGACCTTTCTCCATGGGTGAGCTCAACTTCTTCCCCGCCCGGAACGTCGTGGGTGATGGTGCTCCGGCGATGCGGGCATCGCATCGCTCTCCCAACCCGGCACCGTTCCGACCGTGCGAGTTATGGTATCAAACAGCCCATATACCTTCTGGAATTTCCGGCCTTGATCATCCATCAACCGGAGGCGGAAGTAGTGAACGTCGTTGACCACGGCCACGCGAATCGGGAAGTAGCCGTTCAATTTGCTCTCCACGTAGGCGGTCACATATTTGTGGTCCTTGACCCACCAAGTGAAAACTCGAACATGAGAGAAGTCCGCGTCCTGGTTGCCCACGCGGTCCGCGGTGAGATACTCCGGCACCTGCTGGCCCTCATCCTCGACCGTCTTGAGGACGACCCAGGCAACCAGGTTCGTGGCTTGGGCATAGGGCGCAAGCTTTTCGGGAATGTCCAGGGCTACGAATCGTCCCAACACCCAGCCGGCACGATGGTCGGCGCGAATCAGATACCACGCGTCCCGCACCTTGCTCGCGGAAGGCTGGCCTTCGGGTGCGGGACGGTCCCCGCCCCGCCGGCCACAAACCTGCACCTTCCGGTCTTCCGGCAACTGCGCAAGCTGGGAGGCGTCCCTGGAGGGTTCAAGGCGCAGGTTCACCACACCGCCCGTGTGGCCTTCCGCCTGCGCGGGAATGTTGAGCGAATCACGAAGCAGTTTCTGGCCGCCTTCGTAGGTTTGGGAATCGACCAGGCTACTGTTCTCCACCCAACCTGTCACGTTGTCGGACGTCCGGATTTGCGCCCAGTTGCGAGTCCGATTCATGATTTCAACGCGCTCGCCACTTTTGAGGGAGCCCACGACAATCCGCACTTCGGCGGGCGTGTCGACCACCTCGGCGCTTTCCGGCAGCACGTAGCTGGACTCCACAGGAAGGGCGTGCGCCGGCCTATACACATAGTAGTAATAGGCTGAACCCATGACGGCCAACAGGAATAATAAAAGGAGTTTAATTCGAATGACGGCACCTCACCAAAACCGGCATATCTCGATGATGACTCGAACGCCGCCTTCATTCTACACTATGTGCGAAGCACCTTGGAGTGCGGCGCTCGACGGTCCTCCCCGGAGGGGAGGTAGATGAGTAGCCGTAGGTGAAACCTACGGATTGGGACGGCGTCTAAAACCATTATCTCGACCCTGAAGGGGTCGAACTGTTCGGCCCCTTCAGGGCCGGAATTCAATTCCGGTACTTCCTTTCCGTAGGTTTCACCTATGGCTACTGACGTTTTTCCCCTTCGGGGAACAGAGGTGATTTACGAAAATCGACCGCACTTTTATTTCCGGCCCCGACGGACCGCTGGAAACGCTGATGGAATGGAACCCGCAGGTTACTCCTCGCCACGTGGCGCTGGTGTGCCATCCCCACCCACTCTATGGCGGCACCATGCACAACAAGGTGGTATTTCGTGCCGCCAAGGCCGCACTCCTCCTAGGTCTCCCCACCCTGCGATTCAATTTCCGCGGGGCGGGCAGAAGCAAGGGGACTTTCGCGGGGGGCGCCGGCGAACGGGAAGATGTTCGCGCGGCGCTCGACTACCTCGCGGCGCATTTCCCGGGATTACCGGTTTGTTTGATGGGATTCTCTTTTGGGTCGTGGGTAGGCCTCGCGGTGGGAGCAACCGACTCGCGCGTCTCCACGCTGGTAGGCTTGGGTCTTCCCGTGGACTCGCTTAACTTCGATTTTCTCCGTAATGTCCGCAAACCCAAATTGATTGTTCAGGGAACCCGTGATGAATTCGGCCCGGCCGCCCAAGTCGTGGAACTTTACGACTCGCTTGCCGAGCCCAAGCAGATTCACTGGGTGCAGGGCGCTGACCACTTTTTCGCCGGGAAACTCGACGAGGTTCAGGAGGCCTTGCGCCAATTCCTTTCACCAATCGTCAACGAATGAGCACACGAAACAAAATGCTTTCTATTCCTCAAAACCTACTCAGCTTTCAGTTATGATGAAAATTGCGTTTCGAAAATTCGCATCACGCACTCCGGAGGAAAAATGAATCAGCGAAATGCCACGCGCGTTTTTCTCGACGTTGCCTGGTTGGTCGGAATGCTCTTCTTGGGGCCGGCGGTTCTTGGACAAGCGGCGCCCGCAGGCAAGACGCGCACGTACTACGTCGCTGCCGACGAGGTGAACTGGGATTACGCGCCCGCCGGCCGTGATGAAGCGATGGGAATGCCCTTCGATGAGGTCGCAAGGGGCTACACCGAACCGGGACCTCATCAGATCGGTCGTGTGTACAAGAAGGCGATCTACCGTGAATATACGGACGCTTCATTTTCGACGCTGAAAGTCCGCGCCCCGGAAGAGCAATACCTCGGCCTGCTGGGGCCGATTCTGCGCGGAGAGGTGGGCGACACCATCAAGGTCGTTTTCCAGAACCATGCCTCGCATCCCTACAGCATGCATCCGCATGGCGTTTTGTATCGGAAGGATTCCGAGGGAGCGGACTACAATGACGGCACGACCGGGGCCGACAAGGAGGACGGCGGCGTGCCTCCCGGCGCCACCCACACCTATGTGTGGCAAATACCGGAGCGGGCCGGGCCCGGGCCGGGCGACCCCAGTTCGGTCTTCTGGCTCTACCATTCGCACACCGACGAACTCCTGGACGTGGCCTCGGGCCTCTTCGGGGTCATCGTTATCACGCGACGCGGCATGGCGTTGGCCGACGGCCGGCCGAAGGACGTGGATCACGAGTTCGTCAGCATGTACATCGCCATCAATGAAAACGAGAGTTGGTACCTGGAGGACAACATCCGCGCTCACGCGACCGATCCCAAGGGCGTGGACCGGACGCAGGCTCGCAACATAACTCCCGGAGGTATGGTCACCCCGGTCGTTGGGACAGGCTTCGTGGACACCAACATCAAGTGGTCGATCAACGGCTACATCTTCGGAAATATGCCATTGATGACGATGAGGCAAGGCGACCATGTGCGCTGGTACGTCGCGACATTGGGAGACTTCAACAATGCGCACACGCCGCATTGGCACGGCAATACGGTACTCGTGGCGGGCCAACGCACCGACGTTTTGGTGGTGACCTCGGCACAAATGGTGACCGCAGACATGGTGCCGGATGCGCCCGGCATCTGGCTCTACCATTGCCACATCAGCGATCACATGCTGGCGGGAATGGTTGCGCGCTACGAAGTGAAGCCGCGCTAGTCTGTTGGGAGACCCTCCGGCTATGCTGAGGGATACTTACTCCTGAGTTAGCCCTAGCACGCGCCACCAGTCTTGGGTGGCATGTAAGACGCGCACAATGGATACGCCCGTCCGTCGAGGCCGGTAGAAGATCAAAAATCTCTCGAAACCCTTCACATGCCATCTGCGCATTCCAGCCATCTCCGGTCTGGGCAGTTCAACTTGAACACCCAAGGAAGGATGTCTCCCTAAGTCCGAAAGACTTTCCTCCACCTGCAGGATGAAGCGCTCCGCAGTGTCCAAACCAGCGTTTTCGGCCAAGTAAACAAAATGCTCCACCAGATCGCGCTTGGCCGCGGCGTGCTTATGGACCTGGACCATTTCAACCTTTTTTCTTGCGCGCTTTAAGGCGTGCCAAGGCCTCTTTCCGGATGTCCTCAAAGTCCTGACGCGTCAACTCGGTTTCCTTACTTGCCAATCCTTCCAGAAGCAACGCCTGCAACCGCTCCTCAGCCTTGTGCTTTTCGTCCTCCCGAATCAGCACGCGAACGTACTCGCTCACACTACTGTATCGGCCAGAGGCAATCTGCGCATCCACAAACTCTTTCAGCGGATCGGGTAATGAAATATTCATCGTTTGCATGACAAGAAACTCCTGAGCGTTAGCTTACGCCTTCATAGCAAATATTGTCAATATATGCCATGCACGTGCTCGCCCTTACGTCGCGTAATTGCCTCGGCAGAACGATGATCGAACCACTTGGTCGTGGAGTTCATTTACAATGATCGAATGGCTGAATTGAAAAATGGCGAGCGCGAACCTCTCTACTGCCCTGCTTGCGAAGCGGAAGTTCCGGACCCTCTCGTGTGTGGAGACTGTGGCGCGGTCATCTGCCGCAAATGTGGAACGCCGCTGGAGAAGATTGATGAGCTCGGAATCGGATGAGGCTAGGGGTTAGGGGTCAGTGGTCAGGGCCGGAGCCGTATCCTGGATCCCAAATTCCCAATCCCGAATGCCTAACCCCTAATCCCTGTTTAGTACGCCGCCAGCGCTCTGGCCGCCGCCACCACGTCAGCGGGCTGGGGAAGGACGGCGTCTTCCTGGGCAGGATGGTATGGAATGAGTACATCCTTACCCGCCAGCCTGCGGACCGGCGCATCGAGAAATGCAAAGAGTTCGTCGGCAATCCGGGCAGCAATTTCCCCGCCATAACCCCAGGAAAGACTGTCTTCGTGAAGAACCAGGACGCGGTTGGTCTTTTTCACTGAAGCCGCGATGAGTTCCCAATCGTAGGGGTTGAGTGAGCGCAGATCCAGAATCTCCGGCTTGATTCCATCCTGCTCCAGAGTCTTGGCCGCCTGCACGGCGCGAATGACCAGCGAACCGTAAGTCACAATCGTCAGTGAAGTCCCCTCGCGCACCAGCTTGGCTTTGCCGAAGGGAATCATGTAATCCCGTCCCGGGTAAGGCGAGCGGTTGTGCGTTTGGCGATACAGGTGCTTGGGCTCGAGAAACAGCACCGGGTCGTCGCAGCGGATGGCCGTGCGCAGCAGGCCGTTGGCGTCGAGCGCTGTCGACGGCATCACCACGCGCAGCCCCGGCAGGTGGGTAAAAATCGATTCGCCCGACTGGCTGTGATAGATGGCGCCCCCCGCCAAGTAGCCGCCAATCGGCACGCGGATGACCACCGGACAGGAAAAAGCGTTGTTCGACCGCCAGCGCAGCATGGTCAGCTCATCCCGGATTTGCATCATCGCCGGCCAGATGTAGTCGAAAAATTGAATTTCCACCACCGGCTTCAGCCCCCGGATGGCCATGCCCACCGCGCGGCCCACAATGCCGGCCTCCGCCAACGTGGAGTTATAGCAGCGCGTGCTGCCAAACTCTCTTTGCAAGCCATGGGTGACCTTGAAGACTCCCCCCTTGCCTTTCACCTTGGTCAAATCGGATTCATGGCTGCAGTCAGCCACGTCCTCACCGAAAACTACGACGCGCGGATCGCGGGCCATCTCATCCTTCAAGCAGGCATTGATGAGGTCCACCATCGTCTTGGGCTCCCCGTGGAACTTCGGCGGATGATCGAAGTGTTCCGAGGTGGGATCCACACTGGGGGAGTAAACATACTGAAGGACGGTTTGCGGTGAAGCCGCTTCAGCCTCCAGGGCCCGGTCGGCCGCCTCGCGAACTTCGTGGTCCGCGGCCGCCGAGATTTCCTTCAACTCTTTTTCCGTAATCCCTTTTTCCTCCGTCAGGAGCCGGGCCAGACGAGTTACGGGGTCGCGCTTTGCCTCCTGCTGGCGTATTTCCTCCGGCTTATAAAGCCTCTCGTCGTCGGAAAGCGAATGCGAATACGGCCGCACCACGTGGGCGTGAATCAGCGCCGGCCCTTTCCCCTGCCGCACGTATTCAACGGCTTTGCCTGCCGCCTCGTAACTCTCCGGAAAATCCGTGCCATCGCATTCCAGCGTCAGCAGATGGGGAAAGCTCCGGACCAGGGTGGAAATTTTTCCCCCCGCAGTTTGCACGTCCACCGGTACGGAAATGGCGTAGCCGTTGTCTTGCACCACGTAAAGGACAGGAAGCTTTCGGCCGCATGCCCAATTCAGCGACTCCCAGAATTCACCTTCGCTCGAAGCTCCATCGCCCAAGGAGACGTAAGCAATCTCGTCATGGTGAAAACTGGAAGCGAGTTCTGCCGCCTCATGAATGTGGGAGAAATACCCGCTTGCGTCCGCGGAGCCAACCGCATGCCAGGCGCGCGTTCCCGTGGGGCTTGAGCCCGTAACGATGTGCAGCCGCTTTGATCCCCAGTGCGAAGGCATCTGCCGGCCGCCGCAGGCAGGGTCATCCTTCGCTCCCACGGAAGCGAGGAGCATCTCGTGAGGGGTCGTGCCGATTTGAAGACAAAATGCCCGATCGCGGTAGTAGGGGAAAAACCAGTCATAGGCCGGCTTGAGGTGAAGTGCCACCGCCACACCAATGCATTCGTGCCCCACCCCATTGATCTGAAAGAATGCCTTATTCTGCCTCTTGAGCTGGATCTCTTTGTCATCTACACGCCGCGACGTGTACATGGTTCGGTAGGCACCCAGAAGCAACTCCTTCGAAAGCGCCGCGGCTCTCTGGATGTGATTTAACGTGGTGGCCATAGACCCTCGCAGAAGGCTATATGATGCCAGAATCTCTCATTCGCCAAGCAGACTTTTGCTCTCGCAGGGGGATTATCATATTATGAAAAGAGAAAGTCAATTGGTCGAAGGTACCATTCTTGACTTGCTTGACAGGTTGACCCCGTGTCCGCCCATTTCATTTTTTCGCGGCGGCAGCGCCGGCCCGGGATCACGCCTTGGAGGAGTCCTCCGAGTGTGTTAAAGTGAGCGAATAAAAGGCGAAGCTTTATCGGGGGACGGATGATCCGATGATCGGGTGAACAAGGAACTGCTCAGGCTGAACTGGTTTCGGTTCACCCGATCACATTGTTGAAGGAACAAAAGATGGAACCCAAACCTGACGCTTTGGCAAGCTTCCGGGCACACGACCTTGCCCCCGTGGAGAGCGCGCTCAAGGAAATCGCGGAGAAATTCCGCGCCTCGCGCGCCCAAGGCGGGGTGACGGCCATCCGCCACTTCCCTGCTCGCGAACCGCGCGTGGCGCCTCTCCCCTCCTCCCTGCCGGCCCGCCTAGTGGAGGTTCTGAAAGCTCGCGGCTTTGCCTCACTCTACACGCACCAGGCACTGTCCTTTACCCTGGCTCGCGAGGGCAAGAACCTGGTGGTGGTCACACCCACGGCGTCGGGCAAAACGCTGTGCTACAACCTCCCAATCCTGAGCGAGTTGTTGGAGAACCCCGAAGCGCGCGCCCTTTATCTTTTCCCCACGAAGGCCCTTTCGCAGGACCAGCTCGTGGAGCTCAATCGCTGGACCGAACAACTCGGCGACGAAGTGCGCACCTTCACCTACGACGGTGACACGCCGCAGGACGCGCGCAAAGCCATACGCGCCCGCGGCAATCTGGTGATCACCAATCCCGACATGCTGCACGCCGGCATCCTGCCTCACCACACCAAATGGCAGCGGCTTTTTGAAAACCTCCGCTACGTGGTGATCGATGAGCTGCACTACTATCGCGGCGTTCTGGGCAGTCACCTGGCCAATGTTTTGCGCCGGCTCAAACGCGTTGCGCGCTTCTACGGAAGCAGTCCGCAGTTTATCTGCACCTCGGCCACGATCGCGAACCCCCAGGAGCTCGCCCAACGCATTCTGGAAGAAGACGTAACGCTCATCGACGACAACGGCGCGCCCGCAGCGGAGAAGTATTTTGTCTGTTACAACCCCCCGGTGGTCAATCCGCAATTGGGCATTCGCCGGTCTTACTTGAATGAAACGCGGCGCCTGGCCAAGACTTTCCTGGCGCGCGGGCTTCAGACCATTGTCTTCGCCAACAGCCGGCTGGCCACGGAAATTCTGGTGACCTATCTCCAGGAGGATTTCGCCCAGCAACCGGGAGGGCCGCAAGAGGTGCGCGGCTACCGGGGCGGCTATCTGCCGCTGGAGCGCCGGGAAATCGAGCGCGACCTGCGCAGCGGGCGCTTGCGCGGGGTGGTGGCCACCAACGCCCTGGAACTGGGCATCGATGTGGGGAGTCTGGATGTGGCGCTGCTCGCCGCCTACCCCGGCACGATCGCTTCCACCTGGCAGCGCGCCGGCCGCGCCGGGCGACGGCAGGGGACATCGGCGGCCGTGCTCGTCGCCTCCAGCGCGCCGCTCGATCAGTTCATGGTGCAGAATCCGGAATATTTTTTCGGGCGCTCCCCGGAGCACGGTTACGTGAACCCTGACAACCTATTAATACTCATTAATCACCTTAAATGCGCTGCTTTTGAGTTGCCACTGCGCGAAGACGAGAAGTTTGGCGCGCTCGACTTGCGCCGCCTTTGCCAGCACCTGGAGGAGACCGGCTTTCTGCACCACACCCAGGACGGCTGGCACTGGGTTTCGGAGAGTTACCCCGCCGACGCCCTCAGCCTGCGGTCTGTCTCTTCCGACAACTTCGTGATCGTCGACAACACGCACGAGCCGCGCGTGATCGGCGAGACGGACTTTTCCAGCGCCCTTACCACGCTGCACGAGAAGGCCATCTATATCCAGGATGGCGTGCAGTACCACGTGGAGCGCCTCGACTACGACGACCGCAAGGCCTACGTCCACCAAGTCGATTCGGAATACTTCACGGACGCCATCTCCTACACCAAAATCAAAATCCTCGAGACCTTTGACTCCGCCCCGGCAGGAGCCGCGCGCAAGAATCACGGCGAAGTTCAGGTGAACACTCAGGTGGTGGGATTCAAGAAGATCAAGTTCTACACCATGGAGAATGTCGGGTCGGGAGAACTCACCCTGCCCGAGCAGGAAATGCACACTACGGCGTTTTGGCTGACGCTGCCCCGCCCCATGATGGAGGCGTTGCCTTACAACTCCACCGAGCGGCTCGACGGCGTGAACGGCCTTGCTAACGCCCTGGGCGCTATTGCCACGCTGCTGGTCATGTGCGACGCTCGCGACCTGGGAACTTCCGTGGGCGAGAATGCCGAACTGGAAGTTTCCGAGGAACCCGAACCCGAGGGCGAGCGCCCAGGCAAGCGCACCGTCGTGCGAAAGATTTTCGAGCCGAACATCTATCTCTACGACTCCTACCCCGGAGGCGTGGGGCTGAGTGAGCCGCTCTTCCGCCTGAGCGATTCGTTGCTGGAGAAAGCTCATAAGCTGATCGCGGAGTGCCCGTGCCCCACCGGTTGCCCCTCGTGCGTCGGCCCCGCGGGGGAAATCGGAGAAAAGGGGAAGGAAGTTGCTTTGGAAATTCTTGGCAGGATGGTGAAGGTTTCTCCGTTACCGGGTCAAACTTAGAGGCTGTCCGTGGTCAGTTGTCCGTTGTCAGTTGTCAGTTGGAACGGACAACGGACCACGGACAGCGTTTTCCATGAACCTCGACCAAAAACTTCGCCAGCTCAAGAAGGCCTCGGCGCCTCGCGACCCCGATCGCGAGTTGGAGCAGACGCTCGAATACCTGCGCCGCCTGGAGCAGCCGCCCGGCCCGCGCCCGCTCCCTGCGCAGCGAGCGAGCAAAGGCATTGAAGAGTACGTGGAAGGCGTGCTGGCGAAAAACGATTTAGGCGAATACTTTTTGGCCCGGCAGGCTTTCCCTTTTGGCAGGCCTTACGGCAAATTGCGGATCGGCGACATCTCCACTGCTGACCTGAGCCCCCTGAATTTGCTTTTCCCGCAAGGTGCGCTGCCCGCGCCCGAACGGCTGGTCTACCTCGACACGGAAACCACGGGTCTGGCGGGCGGCACCGGCACCTGCGCGTTCCTGATTGGCATCGGAACAGTAGAAGGAACGCAATTCGTCGTCAGGCAATTTTTCTTGCGGGATTATCCCGAGGAGAAAGCCGCCCTGCGCGCCCTGGCGGAGATCCTAGATTCTTTTGAGGGGCTGGTGACTTACAACGGCAAGACCTTCGATGTGCCGCTGCTTGAAACGCGCTACGCGCTGGCGCGGTTAAAATCTCCCTTCGGACGATTGCTGCACCTCGATGCGTTGCACCCGTCGCGGCGGCTGTGGAAACTGCGCCTGGAAAGCTGCAAGCTCACCGACCTGGAGAGCGCGGTGCTGGGGATCGGCCGCGAGGGTGACGTTCCTGGCTCGGAAATTCCGGGGATTTACTTCGATTACCTGCGCACCGGCGACGCGCGCGGCCTGCAGCCGGTGTTCTTCCACAACGCGCTGGATATCATGACGCTCGCCGCCGTGACCGTGGAATTGGCGCGGGCGATCGGCGACTCACGCACGCTCGACTCCCCCGTGGACCTCTTCAGCCTCAGCCGCATGTTGGAGACGGCGGGCTCACGCGCGCAGTCGGTCGCCACCTGCCAGCGAGCGCTCTCCGGCGGATTGCCGGAAGAGATTGAGGCCCGAGCGCTGCACCAGTTGGCCTTGCAGTACAAGCGCCAGCGCCAGAATGAATTGGCGGTGGAAACCTGGCTGGAACTCACCCGGCGGCCGTCCCCGCTGGCGCTGGAAGCCTTTGAGGAGTTGGCCATTCACTACGAGCACCACCAACGCGATCCCCAGAGCGCCATGGAGTTTACGCTCGCCGCCCTCGAACGCCTGCGCAAGCAGCCTTCCCTCCCCTGCGACGCCGAGCGCTTCACCCACCGCCTGCAAAGGCTGCAACGAAAGACCGCGCGCCTCCAGAACGCCTAGGCCTTGATTGGGTCCCTTGCCGGATGGCGTGGCCCGGGGAAACCTCGCCAATCCCCGCCGGGGCCATACCGGCATTTCGTAGAGCTTGCAAACGCAGGTGTTTGGGCACCTAATGGTCGGAGGGCGGGGCTTGGCGGTCAGGGGGCAATACTAGGAGAGCGAATGGCGAACGGCGCCAGACCGGAAACTGCAGCGCTGAACCCCCATGAGGGCCATTCCCTTACCTCGCCCTCCCCGCCCTGGACGGGCGCGGATTTTTCCTGGCTGGCAGGTTTGTGCCTGGCGACCTACGCGGTCTATCTTCCGGTCCTTAGGTTTGATTTTGTCTTTGACGATCGCCCCTTTATTCTCCAGAACCCCTGGCTGCTTTCCTGGCGCTATATCCCCCGGTTTTTCTCGGCGCATTTGGTTGCCTTCCTCCATCCCCATTCACAAGGAACGTATTACCGCCCATGTTTATTATTGTGGCTGCTAATCCAACGTAAGCTCTGGAACTTGAGCCCGATGGGCTGGCACCTGTCCACACTGACCCTCCACGTGCTGGCTGTGCTCGGCGTGTATCTGTTGGCGCGGGAAGTTCTCTGTCGCCGGTTCGGCGCAGGGGTGGCGGCGCTGGTGTTTGCCCTGCATCCGGCGCACGTGGAGAGTGCCGCATGGATTATGGGTTTGCCTGATCCCCTGATGACCCTGCTCGCGGTGTCGGCCACGGTTTGCCACATCCACCGGCGGCAGAGCCACGGCCCCAGCCGGCAAGTTTGGCTGGCCACTTCCCTGCTGCTGTACGCGGCGGCCATTTTGACCAAGGAAGTCGCCCTGACCCTGCCTGCTCTCATTTTTGCCTATGAATGGATATTTCCCTCGGCGGTGAACGCCAGCAGCCAAGGGATGGCGCGGCGCTTTCGTGATGCCTTCGCGCCGACCTGGGGGTATTGGGGAGTGACCGCTGCCTACCTCGCAGCGCGATGGGCGGCGCTTGGCGGGTTGAGCCATCCTCTCACGCCGCTGGCTTGGAAAACGATGGTGGCAACCTGGCCCGTGGTCCTGTGGTTGCACCTGAAGCTGCTGGTGTGGCCGGTGGGATTGAGCGCTTTCTACGATGTGCCCTACTCCACGCATCTTGGGCTTACGACCTTTGCGCTGCCACTCACCGCGGTCGTGACCGGCGCGCTGATCTTGTCATACCTCGGATGGAAATCGCCTCGGGCCGCCTTCGCGGGCGTGTGGCTATTTCTACCGATGGTTTTGCTCCTGAATCTGCGAGTTTTCCCAGAAGGCGAAATTGTTCATGACCGCTTCATGTACTTCCCTTCCGTGGGGATCTCGCTCCTCGTGGCCCTTGGGGCGGAGTGGCTTGCCGGATCGCCCCGGCTCCCGTTCTCGACCCGCGCTCGGCAGGCCGTGACCGTGGCAGCATTGGGCATTCTTCTGGGGGGAGCTACAAACTATTACTGCCGTTTCTGGGCCAACGATGGGAGGCTCTACGGCCGAGCGCTGGCCGTCGCCCCCGGCAACAACCTGGCCACCAACAATCTCGCGGCGGACCTCTCCGACCAGGGGCGCTACGAAGAGGCGACCGCGCTTTATGAGCGTATTCTGGCGCGCGCTCCTGACTACTCACTCGCTCTGTACAATCTGGGCTATTGCCAATACCGGATGGGGCGCTTTGAAGATGCCCGTAAGAACCTCACGCGTGCCGTCGCCCTAAGTCCCGGGGAACCGGAGCCGTCCCTCTATTTGGGCCTCACGAATTTTCGCACAGGTCATCTGGAGGATGCGCTTGCGAACCTTCGTCATGCCGTTGAGATTAATCCGAAAAACGCGCGTTATCGGTTTACCTTGGGCATGCTCTTGAAGGCTCAAGGCAATTTGCGCGGAGCCCGCGCGGAATTCGCCTCCGCCCTGGCGTTGGAACCCTCCCTTTCGGAAGCACGCGAACAGCTTATGGAAATCGACAAGCAGCAAGCAGCTCCATGAACCTGCCGGAGCGGCAAGATACTTCGCTGCGCTACCTCTTCTGTTGGCGCGTACGAACCTCGGCCGGTCCGGGCTTCCAAGAGGCCGCCGACATAAAGGACGATGTCGGCGCCACCCGCGGATGCCGAGCGTTTTACCCGCGGCCTGCAAAGGCTGCACGGAAAGACCGCCTGCCTCCAAACACGGTTAACCTCCCAATCATCTAGTTAAAACCTAATGTGTTCGGCGCCCGCGCGTTGGGATTGCTCGCCGAATTCAAGTTGCTAAATCCCACTCGCCCGCTTTAGTCTTCAACGTGCAGGAATTCTGGGCGGCCCATGCGGCGATAGATGACGTGAGCCCCATGGCACGACACAGATTTCGAAAGCGAGATAACACATGACGACGGGCCACATGCTTCCACGCGAAAGGGTTTTCGCCGCGCTGGACTTTCGGCCGCCCGACATCCTTCCACTGGAGTACCACGCTTCTCCCTCCGGATCGTTCGAACACGGTGAGCGGTTGCACCAACTCTGGGAGCGTTATCCACAGGATTTTGGACTTACCAGCACTTTCCCCCACGCCGGCCCGGAGCCGCGATGGGTGGACGCCCAGGGACGCTACTGCGAAGTCCGCCGCGACGAGTGGGGAGTGGTTTGGGAACATCTCATCTTTGGCGCGGCCGGCCACCCGCTGGAGCGGCCTTTGGACGATTGGTCAAACCTCGATCGCTACAAACCGCCCCCCGAGCCCGTGACATCAGGGCCCGAGTTCGAGCGCGAGCGGGCGAGGGCGCAAAGCCACCAGCAGCGTTACTTCCACAAGAGCGGTTGGATCAACCTTTTTGAAGTCATGATCGCGGTCCGCCGCTTCGAAGACGTGCTGATGGACATTGCCTCCGACACCCCGGAAATCAATCGTCTGGCTGACCTCATCACCAACTACCAATTAAAACGCGTAAATTACCTGCTGGCGCGGGGAGTTGACGCCATACAGTTCGGCGACGATTTTTCCACGCAATTCGACCTGATGATGTCGCTCGCGACTTGGCGGAGGTTCTTCAAGCCGCGCTTCGAGCTCCTGATGAAGCCGGTCCACGCCGCCGGAAAGAAAGTCTTCTTCCACACGTGCGGTTGCGGCCTCAGACTTTTGGAAGATTTTGCCGACCTAGGGGTGCACGCCATCTGGCCGCAGATCGACGTTTACGATCCTCCCGAGCTTTCTCGGCGATGCCGCGAGGCAAAAATCGCCATCGCTCTCCACCCCAACCGCGGCGAGTTGATGATAAGAAGCAGCCCGGCGGAAGTGCGGCGCGCGGTTCGGGAACTCGTCGATGTCTTCGCCATGGCCGAGGGAGGAACGTGGTTTTACGTGGAGATTGACAGTGGCTTTCCCTTCGAAAACGTCCAGGCCTTGATTGAGACCATTGGCGAATTGCGCGGTTTGTGAGAGGAGATACCCATGAAGCGCCGCGACTTTATGAAATCGGGGCTGATGTCTCTGGCCTCGGTAAGCGCACTCAGGCCCTCTGCGTTGGGCGGTGTGCAGACTCAAGGGGCCTACGCTGAGGGCGGAAAGATCGCACTCCGCAATAGGTTTCTCGACTGGGAATTTACCATGGCGGGCGGGGCGGTCCTGAGCACCAGCCTGAGCAACAAGCTCAGTGGCCGGACTTTTCCGTTAACTGAGAGCCGGCCAGCGCGACTCACTTTCTCGGCGGCCAAAGCGCGCGTCGAGATTCCCTGGTGGAATGTCAAGGTCGGGCTTGACTTGGACAAAAGTTCCCCCGATCAGGAAAGCGGCTACCGGAGCGGCTACCATTCCGAGGAGTACAGCGAGGATGCGGCCTGGGGAAAAACTCTGAACCTGCTGCTCCGCGACGTGGACCGCAGCCCGATTCCCCCAATTTTCAAAGGCTATGCCTGGTTCCGGCAACAGTTTGAGTTGCCGATGGAATCCATGGGGGAACAACTCACCTTTTGCCTGGGGGGTTACACACAGGAAGATTGGAACGAATACTGGGTCTATGTTAACGGCATGGAGATTGGCCATTGGAAGAAGTCCGGCCGCTGGCGCGAACCTGAGCAATTGGCACTCCATGCGGATTCGCCAGCCTATGCGCACCTGCGGTTCGGGGGTGGGAAGAAGAACCTGCTGGCGATTCGGACTTATCAATGCGACAAGAGTTTCGATGGCCTGCCGACCGAAATTCTGGATCGGTTCATCTTTGAGCAAAGGCTCTTGGACCAGTTCATCGCCGTTGGTCAACCCTACCGGCATGTGGAGGAATTCAAATTACGAAGTTGGCGCAAAGAGGAAGATGGAGATCGGTCAAAGTGCGATTTTGATTTCCTGAACGAGGGTGAGCAACTTCAACTCACGGTCCATTACGAATTAGATGGATTCACACGGCGAAAATGGTTGGAGGTGAGAAATCTTGCGGCGACCGAGCGGCTCTTGCTGGACGTTGACCTGGATGACTTTCAGCTCGACGCGCCGATGCGCGAAGGCGATTACGGCCAACCCTTGCTCATCGACAATGAGCTGTTTTGCGCGATCGAACATCCCGCCGGGGTCAACCAGGGCATGAACGGGCGTGTCCGGTTGCGCCATTTTCCGGGGAAGAAATTGCCCCCCGGCGCCAGTTTCACCAGCAAGGTTGCGCTCGTCGGCGTGGCGCCTCGCGGCGAGGGCCGCGAACAGTTTCTGGAATACATTCGCGCGCGCAGCCCGCGCAAGGGACTGCTGAGTATCTACGACCCGCTGGGCATTAATGGTTTTCCAGACAGTCCTTGTTGGACTTTGGACGACAGAGAGATGCTGGGCACGATGGATCTGCTGGAGAAATGGCAAAAGCAAGGGGTGAAGTTCGACTATTACGTCCCCGACGTCGGCTGGCAGGACCGCGCCGGCGACATGACGCAGTTTCTGCCCCAATGTTTTCCAAGCGGTCCTGACCGGGTGATCCAGCGGGCCCACCAGTTGGGAATGAATTGGGGCCTCTGGTTCAGTGGCACGGGGGCGGACTGGAGCATTAGCGACAACCCGCGCGTGGCGCCGAGCCGGGCGGTGCTTGCCGGGGGTGAGTGGCCGCGCTCCGAATATCGCGATGGGTTTCATGTGGACAACTGGCACACCCAGCTTTGCCTGGCCTCCGAGCCCTATTTCAGCATGTTCCGCGACGCCCTGCTGCGGCACATCCAACGCTATGGCCTTCGATTCTATAAAGTCGACGGCGCGGGGTGTTACTGCAACAGCGCGGAACACCCTCACCTTCCGGGGAAATACTCCACCGAAGCCAGCTATGACGCCCTCATTGAGATCGCCAAGGCTACGCGCCAGGCATGCCCGGATCTCTACATCATGTGGTATTGGGGGACGCGCTCGCCCTTTTGGCTTCTATACGGGGATTCGATTTTCGAAAAGCGAATCACCCTGGAAGCCGCCAGCACGGGTGATTCACCCAGCCTTTTCTTCCGCGACGCGGTGACCTTAGCCCTGGATCAGGGCAATCAATTTGCCGAATTCATTCCGCCCATCTGCAAGGACAGTCTGGGAGTGTGGATTACCGACACTTGGTGGGGCAACTGCATGAGGAAGGAACGCTGGCGCGAGGCCTTGGTGATGGACCTGGGGCGCGGAAACCTGCTGTTCCCCCAACTCTGGGGCGACCTTTATTCCTTCAGCGACCACGACGTCACTTTTCTGGCCTGGCTGCAAAAGCTGGCGAAACAAAATGCCGCAACGCTCCAGCATCAGAAGCGCATCCTCGGCGATCCATGGAAGAATGAGATTTATGGATACGCATACTTCCAAGGTGCGCGTGGACTGGTGTTCATGAATAACGTGGATTTCGAGGCCCGTCGGGTGCGCCTCCCCCTGGATGAAAGCATCGGGCTGAAAGCGCCGGCGGGAACTCGTTTGAAGTTGGTTGGCCACTTTCCTGAGCAGACAGAATTGGTCAGAGAGGGAGGCGCGCCTTTCGAAATTGGGCAGGCTATTGAAACGTGGTTGCGGCCGTTTGAAGTCGCTGTGTATGAGATCCTCGCGGAAGATGCTTCCGGCGCGAAGAGTAATGGGCTCGGCAGGCGCAAGCTTCCCGAAGAAAAGCCGGACCACCGGCTGGAGCTTGCCAGTGAGCCGGTGGGGCCGGGGATGGAAGTCTTTTTTGGTGATCCGCGCTTGTCGTTCCGCTCCACTGCGGTTCGTCCCACCCTGGAGGAATTCCAGAGCCGCGGCTTCCAGAAGCGGATCATCGCCCGAAGCGCCAGGCTGCCTGACCTCGGGGGCCGTCCGCACATTCTGGCGATCGTCCTGCGGCTGCGCATCAATGGGAAGTGGTGGCGTCAGCGTCAACCCGCTGACCTGATTCAAGCGGCGGCATGGGTTGGTGACCGGGCGCTGCACTTGGAGGCCGTGCCCGGCTTTCGACAGACCGAAAATAACCAGCGTGCCCCCTGGCTGGTGTTGAAAATCCGGACCAATCCGGAATGGTCGGGCAAGGATTTTCGCGTGGGTATTAATGCCTACCTTCCACCGGAAGTGGAATGCCACGACGAAGGATGGGTGGTGCCGGAATGGTGGGAAACTGCCCTGTGATTTCCTCGGCCCGAGGGGGCCAGCGACTTTTTCTTGATTCGACAAAACCTTTTTCTCGATTCTTCGTCTAAAAATAGAAGTTTCCCCAGAGGGGTAATGCGCATGGGCAATTTGGTGGCGGATATTCGATATGCCGCGCGCGTGTTGGCGAAGAACCCTGTATTTACTGCGGTCGCGGCACTAACCCTGGCGCTCGGTATCGGCGCCAATACCGCGATATTTACCCTGCTCGACCAGGTCCTGTTGCGCTTGCTGCCGGTGAAGGAGCCGCAACAATTGGCGCTGCTCACCATGCGCGGGCGCCACTACGGCAACAACTGGGGTGGCAACGCGATCTCCTACCCGATGTACCGGGACTTCCAAAACCACAACGAGGTCTTCTCGGGCATGTTCTGCCGTTTCCCGACTCGGGTGAGCCTTACCTTCGGGGGAAGGGCGGAACGCGTGGAAGCCGAGCTTGTCTCGGGAACTTACTTCCACGTGCTCGGAGTGACCACGGCCCTGGGGCGCTCCTTCACATCGGAAGAGGATCGCGTGGCGAAGGGCGCTCCGCTGGTGGTGTTGAGCTACAACTACTGGAAACAAAGGTTTGGCGGCGATCCCGCGATCTTGGGGAAGACCCTGACGGTGAACAAATACCCCATGACCGTCATCGGTGTGGCACAAGCGGGTTTTGACGGTGTCGAGCTGGGATACACGCCGAAACTCTTTATCCCGGTTATGATGCAGCAACAGGTCCTGATCGTTCCGACGGACATGCTCACCGACCGCCGCAGCCGTTGGGTGAATGCGTTCGGGCGCTTGAAGCCCGGGGTGACCGCGCTACGGGCGAAGGCGTCGCTGCAACCGTTCATGCATTCGATGCTGCAAAATGAGGTCCAAGAGGCCGCGTTCGCCCACGCCTCGTCCTATGACCGGGAGCAATTCCTCAAATGCACCATCGACCTGTTGCCCGGGTCGCAGGGCCGGGCATCCTTCCGGCGCGAGCTTCGGACGCCGCTGTGGGTGCTGATGGCGATTACCGGCGTGGTGTTGCTGATCGCTTGCGCCAATCTTGCCAACCTCTTGCTGGCACGGGCGACCGGCCGGCAGAAGGAGATCGCGGTGCGGTTGGCGGTGGGCGCCAGTCGGGGACGCATCATCAGCCAACTCTTAGTAGAAACCCTTTGCCTTTCCGCCCTCGGAGGGCTTGCCGGCCTGGCTTTCGCGTTCGGGGCGGACAAGGCATTGATGGCGATCTATCTGCCGACCGATTCGTCCGGCTTGAGCATTTCCGCCGCACCCGATTTTCGCATTCTGATCTTCACGCTGGTGGTGACGGTTGCCACCGGACTCGTCTTTGGGCTGGCGCCGGCACTAAAGACCACGCGCCCGGATATTGTCGGGACGCTGAAGGACCAGGCGGGTGCGGTGGTAGGGGGCGGGCACGGCGGACTGCGCAAGGCGCTGGTGGTAGCCCAAGTAGCGCTATCGCTGCTGCTCCTGATCAGCGCGGGGCTCTTTCTCCGCACTTTGACCAATCTCAGCAACCTGGGTCCGGGCTTCCCGGCGGAGCGGTTGGTGGGGTTTAATATCGACCCGTCGCTCGGCGGCTACACACCCGATCGTGCGAAAATCTTCTACCAGCAGGTGACCGAAAGCCTCCGCTTGATTCCGGGCGTCCAGTCCGTGGGCCTGGCGGGTGTACGTATTCTGGAGAATGACGAATGGGACAGCGGCATGACGGTGGAGGGCTATAATCCCGCAAAGCAGGAGGATCGTGCCGAGCCCTACATGAATCAAATCAGCCCGAACTACTTCGCCACCCTCGGCGTGCCCATCGTTTTGGGACGCGACTTTACGGTAAACGACAATCGGGAGGTCAAGAATGGCCCCCAGCCGGATGATTGGACGCCGACGGCGGTGATGATCAACGAGAAGTTCGCGCGACGCTATTTCCCCGGACGGAACCCCATCGGCCGCCATCTCGGGTTCGGGATTGATCCCGGAACGCATACCGACATGGAAATCATCGGCGTGGTGAAGGACATCAAGTACACCAACCTGCGCGACGAAATTCCGCCGCAGGCCTACATTCCCTATCTCGGAAGCCACTTCATCGGCAGCATGACGGTATACCTGCGAACCGCCTCCGACCCCGATCAGGTGATGGCGGCGGTGCGGGCGAAAGTCCGGGAGCTGGATTCGAACCTGCCCATTTACGACATGCGGACAACGGAAGCACAGCTCAGCAACTCACTCTCCACCGAACGGATGATCGCCAGCCTGTCCACGGTCTTCGGCTTTCTGGCGACGCTGCTGGCGGCCATCGGACTGTACGGCGTGATGGCCTACTCGGTGGCGCAGCGGAGACGCGAGATCGGCATCCGCATGGCGCTGGGGGCGGAGCCGTCGAGCGTTATCTGGATGGTGATGCGCGATGTCCTGCTGCTGGTGGCGATGGGAATTGCCGTGGCTGTGCCCACGGCGTTGGCGCTGATGCGGATGGTGGCAACCCAGCTCTACGGCCTGTCCGCGCACGACCCGTCCACCCTGGCGCTGGCTACGGCTGGACTGTCACTGATAGCTTGCGCGGCGGGATATCTGCCCGCCCTGCGCGCCAGCCGCCTGGACCCCATGGTCGCCTTGCGGCACGAGTAGTGACTTTCTTTTTGGGGCCTTGCCGCCCTGTGCTACTCGCTACTGCCGTTCATCGCGGCGGGTCAGCGGGAGCAAAAGAAGAGCTGCGGACCCCAAAACCGGGGTCCGCGCTACGAGTCGTTTTTCCGCAAGCGGCACTGGGGCAAATCCTTCACCCGGACGTTCACCAGGTTTCGCGGGAATTCGCCGCGTAAAATTTGAACTGTCTGCTCTGATACCTGCTGCCGCATGCTGGCATAGGATTCCTCGCTCATCGACGCGTAGTGGCAGGTGAAGACCACGTTTTCAAATTTCGTCAGCGGATGAGGCGGGCGCAGGGGTTCCTGTTGCAGCACATCCAGACCGGCGCCTGCCAGCCGGCCGCTAGTGAGTGCGAATTCGAGGGCGGCCTCATCCACCACCGGGCCGCGCGCGGTATTAATAAGGATGGCCCCCGGCTTGAGAAGCGCCAGTGTGCGGGTGTTCGCGATGCCCTTGGTCTCCGCGGTCACCGGCACGTGAAGCGAGAGGATATCCGTTTGGGGCAGCAACTCTTCCAGGCTCATCAAAAGGACGCCGGCAGCCTGTGCCGCCTCCGCGCTCACGTGGGGATCGTGGGCGATGACCTTCAGCCCCAAACCCTTGGCCTTGCGTGCCAGGCTTCGTCCGATTTTCCCTAACCCGATCAGCCCCAGGGTCTGGCCGCTGAGCCGCCGAATGGGCCGCATGACGGCGTCCATCCCGGGAACCCATTCGCCCCGGCGTGATTTGCGGTCGGCCAGGGCAATCTTACGCGTTACGGCCAGGATAAGTCCCAGAGCGTGCTCCGCCACTTCTTCCGAACAGAAGTCCGGAACGTTGGCCACCACGATTCCAAGCTCCGTGGCGGCATCAAGATCAATGCTGTCCACGCCGATTCCGAGACGCACCACGGCTTTCAGGCGCGGCAGGGCAGCAAAGAATTCGCGGGTCAGCGGCGTGCTGCCCGCCACGACGACCTCCGCCCCCTCCGCCAGCCGGATGCGCTCTCTCTCATCAACGGCCCTCCCATAGCGGAGAGTCCCGCCGTTTTGGCGGATCAGCTCTTCCTCGAGACCGGGCACCGGCCCCTCTTGCCTTTCCGTGAAGACCACAAGACGCTCAGGCATGGTTTTGTTATTTTACGTCCAGTAGCTGCGGTCGAGCGAGCGGTACTGGATGGCTTCCGAAAGGTGCGAACTGCCGACGTTTTCTTCCGCCTCCAGGTCGGCGATGGTGCGCGAAACTTTCAGGATGCGGTCGTGGGCGCGCGCGGAAAGACCCAGGCGGTTCATGGCGCTTTCCAGCAAGCGCTCGCTCTCCGGCGCAATGTCGCAATATTTGCGAATTTGCCGCGAGCTCATCTGCGCGTTGCAGTAAATCTTCTCGCCCTGGAAGCGTTCCAGTTGGCGCTCCCGCGTCTTGATGACCCGGGCGCGAATGGCGTCGGAGGATTCCCCGCCCGCTTCCTGGCGCAATTCCTGGAAGCGCACGGCGGGCATGTCGATGTGAATGTCGATGCGGTCGAGCAGCGGCCCGGAGATCTTGGAAACATAGCGCTGGATCACCGGCGGTGTGCAAGTGCATTCGCGCGAGGGGTCGTTGAAAAATCCGCACGGGCAAGGATTCATGGCCGCCGCCAGCATGAAGCGCGCGGGGAAGGTTAACGTCATAGCGGCGCGCGCGATGGTGACCATGCCATCTTCCAAAGGTTGGCGCAACACTTCCAGGACATTGCGTTGGAATTCCGGCAGCTCGTCGAGAAACAGCACGCCGTTGTGCGCCAGGCTGACCTCACCGGGCCGCGGAATCACGCCCCCGCCAATCAATCCGGCATCGGAAATAGTGTGATGGGGCGCGCGGAAGGGGCGGACGCCCACCAACCCAGCGCCCGGATCCAGCACGCCCGCAACGCTGTGAATCTTGGTGGTCTGAATCGCCTCCTCGAAAGTGAGGGAGGGCAGAATGGTGGGAATACGTTTGGCCAGCATGGTCTTGCCCGCGCCCGGTGGGCCGATCATCAGGATGTTGTGCCCGCCGGCGGTGGCCACTTCAATGGCGCGTTTGGCGTGGAGCTGGCCTTTGACGTCGCGAAAGTCCACCGAGTACTGGCTGGCATGCGCCAGCATTTCCGCCGTGTTGACGTGCGCGGGGGTGAACTCGCGCGTTTCGTTGATCAGGTCCAAAGCCTCGGGCAGCGATCGCAGGCCGTAAACTTGCACGTCCTGCACCACGGCCGCTTCCGCGGCATTCTCGAGCGGCAGGACCAGCTTGCGCAGGCCCTTCTGCCGCGCCATCGTCGCAATCGAGAGCGCGCCTTTGATGGGCCGCAGGCTGCCGTCGAGCGACAGTTCGCCGAGAAACAGAATATTTTTCAAATCGTTCTTCAGCAGCGCCCCCGTCGTGCCCAGAATCCCCAGCGCGATGGGCAGATCGAATCCCGAGCCTTCCTTTTTCACGTCGGCGGGCGCCAGGTTCACGGTGATGTTCTGCCAGGGAAATTGCAGGCCGCAGTTCTTGATGGCGGACCTGATGCGCTCGCTGCTTTCGCGCACGGCGGCATCCGGCAGGCCGACGGTCAAGAACACACCCTTGCCGGCGGTGACGTCGACTTCCACCTCCACGGGGTAAGCATCAATGCCAAAGACGGAGGCGCTTAGAGCTTTAAAGAGCATGAGGGCAACTCGCTGCGGGATTCGGTGCGAGGTAAGAAGTCCCGGACGCGATCCCGAGCGCGCCCGTTTACCGAAGGGTCCTGCGAGGGCGGCCATTATACCAGAGAGGCCATGGGCGCAAGGAAATTCTAGTGTCCTAATTTGCAGTGGTGCGCCCGGGGATTAGCCTTTGGGGACGATGACCACGGTCTGGTTGATCGTGGGCGCGGTAGGTGGGAAGACCAGGCTTTGGCCGGCAGAGGTTTCAGCTTGCAGGAAGTACTCCCAAGCCGCCACTTGCGGCTTCTGCGCCGGGATTTGCACGCGATAAACGCCTCGCGCCACATGGGTGAGTTCGAGCGCCGCAAATCGGCCGTGACCCAGGGGGCGATAGTGCAAACTGAAATTGTGCGGCGGCCGCTCATCGAGAAGGATGGCCTTGAGGGACAACGGCTCCCCCGCTTCCAGGACGCTTCTCAGTGTCGGCACGATGATGCGCGGCGCACCCTGGTAGTTCTTGGAGGGCAAAACGTCGGCGGGGAGCTCTGCGCCCAGGGCCGCACTCAGATCGTGTCCGGTCTTTTCGACGAGGGCCGGCCAAATTTTCTGCTGCCAATTAATCACCGTCCCGATGCACCCCAGTGTGCTCACGGTCGTGAGGAGGTAGCCGCAGACTTCGCCGATTCCGGTGAGCAGCCGGCGATAAGCGGGCAAAGCCTCCTCCCTCGCCAGCCTCGCCCTCAGGTCCTGAGTCTCGCCCGCCTGGACCCGCTTCATGACGCGCTGAAATTCCGCCAGCAGGCAACCCACTTGCCCTTGCGACCGCATGTAGCGGAAGGTGTTTAGCCAATAATCAAAACGCTCCTGTTGGCCGGCGCCCCGCACTTCCGGACGAAGCCGCTCCAAGGAAGTGACAAAGGCAAACTCCGGTTCCACCTCCCGCCAGGGACGGTCGTCGGGGCCGATGTCTCCCGCGCCCCCCAGCCACTTCGAGGTGACGGGCAGGTGACAGTCAACTGACTTGAAGATGGCCGCGGCGGGGCCGGCGACTTCGGGGCCAAACTCTATCCGCGCCCAATCGTCGTAGAAACCACCAGAGGGCAGATAGCGGTCCGGAGCTTCACTCCCAGGGTTTCGGCCACCCACAGGTCCTTCTTGCGCCTCGCGTGAGGCTTGCGGTGGTGGGCTCCACCCCTGATTCCATCCTGCCTGCGCCAGCGCCGAGATGTTCGGACCCAAAATCCTGGTGCGCCAGTGCAGACCCATCAAGCCTGCGCATCCATACGCCAAGGCGTCGGAGCCATCCTTGTAGACCCGGCCCACCCACAGTTGCGGCGAGGTGAGAGCCGGATCGTCTTCCATCCAAGGTATCGCCCACTTCGCCCGGCCTGAAATCTTCGCGAAGCTCGGGTCAATCGGCCCCTTGCCCGTCAGGGGAGCGAGTTCGCTGACCGCCACCTCGGGGGGAAGGGCTTTGGCGAACAGAGTGCGATCCTGTGAGGGACCCAACACCCATCCGGCCGTGGCCAGGCGAAATGGTGCGCGCACGTTCCGGGCAGCGGTGATGGCGAGCTTGATATCGTCGATCGTCTTGCGAACGGTTTCGTCCGACGCGCCCGACCATTCCCAACCCTCGGGCGTCCAAGCCCAATAGTAATCGAGCGGATGCGCCTGCATGATGCGCCGGAACGTGCCCTCATAGATTTCCTGAATCGCGCGGGCGTCCGAGGGGTCCCGGCGGGCGGCTTGGAGCTCCGCTTTGACTCTCTTGGGGATGATGAGCGGCGTTTCGGTGCCGAGACAGGTTTTCACTCCCAAGGTGCGCGCGAAACTAAACGCCTCCCGGAACATGGCGCCGGTGCGGTTGAACACCTCGTTGCAGTCGTCCGGCGTGACGGGCTGCGGGCAATGGCCGGTCATCACCTCCGGCCCCCAGTCGTCCCGCTCGAACAGGAGGGAAGCGCCATAGCGGTAATCGCTGGTTTTCTTTGGTTCACGATATCCAAACCAGCCCTGGCGCAGCGTATTGAAATAGCTGGCGGGATAGCTGAAGGTCACCCGGCCCTGCTCGCCGACATCCTGCGGCAATCCCGTCCAAACCGTGGGTTCTGCCCCATAGGAATCGTTCTCCTTGGGCGACTCCGGGTAGCCGTGGATGCCGATGAAGTTCATCCGCATCTTGGCCAATTGCGAGATAATGGCCTGATAATCGGCGGCATTCCACAGATCAATGCCCTCCACATGCGAGCCCCAGGGATTGACGCCCCGAAGCTCAAAGCGCGGCTTTCCAAACTCGTCAACCTCGGGCAACTCCAGGTTGACCTGCCGGTCCGGCAAGGAATCTCCATGCAGGTAGAATCGCACGTCGTAGTGCTCGGCCAGCCGATACGCCGCATAAAGCGTTCCGGCGGGATCTCCGCCTGCCACCAGGACAAATTCCCGCCCATCGCGCGCAATCTTTCGCAGAAGAAACTGTTGCGCCTCGAGACCCCGGAGAGTTTTCTGGAGTTCAGGATCATCGAGAGAGCCCGTCCGCAACACGCCGCCTTTTTCGCCGACCAGAAATCCACGGAAATCGCGAGGGAGAGCGGAGAGTGGAACGATGCGCAGAAGCTTTCCCGTCTGCAGGTACAAATATCGGCAAACCTCGCGCGCCGCCAGGACTTCGAGCGGAGAGGCATCCCGGGGATGCGCGATTTCCATTTCGGCGTGAGGCCTCACCGCCGAGTATGCCTGCGCCAGCCCCGCCATCGAAGTGAGGAGAAATTGACGACGGCCCGCAGAGTGCCATTTCCTCGAGCCAACGTGTTTCCCCGCTTTCTGGATGAGCTCTTCCATTTACGGGGAGCCATTATACGGGAGGTATCAAGGCAAGGAGCAAAAAGCCTATCGTGCCGACTGACAAGCCGTGCGAAAATTTGCTGGCGCTGTACTGTAGCGGCGGTCTCCGACCGCAGACCTGCAGCGTCGATCTCCGAACGACGATTCGGCGGTCTCCGACCGCCGTCTGGAGTTTCTACATTTACTCCACTGTTTTAGGTCTGGCATATCATTATTATGTTGACAGACCGACGTAAGTCGGTTACACTCCTCCTGAATCTATGCTCAG
>JBEKNU010000024.1:0-39657 GCA_049522495.1 Terriglobia bacterium
GGGACTTATATACATGACTCCCTTGCATTATAAAAGTAAAGGTGACACAATGCGACCATGTATAAGGAGATATTTTCAAAACTCACGGAATGGGGGCTCGCTCACATGCTGACTTCAATTTCGCGGCGATTGTACCCCGACCAGAAGATTCTAGACCGCATTCGCATTTCAATAAAAGGGGCGTCTATTCGTCTGCCTCCAGAACAGCCCGAAGTGCAGATGACGCTTGAAATTAGAAATACCCTCGCGTCCTGTGTTGAGCTTCATTGTATCCACGGCGACGTAAAATCATATGGCTATCTTCTGTTCAACAACTTTACCAGGATTCTAGAGGAGACACTAAGAGAGCATTCCGACAAGGAGAACTGTAAGATAAATCTTGACCTTACTGATGCGAATGCCAAAATTGCGAGCAAACACATAGCGGACAATTTCCCTCTAATCCTAGATGGCACTCTGGTGTTTAATGCTATGGGTAGGAGACTCACCAAGTCCTTTGAATTGAAGGAGTTCGCCGACATCCAAGGCTTGCATGGAAAATCTGTGGAAAACTCAAAATAATACTTGACTCCCTTGAGGGAGTTATGTACTATAGACCCATGAGCAAATCAACGATAAGCACGTTCAAGTTGTTTGAAATCTTCCCGGATGAAGCGACCGCCCGCACCTACCTTGAGGGCCGCATGTGGCCCAATGGCGTGAACTGCCCGACATGCAAGAGCGGAGAGCGCATTACTACCCGCAAGGATGGCTTCTACCGCTGCAACGCTTGCAAGCTGGACTTCACCGTGCGGACTGGCACCATCTTTGAGCGGTCCCACGTTCCCCTTCACAAGTGGCTTTATGCCATGTACCTGCTTGTTACCGCCCGCAAAGGGATTTCCTCTATGCAACTTGCCAAGGAAATCGGTATCACGCAAAAGTCCGCGTGGTTCGTTCTCCATCGGCTCCGTGAAGCCTGCAATGATGAAAACTCAAAGTTGAGTGGCCTTGTGGAAGTTGACGAGACGTTCATCGGCGGCAAAGAAACGAACAAGCATGAGCGGAATAAACTCAACGCTGGCCGTGGGGCAGTCGGAAAGACCCCCGTTCTTGGGATGCGTGAGCGTGGCGGTAAAACGCTGGCAATGCAAATTGAGGGCACCAGCATGGAGGAAATCCAAGGCGCTATCCATGCCCGCGTAGAAGTCGGGTCTACGCTCATGACGGACGAGCACGCGGCCTATAACGGTATGGACGGCCTCTTGTTTCGGCAGGAGAGAGTCAATCACTCTGCGGGTGAATATGTTCGCGGGCTTGCCAGCACGAACGGAGTTGAGAGCGTTTGGGCGGTGCTCAAGCGGGGACTTCATGGGGTCTATCATCATGCCAGCGTGAAACACCTTGGGCGCTACGTTGACGAGTTTGCCTTCCGGCTGAATGAAGGGAACGTGAAGCGCCACACCCTGGAACGGCTGGCTAGTTTTGTGGACGCGGTAGCGGGCAAGCGAATCACCTACAAGGAACTGACCGCATGAAAACTCCCCTGGAATTGGACAAGATAACGGATACGGTCCTGGCGTACCGCCCCAAGCCGAAAACCAAGGCAGCGAAGCGTCGGGCTCGGAGAAAGAAGCGGGAGGCGAAGCGCAACGAGTCAATTTCCGCCCCGGTATCGGCTTAACATGGAAAAGGGAATTAAATATATAAATCCCAAAAAGGGGGAAATTATCTGTGGAAAACTCTTCTAAGTTATTCAAAACAAATGTATGAAAAATGTCGCTTTTCTGCCTTTCCACGATATTGATGAAAACAAATGAGTTAAACAGGTCTTTCCACGATGTTGATGAAAAGAAATGTAGTTAGCGGGAATTGCTTTTCCTCCTTGGTAGCTGGCACGGAGGATGTGGAGGCGGCATTACGCCCCCAAATGGTCCGTCATCTGACGGATAAACTCGCCGCTACACGGTGAGAATTGAAATGGAAACGCTTGATGGACTGCGAGGGATTTGGGCGTTCGGGGGCGCGTCAGTTGGACGTTGAGTTCTGGGAGGGACATTGACTTATTGCACCGGATTGGTCATTCTCACGCTATCCTGATTTTGCAGGACCAAATGGAACTATGAAAAAGATTCTGATCTATGATACGACTCTGCGGGACGGTTCGCAGGGCGAAAACATCTCGTTCTCCCTCGAAGACAAGCTCCATATCGCGAGGAAACTCGACGAATTGGGAGTGGACTATATCGAAGGCGGCTGGCCCGGGTCGAACGCCAAGGACGTGGCGTTCTTCGAGCGCGCGCGCGAGCTGAAATTGAAGCATGCCAAACTCGCGGCATTCGGCAGCACCTGCCACCCGCGCCACGGTGTGGCCCACGACCGGAATTTGCAAGCCTTGATCGAAGCGGGCACGCCGGTGGTGACGATCTTCGGGAAGACCTGGGACCTGCACGTGAAAGTCGCCCTGGGGGTTTCGCTGAAGGAAAATCTCGACCTGATTCGGAATTCCGTGGTTTTCCTGAAGTCCCACGGGCGGGAAGTGGTCTATGACGCCGAGCATTTTTTTGACGGGTACAAAGCCGACCCGGCCTATGCCCTCGCCACGCTTCAGGCTGCGGAAGAGGCGGGTGCCGACTTCCTGGTGTTGTGCGACACCAATGGCGGCACGCTGACCTCCGACCTTCGCGAGCGTTTCGAAGCTGCGGCCAAGCAGGCGAAAGCCCCTTTGGGAATCCACACCCACAACGATTCCGAGATGGCGGTGGCCAATGCGATTGCCGCCGTGCAACTGGGCGCCGTGCAGGTGCAAGGGACGATCAATGGCTATGGAGAACGTTGTGGGAATGCCAACCTGTGCTCGGTGATCGCCAACCTCGAGTTAAAGCTGGGAATGCACTCGATTGGCAAAGAGAACCTCAAGCATCTTACGGAAGTGTCCCATTACGTCAGCGAGCTGGCCAACATGCCGCCTCGCCAGGATTTGCCCTACGTCGGCAAGAGTGCGTTCGCCCACAAAGGCGGCATTCATGTGAGCGCTGTGATGAAAGAGACCTGCTCTTACGAACACGTGGAGCCCGCACTGGTGGGCAACGAACGCCGCGTCCTGGTTTCGGAGCTTTCCGGCAAGAGCAACGTGATTTACAAGGCGGTGGAGCTCGGGCTCAAGCTCGACCAATCTTCTCCCGACGCCAAGGTGGTAGTAGAGAAGCTCAAGGAGATGGAACACGACGGCTACCAGTTTGAGGGCGCGGAAGCGTCCTTTGAAATGCTCTTCGACAAGCTGGTCCATCACGCCAAAGAGTTCTTTGAGCTGGATGGTTTTCGCCTGATCACGGAAAAGAAGGGGGGAGGAAAGCCCTATTCGGAAGCGGTCATCAAGCTGCGCGTGGACGGCAAAGAAGAACATACCGCGGCGGAAGGCGTGGGCCCGGTCAGCGCCCTGGACAGGGCCTTAAGGAAGTCACTGACCACTTTCTTCCCGTGCATTAAGGACATCCGCTTGACCGATTATAAAGTTCGCGTACTGAACCCCAAAGGCGCCACGGACGCCAAGGTTCGCGTGCTCATCGAATCCAGCGATGGCCACGACACCTGGGGGACCGTGGGGGTTTCCGAAAACCTGATCGAGGCCAGTTGGCAGGCGTTGGTGGATAGCATTACCTACAAGCTTAAGAAGGAGTATGGATACAAGCGCAAGGCGAGGGATGGCCGGGGGGCGGAGTAACGCGCCTGAAGCCCCGCCATTCCGGATGGGTGTTGAGAAATCCGGGTTAGTTCCCCGAAGGGGAACAATATCAATAGCCGTAGGTGAAACCTACGGAGAGAAAGCCCGGAGATTTTTGTTTCGGCCCTGAAGGGGCCGAACCGTTCGACCCCTCCAGGGTCGGAAGAATTCCTTCTATTGCCGTGCCGACCGTAGGTTTCACCTACGGCTAATGATATTCCTCCCCTTCGGGGAGGGCCGACGAGCACGCTTACGTCAAAATGAGGCACTGGCGCGGGGGTCAAAGTGAAAGCACTGGTAAAAAGCAAAAGCGAGCCCGGTCTTTGGCTCGAAGAGGTCGAGAAACCAAAAATCGGCATCAATGAAGTGCTCATTCGTGTGCATCGCACGGGAATTTGCGGCACGGATTTGCACATCTATCAATGGGACGACTGGGCCCAAAAAACCATCCGCGTGCCGTTGGTGATCGGGCACGAGTTTATGGGTGAAATTGCGGAGGTGGGCTCGAACGTCGCCGACTTTTATCCCGGCGACATCGTGAGCGGGGAAGGGCACGTGACTTGTGGCCGGTGCCGGAATTGCCTGGCGGGCCGACGTCACCTTTGCGCGCACACGCAGGGAGTAGGCGTCAACCGGCCCGGCGCATTCGCGGAATACATCGCGCTGCCCATGTCCAACATCTGGCGCCATCACCCCTCCATCGATTGGGATGTCGCGGCCATCTTCGATCCATTCGGAAACGCCGTGCACACCGCCCTGTCCTTTCCGGTATTGGGAGAAGACGTGCTGATTACCGGCGCCGGCCCGATCGGCCTGATGGGCGCGGCGGTCGCTCGGCATGCGGGCGCTCGGTACGTGGTGATTACCGACTCCAATCCGTTTCGGCTGGGGTTGGCCAAGAAAATGGGAGTGACCGTAGCCCTGAATATTCGCGAAGGTACTCTGCCCGATGTGCAAAAGCAGTTAGGAATGCATGAAGGGTTCGACGTGGGGCTGGAGATGTCGGGCAATGGGGACGCCCTTCGCGACATGCTCGCCAATATGAGCCACGGCGCGAAAATCGCCCTGCTGGGCATTCCCAAGCGCGCCACGGTGGTGGATTTGAACCCGATCATTTTCAAGCTGCTCACCATCAAGGGAATCTACGGCCGCGAGATGTACGAAACCTGGTACAAGATGACCATGATGCTTCAATGCGGGCTGGATATCCGCCCCGTCATCACCCATCGCTTTCCCTGTGAAGAATTCATCAAAGGGTTCGAGGCCATGGACTCGGGCGAATGCGCCAAGGTCATCCTCAACTGGAACTGAAAAGATCAAGCCGCGGAGGAGCGAGCGATGAAGGAACGGAAACCGATTAAGGACCGCTTCAAAGACAAGGTGGAGATCATCACCGGGGGATCGTCGGGAATCGGCAAGGCGACTCTTGAAGAAATTTGCAAGGAAGGGGCATCGGCGGTTTTCACCGGCACGCGCGACACCGGCCATCAGATGGTAAGGGAAATGACCGATGCCGGCTTTAACGTGGCGTATTGCCAGGGCGATATGGCCCAGGAGCAATTCTGCCGGGATGTGGTGGCGCTGACGCTGGAAAAATTCGGCAAGGTCAACTATTTGTTCAACAACGCCTTCTCCTTCACCGCCAAGGCCCTGGATGCGTCGCGAGACGACTGGGAGCGCGTTTGGCAGGTGGGCCCCATGGCCTTTGCCTTGATGGGTTCGTTGGTTGCGGGACCCATGCGCGAGCAGGGTGGGGGAGCCATCGTGAATATGTCGAGCATCTCGGCGTTCATTGCCCAGCCGAACCGGTGGACTTACAACACCGCCAAGGGCGCCGTGCACACCCTGACCAAGTGTATGGCCCTTGATCTTGCCCCTTATGGCATCCGGGTGAACAGCGTCAGCCCGGGTTGGATCTGGACAAGAGAAGTGGACAATGCCGCGGGCGGCGACCGGGCCACATGGGAGCCGGTCTGGGGGCAGTATCACATGCTCGAACGCTGCGGCGAGTCCGTGGAATGCGCAGGGCCGGTCCTTTTCCTTTTCAGCGACGATGCCTCGTTCATCAGCGGAGCGGATCTCGCCATCGACGGTGGCTATCAGAGCCTGGGTCCCGAGGGGCTGGGCAAGACCAGCAAGTTTGCGGGGTCGAAATAGAAGGGATCGGGAGATCCGGTGATCGGGTGATCGGATGAACAAAGATCAAGTCATCGCGTGGTTCTGTGGTCGGATTGACAAGAAGCGTGATTGGCGTGGCCGCTCTTCTGTTCACTGGATCACCCGATCTCCCGATCACCCGATTCGGAGGCTGGCATGACGTATGAGGTTCAGTTGCTCAAAATGGGCCAGTGTGAAGTCCCGGGTCCCGAGGTTTATTGGATGAGCGCCTGGGACACCTGGGAGACTTTGCACTTTTGGATGGTCGTGATCCGCGGCGGGGGGAAGACGCTCGTCATCAATACCGGCCCGCCCCCGGATATAACCGCTCTCAACGATGCCTGGAAGAAGGCGATCGATGCGCGGTCGCAGATGGTGCGGCAAGAGGCGGAGCGGCCTGCGAGTGCCCTGGCGCGGCTGGGAATAAAGCCCTCTGACGTTGACTATGTCCTGATCACTCCCCTTCAGGCCTATGCTACGGGGAATATCCCGCTTTTTACCAATGCCACCGTCTGCATTTCCCGGCGCGGCTGGATTGAAGATTTCCATGCCCCCAAATACGCCATGCATATTCCGCGCAAGCTGCGCATTCCTGACCACGTGCTGCAATACCTGGAGATCGAGGCCCCGGAGAAACTGCGCCTGCTCGAAGATGAAGACGAAATTCTTCCCGGGATTCGCGCCTTCTGGACGGGCTGCCACCATCGCTCCTCTATGGCATATTCAATAAATACCAAGTCAGGTAATATTATCGCTTCTGACTGTTTCTTCAAGTATAAGAATGTCGAGGAGCAGATTCCCCTGGGGATCATGGAAAGCCTGGAAGAGTGCATGCGCGCCTACGCCCGGATCCGATCCGAAGCGGATCACCTGTTGCCCTTGTACGATCCTCTTGTCCCCGAGCGCCTCAAGGATGTGCTGTCGCCGCGCTAGACATCGATATGGTACAGATACGCGTCGCCCACCCACCCGTCGGGGAAGGCAAACATGCGGGTCATGTGCAGCGCAATCTGTTTTGTCTGGCGATCTTCGCGGGCATAGGGGCTCGACAGCGTCAGGATTTCGCTCTCCCCGGGCTGCCGATCATCCACCTTGATCAAGCTCTCACGGATCAGCAGTCCGGAATCCTGATCCACCTCGCCCACAAAGAATGGATATCGCGGCCGATTCCCTTGTGGGTTCGTTGGGCTAATATTTCCCAGCCAATAAAGCTTTCCATTTGAGTGACGCAGGAGCTGCGAGCAGGAGCTGGGAGAATAGAAGGGCTCGCCATGAGAATAGGTCCACGGAGCCGGTTTAGTCCAATGCCAGCCGCCGTCACTGGAATAAGACACCCAGCGGTAACCCGGCAGGGATGTTTTCCTGGCGTTGGATCCGCGCATGACCAGAATCAAGCGGCCGTCGGCCAGCGTTTCAATCGTCGCCTCGTCCATTCCGCGGGTGCATCTTTCGGGATCGCCCTTGATGGGGTCAGCCATTTTCCATTCCAGTTGTTCTCCCTTCCATCGGCCGTGCACCACCGCCACATCGGTGTAAGTGTAGCCGCCGGTGGGATTGTAAAGCTTGCCATCGGGGCCGAGCGGTGTGGTTTCGACGGGCAGCAGAATTGTCCCGTCCTTGAGAGTGATGGGCAGGCAGGGGACGTCGCCCAGCATCACGCAGTTCTTGCCGGTGTAGATGCCCGGCAGCGGATGGCTCGCGCTGAACTCCTTGCCGTGCTGAATAAGCTGGTAGGTGCCTTTGCCGTCCACGGAGTAGTAGATGTTCCACTGGCGCATTCCTTCAATCGGATCGTCGGTGGGCAGGATGCCCTCATCCCAAAGCAGGATATACTGCCCCGTTTTGGGATCCACATAACCGCCGCGCAAATGCCGCCGCAACATGCCCTCCGGGCGTTTTTCGCCGGTCTGCTTTTCGGTGGGAGCACTCCACGTGCGGCCGTTGTCCGGGGAGTATCGAAAGTAAGCAATGTCAATGGTATCGGATCGGCTCCAGCGCTCTTCGATGGAGATCAGGGCGCCCCCGGTGGCTTGCGTGTAATAGGCGTACCCAAGCACGGCCGTGCCTTTTCCCGGCGAACGAAAAAAGACCTCGCGCGAAACGCGCTCGCGCGGGGGGGCCAGGAAAAACATCGAGGTTGCAAGAAAATCACGCCGATTCATTCCAGCTCCGCGGTCAGTTTGATTCGAATTGCGAGCGCGCTGAACGGGGCTCCGCACGCTGCACCTGATGAGGGCTCTTGATCCAATTTACGTGCTGGCGCAAAAGCCGATTCACTTCATTGCCGCGTATGCTAAGCACAACGTTTTACGATGCCCGCAGGCAATCTGAATCCGGTACTGGGTTTTGTCAAGAAGAAATCCGGAGGGATGAACGAAATTTGCCTTCGCGGGAGTGGAAGGTTATACTTCCGTGCAACTTACGAAACCGCTGATGTCCGCGGCCGGAGGGCCTCGCACAATCGTGCGACGCCAGGGAGGTTGCCCGGCGTTTGAGTCCTCGTGCAATTTTGACTTTTTCTCGGGAGGTGGCGCCTCACGGGCGCCGTTGTTTGCTTATGGACCGAAGAGAGTTTCTGGGTGTTTTGAGCACGACGGCGGCCTGGCGATTTGGCGCCGCGGAGGAACCAACGCTTCCGGACGATATTTATCCTGATCTGGTGAAGAGCGCTGACCGCGGTATTGAAAAAAAGCTTCCGAAGCAACAAGCAAACGGAGGCTGGCTCGATGAGCATGGAATCCCCGCGGTGGGAATATCCGCCGGCAATTTTTCCACTATGACCGCCGGGTATCTGGCTCCGGAGTCCGGTCACTATCACCGCGCCGAACTGCTCGAACGGATGGAGCGCGCGGCGGATTATCTGCTTCGCGCGCAGCATCCTGACGGGACTATTGATTTGTATAGCACGAACTTTGCTTCTCCGCCGGACACGGGTTTCGTTGTGCAGATGCTTGGACCGGCGGCTGAGGTCTTGCGGGCTCGCAAGGATCCCAACACCGGCCGTGTGCAAGAAAAGTTGGAAACCTTTCTCCGGCGGGCGGGCGAGGCGTTGATTACCGGAGGCATTCACACCCCCAACCATCGATGGGATGTCTCGGCGGCTTTGGCTCGCTGCCACCATCTGTTTCCTGACCCTCGTTACCTCGCGCGCATCGATCAGTGGTTGGCCGAAGGGCTCGACCTGGACTCGGAAGGCCAATTTACTGAGCACAGCACGGGAGGGTACAACATGGTGAGCGACGAGGCTTTTGTGATCCTTGGCCGGATGCTCAACCGTCCCGACCTCTTCGATGCGGTGCGGAAGAACCTGGAGACGATGCTCTATTTCCTTCACCCCAACGACGAGATCGCGACCGATATCTCCCACCGCCAGGACCGCTTCCAGCCGATCTCCATCTTGCGCTATTACCGCTGTTACCGCTTCATGGCCTACCACGACCGTGACGGACGATTCGCCAGCGTCGCCAACTACATTGAGCGCAACCATCTGCCCATCATGGGCGGATACTTGATCGATTTCATGGAGATTCCCGAGCTTCGCCAGGAGCTTCCGCCTCGCCAGCCGATTCCCACCGACTACGAAAAGTACTACCCGCACTCTTCTTTCGTTCATATTCGGCGCGGCGAACGCAGCGCCACAATTCTGGGTGATGACTTTCGGTTTTTCTCGTTTCGTAACGGCGGCGCAGTTGTCGAGGCCGTGCGCATGGCCAGCGCCTATTTTGGAATCGGGCAGTTTGTTGGCCCGCTGCGGCAGGAAGGAAGCGCATATCGGATGGAGCAACAATTGGATGGCTTCTACTACCAGCCTTTGCCTCCCGAGGACCGCCGTCCCGACGGGAATTGGGCCTTGACGCCCCGTTCCCTGCGCGCCCACAGCAATTTCTCCCAATTACATGCAAGCGTGGAAATCCGCGAGACCGCCGGTGGCTGCGAACTTACCTTTGATTTTTCCGGAACGAATGAAGTCCCGGTGGCTGTGGAAATCACCCTCCGGCCGGGCGGGAAGCTCTCCGGCGATGCGTTAAGTGCGGTTGCGGATGTGCCCAACGCCTATATTCTTGGCGAGGGCTTCGCGACTTACGAACTTGTCGGCAGCCGGGTGCGAATTGGTCCGGGCTTCCGCCGCCACAACTGGACGCAAATCCACCACGCCCAACCGAGGCTGGAGGGACTTAGCGTTTACATGACCGGTTTCACCCCGCTGAAGCAGACCATCAAATTTTCCGCGGCCTGAAATTCTGCTTCAGAATGCGGACGGGGAAGAATGGTCCGGCCGCCTCAGTAAATGGGGATATCGGCGGGCTCCACGCCGTCGCTGCTGATGTGGAAAACGTAATTCGCCGGCGGCTCGAACCCGATGTCACTGAATGTGGCAATGCCGTTTATCGCCTTCACTTCCCGATCCGCCGGTGGCGTGGATCCTGCCGGTCCGGTGATGTGCAGATGTACGGTGTTGGTGGCGTTGCGGATGATTTTCCCATCGGCCTCGATGCTGGCGTAGATGTTCACGCGGTATTTCAGCCACGACCCGTTGGAGACAAGTTTGATCCTCTCCGGCGGGCTCGCTTGCAGCCGAAACTTTCCGCGCACCGTATCGAGCGCCGCCTCGGCAGATTCGAGGCCTTCGGCGCGGGCGTGAATCCGGACTCGGCCTGGAACATTTGTTGAAGTCACCTTCGTTTCCACCGCCCCTTCCTGCGATGAAATCGAACAGGGCGCGGCCCCACAGTCCAGAGTCCCTTCGCCCTCGAGGCTGAGTTGCACCGCTTGCGCCGCGTTCATCACCCTCTGTCCCGCGGCGTCGAGCAGCGTAACTCGCACGGCAGCGCTGCTTCGGCCATCGGCCAGAATCTGCGCCTGTGGAAGTTCGAGCTTCAATCGCGCCGGCGGTCCGTAGACGCGCAGCGTGGCTTCGCTCCCCGCCATATTCGTTGCGCTCGCGCTCACTGTGACTTTCCCCGCCGTCATGCCCGCCAGCAATTCGATTTCAGCGATCCCGTCTTTACTCATGACTGTGGGGGCCTTGCCCCCGAATGACGCCGGCCCGGCCACGGTGAATCTCACTGGGATTCCCGAACGCTGGTCGACCTCACCACTGCGCGGATCGGCAATGGCCGCGCGCACCTGAGTGCGGTCTCCTGCCGCCAACGCCGCTCCCTGTGTTGTCACCACGATTTGCGGGAGCGCGACCCGTATCGGGTAGCCGGCATTCTCCCCGGCCGCCCCTTCATCCCAGTAAGCCGTGTCCTGCTCGGGGTCGTTCTGCGGGCCGCGACTGTCGGCCCCATAGCGCCACCCCGGCATCGCCTTGATCCAGACGATGTGTTTCTGCTCGTCGTAGTACCAACCGCACAGGCCAGAGTTTCCCACCAAAGCTTCGAGTGACGCGTGCTCCTGGAGCACTTGCCCGCGCCGCAATACGGCAACGGGCCGCAGCGCAATGTGAACGCTCATCAGGTACGCTCGCCGCTTCGGCATTCCATGGTACGAGCCTCGCCTCGCCCCAACCTCAACAACCACGGCCTCACGGCTTTCGTTGACCTTCACTTTGGTAGTGGCGAAGGCGCCCTTCTGATATTCATATGTCCGGCCGTCGTCCTCATACACTTCGAACTGCGACTCACCCGCCGGATAGATGTCCAGCCGGATTACCTCTAGAGGTTCCTGATCCACGAATGCGGTAACCGGTCCCATGGGGATGATCGCGCCGCCTTTCACCAGGAGCGGTCCACCTGCATAGGGAGGCCATTCCGCCGTGTGCCACTCGCCCCGGCTTTCCCGGCGCCGGCCTGTCCAGAAGTCGTACCAACTCCCTTTGGGCAGGTACACTTTCGCATGAGTGTCCGTTACCTGCGCACCAACGCCCATTTGAGACGTCTCCGCGCCGCTGACCAGGGTGGGGCGCGCCGAGCCCACCAGCAGCCAGTCTCCCAGCAGAAACTGCGACTGCACTTGTTGCGCCTGTGGATCGTCCTGGTACTCCAGAACCATCGGCCGCATTACCGGAAGCCCTGACTCCGCGGATTGGTGAACCGATGAGTACAAGTAGGGCAGCAACCGGTATCGGAGCTTTACGTAGAAGCGGTTCATGTCCAGCAGGTCTTGCGAATAAAACCAAGGCTCTTTGTAGTACGCCCATGACTCCAGATACGAGAACGGAGCCAGGTACCCAACATGAATTCCATCGGGCACTTCATTGCGGTCGCGCGTGCTGACGAGCGAATGTCCCGAAAGGCTCGCGTTCAGCGCCCCTCCGCCGAGCGGGAAGTCGGCCTCCCAGGTGAACGGCCAACGCTGCGAGGCGATCGACGAGCCGTAGCCGTTGAACATGATCATGGCGCGTTCGCCCGTTACGCGTGTGTACTCCTGCATGACTGTCTGGCTGTACAGCGAATTCGTCACATTCGTCATCTCGCCGGTCGAGAGTGCGCCGGAACCCCGCAGTCCCGAGTTCAATTCCGGCGGTAGCCATTCCGTGCTCTGGATCATCCGCGGGTACGGATCATCCTGCTTGAAGAACTTGATTCCTTTATCGATGGCCCCTTGAACTCTTGGGTCATACCATTTCTTGCGCAGCTCCGGGTCCGTGTAACCGGTCATGGGCGCCTTCCCCGATTCCCACAGGCCCATCTTGATTCCCATCGCGGCGAGCGATTTGATCATCCCGCCGGGATCAGGGAAGCGCTTGGAACTCCACACCCAGGTCATGGAGTAAGGAGCGTCTTCCCACCCGGGCTCCAGGCCTATCCAGTCGATGGGAATGTCTTCGCGGCGAAATCCCTCAGCGATGGACAGCACATCCTTCTGCTCATCTAGGTACCGTGCCTCATAGCCGATGCCCAAGGCCCATCGGGGCGCGAGGAGGGGTTTTCCGGTCAGGTCGGTGTAATGGTTCAGGATGGTCTTAAAATTCGGGCCGTAGATCACGTAATAATCCGGCTCGCCGCCGAGGGCAGAGACCGAGTAACTCGCGTCGTTGCCGGTGAAATCGAACGTGTGCCGCCACGTGTTGTTGGAATAGAACCCGTAGCCACGCGTGCTCATGAAAAAGGGAACGGTCGCCTCCTTCCACCGCATCTCCCGCCACCAATCCAGTTTGTGCCCGCGCACTTCCAGGGCGACCCTTTGAAAGCCCAGGCCGTAGAAGTGTTCGTGCGCGCCCATTTCCATCCGCAGCGCGTGCGTATCGCCGTAATCCAATTCGGTTTGCGTGAAGACGTCATGCCCCGCGCCATCTTTAATTGTCAGGCCAAACTGCTTAAGGTCGGCCCGAATTTTCACGCTCGGCGTCTCGATCCACACGGCTTCCGCCGTGGTTTTTGTTTTGATGGGGAATGCCGGCCACTGGTCATTTACGAATCCCCAGTGCTCGGGGAGAGACTCGGGGAACTGACCGTCGGTGGAAACGCGCACTCGAAGCATGGTGGGAGTCAGAGCTTGCAATCGCACTTGGGCCTTGTTCCGGCACCGCAGCGTAACGACGCCGGCCCGGATGGACGAGACAGAGCATCCCTCCACCCGGTGAGGAGGCATGGCCTGGGCCGCACGTAGAGTGAGAATCATGAGCAGTACAATGCCGATCTTTTTCATTAGAGACCTCGGGTTCCTAATCCGTACTGTCGGACATAAGGCTTTTGACGGCTGCGCCCACGAGGGAGTCGAACTCCCCAGGTCTTTCCAGCATGGGGTAGTGGCCCATGTGCTTCATGATCACAGTGTCAAAATCGGCCCTAGTTTCCCGTACGCTCTGAATGTCCGTGGGGTAGAGGTCGCCGTTGATGGCGCGGAGGGGGACGGTCAGGCGACGGGCTGAGGCGCACGTGTCATAACCGCTCAGGGACAGGAAAATTCTGTATGCCGCGTCGGGGGAGATGTGAGCCATACGCCGCTCGGCATCGGCGATCAGCGCGGGGTCGGCGTCCGCATGGAAAAGCATTTTGACCATTTGATTCAGGCTGCCGGCGTAATCAGAGCGGAAGGCATCCGCCCGTTTTTGGACATGCTCGAGCGCCATGGGGCCGAGGAGCCTGTTAAATGTATCCACTCCCACAACTCCCAGCACCTTCCCGGGAAGGAGCAAGGCCGCCTCGATGGCTACGGGGCCACCGAGTGAGTTGCCAAACAGGACGACCTTTCCGAGATGCTCAGCCTCGACAACGTTTCGGACATCGGCTCCGAATTCCGGTAGTCCCCATTTCTCGCGGTTGGTTCCCGACTCCCCATGTCCCGGGAGGTCAGGGGCGATAACCCGGTAATGAGCGGCAAAAGCCTTGAGTTCGCCGTCCCAGAAGGCGCGATTGGCAAGACCTCCATGAATAAAGACCAGGCCCACTGGCCCTGACCCAGACGCGGAGTACACGATGGTGACGCCGTCTCGGGCCGTGCAAGTCTTTCGCTCGATGCGTGCGGCCGGCGTGTCGCTTGGAGATTGACCTTTCATCGGGTCCCTGGCCGCGAGTGCTGAAACAAGTTCTGCCCATGAGGGATTCATTTTCTATCCTCCGTAAGAGTGGGAGTATTACACATGGTTAGGAAATTGCGTGCGTGCTGAAAGCGAGGGGCGTGGGTCTTGTTGTGCGAGCAGGCAGACACATTGTCGTGACGCGTTCCGCCCGCCCCTACTATAACACGGGTGATTGGTGACTGGGGCGGTTCGCGAACCGCTCCTCCGTGGGTCGTTCGGCAGGGCATTTCAAGTTTTTGAGCCGACGATGGCAAGATCGAATTCCTATCGGCGCATCGTCAGGGCTGTAACGGGCTTTTGACACTGAGCTACCTACTCATATAATCCCATATGCCAGTTGGGCAGCTATTGGCGACTGCCGTGGCACGGGAATCCTGCCCATGTTGGCCACGGCCAGGAAAGCCGCGCCTGGAGTTTCTACATTCTGAGAGTGCTTCCCCAGTCCGACCCTCAGCATTGGCAGCAGATGCCATGGGTACGTGTAGGCGAACCAGCCAAGTGGATTTGTAAATCCTACGCGGTTGACGGTGATCCGTACCAAACGCTCAGCTTCATCGCTCCGCAGACGGTGACAATAGGTCTGTCCGCGGACTACTAAACAGACATCATGTCCATATATAATAATATAACTTGATATGTGTTGACCAAGGGTGATATAGTAGTATGAGCCATCTGGAGTGATCGCCGCCAGGCAATGGTGCAGTTCTAGGCAGGGGTGCTCGCAGTTGGCCTTGACGCCAGGGCAAGCGCGGCGAATGGAAGGCCATTGAGCCCCGCGTTCCATTGTTTAGCCCCGCGACTGTCCAGGCTGGCATTTTCGAGAATCAACACGTGCAGCACCTTTTTGAAGACGTTGCCTCGGCCACGCTGCGGATAACGATAAGGAGCCCCAGGGTACAGAAGAAAAAGCTTCTGTATATTGCGGGTTCCGGTCTTCTTGTGTTGTTGTTCACAGGCTGTGGCGGAGGCTCTGCCGGTAGCGGTGGCGGGGGTCCGACTCCTTCCCCGCCGCCCTCTCCTAGCTTCACCCTCTCGCTGTCTCCTTCCAGTGTCACCATGTTGCAGGGGGGCACGGAACAGCCGGTGCAGGTTTCGGTGACGGGGCAAAATGGCTTTACCGGCTCGGTAACAGTCACCGTTTCAGGTTTACCCACTGGAGTTACGGTTTCGCCAGCGTCTCTATCAATTACATCCGGAAACGACGCGAGCTTCGAACTCTCCGCTTCTAGTACTGCGGGGGTTGGACAGCAAATCGTGAGCGTGAACGGCGCCTCAGGGACGTTCACGGCGAGCGCATCACTTCAGCTCACCGTGATGTTTGTCGCAGTTCCAGATCCTTTCCATGCCATTGACGGAACGCTGGCGCACGGCTTCTACGATGAGACTCGCCAACTCCTTTTCGCCACAAATCCCGGCCGGAACGAGCTCGACGTAATCTCCGGCCTGGACTTCTCCATCAAGGCCAGAGTTCCGGTTCCTCAGCCCTGGGGAATCGATCAGATGGCCGACGGAAAAACGTTGGTACTTGGTACGCAGGCGCAGGAGATCCTCACCGTCGATGAAGACACGTTCGCCGTTACGCCGCATCCTTACGCCGCCTTAGGGAACTACTTTTTTGGTTTGTTCTTTCCTAACGTGGTGGCCCTGGCCAACGGCAATGTCCTCATAATCGGCTTGGAACAGGGAATCGATTCCGACGATATAGTGGAGGCCGGCCAATATCTCTTCGAGTGGAATTCCAGCACGAACACCTTCACTCAACTCGAACCGACGGCCCAGAACGCCAACATCTTTGAAGTGGATAGTCTCGCCCGCAGCGCCGACCACAAGTGGGCGGTCTTCGCCGCCGACCAGTTTTATTTGTACAGCTCCGATTCTTCCAGCCTCACGACGGTCCCCGTGTCGACAGTCAACCCGCCACAAGATGAATACGGCATTCGCGGTTATGCCATGAATGCGAATGGCTCCGTGATCGCCGTCGCATCTGCCGAACAGGTGACATTCCTCAATCGCTCGTTCACCGTACTTGGCACCACTTCTATTCCTCGTGCGTTCCCGACTTCCCGATCCGCCATTCAATTCAACGCCAACGGGAGCAAGTTATACCTTGAATACCCATTCCCGTTGTCGCTCGAGGAAATCGACGCGACCAATTACAATGCGCTGGGTTATGTCTCGGCGACGGTTCTCCCCGATGACGATAACCTGGAGAGAATGCTTACAACCGACGCGGAAGGCCGGGCCTACTTCGCGATCAATGGCGGTCTGCGCGTGGTACAACTGTCGCAATCCCCTATTCCCAATCCGGCATTGGCCCCCTTTCCTGGATCCAATTGCCCGAATCTGAACGCTGTCTTGCCGTTGAACCAATCTCAACAAGTGCAATGGCTGAATCAGCTCACAAACATGCGGGTGTATGTCGGTGGGCAAACAGCACAATTGGTCAGCAATGGGGCATTGACAGACATCACCATTCCTGCTTCTGCCGTTTTGGGGCCGGCGGACATTGAATGCATCGACAGCGCAGGAAACATTTCCGTCGTGGCGGACGGGGTATCGTACGGGGTCGATCCTGTCGGCTTTAGTGCGAACCTCTTGCCGCCCACGGGCAATCCGCCGTCGTATCTGTTCGGCTATGGTTTTTTTGCAACGAGCCAGGGAGCAGCACCGTCAGTGACTGTCGGGGGTGAGGCAGTGACCAACCCCACGGCGATTACCGGTTATGGGCTCGGCACGCTTGAGGTTGAAGGGTTCTACGTTCCGGACGGAAGTCCCGGCGAATCCGTCGACGTTGGAATCTCCAACTCGCTGGGATCCGGAACATTGCCCTCTGTGGCCACTTATTACCCTGCGCCAACCATTGTACCCGCCAGCGGCTTGCTGCAGATCCTCTACGATAGCCACCGCAACCTGCTTTACGCGCTGAAGGCCACCGAAGTCGATGTGCTGAATCCCACGACATTGCAATGGCAATCTCCACTGCCCTTCCCTAAGACAGCAACGGGGGCTTTCAACACGATGGCATTAAGTCCGGACGGCTCGAAGCTGGTCATTGCGGGAGGGGCCCCGAACCCCTTGGGGGGGCCATTTCCTCAGCTGATCGTGATGAATCCAGACAACAGTTCAAAGGCCTCCGTGTTCACTGACACGAGTATTTCGATTGGGTCTGCGTCGTCGATCGCCATTACGAATTCCAATAAGGTGCTGATGGCCGGCTTTCCGTCCCTGGCATTCGATATCTCCACCTCCACTTTCACATCGCTTTCTGAGGATTTTGACCCGGGAGTTATCAGGGCCTCTGCGGATGGATCTTATATCTATGGCGCACAGCTCAATGTCAGCAGCGGTCAAGTCTTTTCTATCGACCCGTCGACCTTTGCGGTTCAGACTGACAGGTACGGCTATCTCTTTTGGTCTGACCTTGCTGTTTCGCCGGATGGCACCCAATTGGCCGCCGTCAACGCGCCCCCGTATGCGGCCGGTTCTGCCGTCGGTTTCTTTGATTCGAACCTTCGCTATCTGAATACCAATATCTATCCGGACTTCAGTCCTCCCGATGACGTCGGCGTGATAGGCGCTACGTTCAGTCCAGGGGGCAAAGTCCTGGTAGTCCCTCTAGGCGATTCAATTGAGATTTGGGACGCTACTCTGGGCACGCTGCGCGCGCGCCTGATGACACCGGAAGAACTCCACGTCATTGTCTACCCGGAAGGAGCTGTGTCCCCAATGGTTGCCCTCGATCCAACGGGCCAAATCATTTACGCTGTCTCGGCCTCGGGCTTGACAGTACTAAAACTCCCCGAGCCGCTGGACCAGGTACCTACCATGCAGTGGCCGTCAGTCGTGCATTCCAGCAATGACAAGTCTGCGCTGCACGGATCAATCACGCAGCGCATGGCCGCGTTGCGCAACAAACTTCGAAAATAAGCATCGTGGCACACTGAGCGCCAACCGTACTGAGGATCCAAGGAAAAAAAGCTCCTGCTTAGTCGCCAAGCGTTCAGTAATCGCCGATGGCGCAGCCACGCCGAGCACTTTGACGCGTAACGCCCAAACCACCATTGTGCGCGGCATCGCTTGCCACTTGCGAGTCATGTGGGGGGTGCTTGTTAGAGAAAGCGCCGGGATTTGCCTTTCCACCCCGCCGCGGGGTGACCTCCGCCCGGCGCCGATGGGTTTACGCCGGAGAAAATGTATAAACTCCAGCCACGGTCAGGATGGCCGTGCCACATCAATGCGCCAGGCTTTCCAGGCTGAGCACCCAAAGGCCATACATGTCGGTTTCGGCGGCGGCAGAAAAGAGGCGGAGGTAGCAAATCCCTCGCGCCATTTCCAACCCGGCCAGATTCATCGTGTAATGGCCGTCCAGCTTGATGGCGCCCACATTGTCGTCGCAGTTCCACTCCAATATGAGTTCGTGAACTTCGCCTGGTTCCAACTGGAATTTGCGGTCCTCATCCACTCCCCACTGCACTGTGCTGGAATCCTCATAGGGAAGCCCGCAAACGTATTGTGCCTTCACCTTTCCATCCGTGTCGATCATCCCGCGGAAGTGACCGCCGCCATTATTGGAAGGCGTCAGGAAGGTTTCCGCGAGGGCGAAGTAAACTCCTGCAAACCCGGCCTGAGTGCGCAGGCTAATCTTTACGCTGCCTATTTTCCCAGAGGGAAAATTCCAGCAGAATCCGCTGGGCATGTCGGCGCGCGGTTTAGTGATCCTTAGCGCCGGTTTGCCTTCCGGGTCCGGCAGAATCTCGACGCCGCTCGTCGCCGCCAATTGCAGGCGTGCCGGGCCTTGCGAGAAATCCTCCCGCGCGTTCGTTTCCAACAGCCAGCGGGGATCGACGCGCACCAGTCGGTAATCGACGAACGCGCGAAACTGCTGCTTCTTCCGCCTCGCCCGGCCATCTTCCGAATACGCAACCAGGATCCGGTCATCGGGGGTCTGCACCAGAAAGGGATAACGCATTCCGCCATAACCATCGAGGTTATCGCCCGGGCCGAACGTGGCGACTTCGCGATAACCCTTCCACATCCCGCCGTCCTGGATGGCCAACACCAGGGATTGCCGCGAGTAGCTGATTCCATCTCGAAAAGGTGTGCCGAATTCGTTGTTCCACGCCAGCACTAGTCGGCCGTCCCTTAAACGCATAACGCCCGCGGGAGCGTTGGAGGCGCGGAAAATCGTGCGCCGGGCTTGACTCCAGGTTTCCCCTCCATCCTCGGAAAATGACTCGAAGAGAAAGCCCGTCTGCGTCCGGATGATCATCCAGACCCGGCCTTTTTCAAGTTCCATCAGGACCGGCTCACACGCGCCGGACTCTCCCGCTTTCCCGCCGCAATCCACGGTCACATCGCTCCGGCAATTCCTCCAGGTGTTTCCTCCATCGTCGGAAAAAACCACGTAGCTCACAAAAAATCCTGTGGAACGAGTGGGGGAGTGGTAGGAAAGCGCCACCAGAATCCGGCCCGATTTCAGTTGGATCGACGAGTTGAGCGCTCCGGTGTAGGTGTGGCCGTAATCAATTTCCTGAAGGGGCTCCCAGGTCTGGGCATTGTCGCGCGAGGTGGTGTGCCAGAGGTGGCAATGCCCCTTCACCACCTCGCTGGCCTTGGGTTTGGGGCCTTTCGGCCAATCCGTGAAGCGCAATCCGAAAAGGTGGACCACGCCGTCGCGCGTGGTGATAGGTAGCGCTCCCCCCGAGGTGATGCCCATGCCCGCCGCCCCGGGTCCCGGTGGGAAAGCGAACAATACTTGGCGCTCACTCCAACCACCCAGGCCGTCGGGCGAAAAGCGGCCAAACATGTACTCAGGAATCGTGGTGTCGTCCCACTCCTTCGTCCGCCGTCCTTCCGGGTAAACGGCGAGAAATCTCCCATCAGGCAGTTGGATCACGGGGCCCATCCTGCCCTCGATCTCTTCAATTTTGGGGCCCGCGAGCGGTTCAGGTTCGGGACCGTCGCCCTCACCCTCCCGCACCCACCGGTGACTCAACTCACCAGCGCGGACCATCGAGGAGATCGCGACGGGCAGCATCCCAATCATCGCGGCTCCGTCCTTAATAAAGTCTCTTCGGCTCTTCATTCTTCTCCTCATCGTGAAGTATACGGTCTCTCGCGCTGTGGCTCGCCTATTGTAGCCCGAATGACGGCAGTGCACTCCATTTTCAGGCGGAACAGAATGGGGCGCCACCACAGCTTGTGCGTCGCATCCACGTGGACTTATCCCCGAGATTTCAGTACCCTTTCCTCTCCAATTCCGGGTCGCCAGGGCAGTGGTTATCAAAACAAATCCAGGAGGGATTTTCGATGAAGCGCACCTTTGGGTTTTTACCCAGCTCACTTATGCTGGCCAGTCTCATGTTGAACGCGCAGGCCCCCGAGCCGGCATTTAACGGTCTGGGCTTGAACCTGGGCAATCTTTCGCAGCTCTCCCATGCCAGGACGCGTTCCATCACCGCCGAGAATCCCACTGGCGAAAAGGGGAAGGGCGGTATGGCGACGGAGGGGACCAACGCGCGAGCGGCGCGCGACCTCGGCCAGGGGTGGAAGGTCTCGCCTTCCATTGAAATCCAACCCCAGCAAGTCTTCACTTTGGCGGATATTCAGGGGCCCGGAGCCATCCAGCACATTCGGATGGCGCCCCGGGGCACTTGGCGTTTTTCCATTCTGCGCATGTATTGGGATGGTGAAAGCGAACCTTCGGTGGAAGTTCCCGTGGGCGATTTCTTTGCCAACGGCTGGGGAACCTATGCGCCGGTCAATTCCTTGCCCGTGTGCGTGAACCCCTCGAATTCCTTTAACTCCTTTTGGCAAATGCCCTTTCGAAAGTCCGCCAAGATCACCATGGAAAACCTTGATGAGAAGCCGGTGCGGCTCACTTATCAGATTGATTACACGCTGACGGAGGTCCCCGCGCAGACCGGATATTTTCACGCGCAATTCCGGCGCACCAACCCGCTGCCCTACAAGTCCGACTATGTCATTCTGGACGGCATCAAAGGCTGGGGCCAGTATGTGGGCACCTACATGGCTTGGGGAACTCACAGCAACGGCTGGTGGGGAGAGGGCGAAATCAAGTTCTTTATCGATGGCGACGGAAAATTTCCGACCATCTGCGGCACGGGGGCGGAGGATTATTTTTGCGGGGGCTTCGGGTTTGAAAATCGCACTACGCATCAATACCAGGAATACAACACGCCTTATGCCGGATTGGCACAAGTCATTCGCCCCGACGGCCTGTGGCAGTCCCAGGAGCGCTTTGGCCTGTACCGGTGGCACATTCAGGATCCCGTACGCTTCGAGAAGGACCTGAAGGTCACCATCCAGGCGCTCGGCTGGCGCCCCGATGGGCGTTACCTGCCGCTTCAGGACGATATTGCCTCCGTGGCCTATTGGTATCAGACGGAGCCCCACACCCCGTTTCCGCATCTACCGGACAAGGACACCCTGGAAGTAAAATAGCAGCGATTCACACAGCAAGTCTCAGGGTCACGATTTCCCAAGGCTTGATATCGAGCTCCAGGACGCCCTGGCGGTCGATCGCGATGGGTTTGGGCTCCTCCTCAATCAGGTTGGTCAGCCACGCCTTCTGAACAGGCTGCGCCAGGCGCACGCGGGCGCGAGTGAATCGGCCCTCGGCTTCATAGAATCGCAAGGCCAGGGAATCGTCGTCTTCACTCTTCTTCAGGGTGGTCATGATGAGGTTGTCCGGTTCGAGGCGCAGGAATTCTCCCGAGGGCGGCAGGGATTTCCCTTCGCCGGATTTCCCTGATGCCACAAAGGCCAGAAGGGGAAAGTTGAAGGCGATGCCGTCGCGATAGCGCTCGCGCCATCCGCCGCTGTGGGGGTACAGCGCCATCCGAAAGCTATGGTTCCCCTCCTGGGTAAACCAGTAGTCGGGGTCCCAAGCCTGGCTCTTGCGCGTGGAGAGCAGCACGTGCTGGAGCACCGGATACGCCACCGGCTTGTCTGTCTGGTCCGCGAAAAGATGGACGGTACAGTTGGAAGCGGCCAGGCAGCCGAACTTCTGATAACGGTCGGAAGAAGCGTCAATCCAGTTGATGGCCTCGCGGAAGGGCAGCGGCCAGTCCCCACCATAGACCCGGGAAGAAAACTGGCAACGAACCCGTGGCGGCAGGAGGGAGAAGTCGATTTCATCCTTCCCCATCTCCACTGTGCCGAAGGGGACCTCGTAGCTCAGCCGAAAATCCTGTGGTAAGTTGACCGGAAACGCCACACGCAACTCGCGCGCCTGGGGGCCATCCCAGTTGCGGATGTCCAGGTCCATTTCCACGCGGTCAAGTGCCGGATAAAGACGGAACGTTTGCTGCAAGCGGAAGTGCGCGAACTGCGCCTCATACGCGGCGGCAGCGAAAACCGGCCCCCGCACCGAGCTCACGGCGCGGAAGTCGTGATGGCTGGTCTTATCGAAGTCCTCGGTGGTGACGTTCTCGGGATCATCCCAGCCGTAGCCCGGGGCCGTGAACTGCAACACTTCACCCCCAAAGAACTTGTCGGTTATCAGCATCTCCTGGTTCAGACGCTTATCACAGAGACTGGTGAGGCCGCCGGCGCCGATGACGGCGCGCAACGTATCGTTTTCCAGGGTGTTATCGGCGATGGCCTCCACCGCCGGGACCGGCGAATCCGTCCCCTCCAGGTGATAAGTCTTGTAACCTACGGAGGGCACGTTGCTGGCGACGAAGGTGATTTCCGCGTCCGCTTCGCCCCGGGCGCCAGTCGCGAGCTGAAAGGAAATCTCCGTTCCGGCGGAATCGCGCAGACGGAATGATTTCCAGCCGGCGGGTTTTTCCACCCGGCATCGCACCACGTCCGTTCGCCGCCAGGAAAGCGGGTTGTAGACGACCACGGTGGCAAGTTCAGCAGCCTCTCTTGGAACACTCCGCGCCAAGTGATCGGACGCGCTCGAGAGCAGCTTATCCGCCAAATCGCGCGACTTCAGGTACGACTCAACGTAGACGCGGTCGGTCTCGGTTCCCTTGTTCCCACCCCAGCCATGGTCCGGCCAACAGTTCGCCTTCCAGGCATCATCGAAAGTCTTCGTGGGATACGCCACGGACTTGTTTTTCTGCATCAAGCCTGCAAACAATCTCTCCGCCGCCAAAAGGCGGTTGTGACCCTCGCGGCCCGCCACGAGCCCGGTGCGGTGACCTGGCTCGTCATAGTACGCCCAATTCAAGGGCCAATCTCCTTTGACGGTGGTGATGTTGGGTTCCTTACGCGTGAACTCCTCCAGCGTCCCTTCCGCCTCCACAAACCGGATGAGCGGAGGCTTGATCTGCCGGCTGGGCTGTCCTCGATAGTGCTTGTTCCACGCTTCCGCAAAACGCTTCATCGCCGCGTTCTGCTCATGCACGTAAGGTGGGAAAGAAACCGGTGGGGGGATGTAATCTGAGTTGAAATCAAAGATCATTTGAGGTGGAAGTTTGTGGGACCCATAATAATCCTCGCGCTCGGCGGCATATTGCAACCATCCGTCGTTGCCCTTGGGATTGACCAGCGGGCCGGCGTAGCGGATGGCAAATACAAAAACCCGTGATCCGTCCGGAGCCTCCCAATCATAAAAACCCCAAGGGAAGCGCCCTTGCAGCACGTACTTCACGCCCGCCTTGCTGAGGATCTGCGGCATCTGCCAGGTCATGGTCGGCGGGTCGGTTTTGCAGTAGTGAATGGTGTCGCAGCCGGGGAAGTTTTTTCTCAACCAGCGCCGCCCCAGGTAGAACTGGCGCACCAATTTCTCCGGGCCGACGTGTACTTCCAGGTTCTGAACGTAGCTCGCTCCCCACACGAATTTCCGTTCGCGCATTAACTGCGCCATCTCCTCTCTTCTTTCCGGGTGCCGCTCCAGGAACTCGGTGAGGTAGACGACCGATTCCATCGAGTAGCGGAAATCCGGGTACTTCTTCATGATTTCCATCGCCGGCAGGATCAACTCCGCCGAACGATAATCCGCAGTGACCTTTTGCGTGTCGAGCCACCCGAGGTCGTTGTGATTCGTGGCCAGGAGATCGAACGTCCCGCCATCAAAGTAGGAATGATAGGCCGGCACTTTCAAGTTCCGGGTGGCGTTGAACGCGGACTGGCTATCGCGAATGTTGAACTCGAAATTTTGGTCCTCATAAGGGGAGGGAATCCAGATGTTTTGACGAAGCACGGATTGCGCCGGCAGGGTTTCGAGCGGAATGGTTGTCAGGATTCTCCCTTCGCGCGAAATTTGTAATCGGGCGTCACGAACCTCCGCGCCCGGGTTGATCACCGCGAGGGTTGCGGATTGCACGGGGATTCCGTCATGGACGTCATACATGGTGTAGACAGAGAGATCGAAGGTACGGACGTGCGGCCGCGCATAGATTCGCACCTTGCCTATGCCGGTTCCATCACCGCCGGCTTCCGGCCATATTTCGTCGATCGTGATGCGAACGGATTTTGTCTTTTGGGGCTGAGGGAAGGTGATGATCCGAAAGTTTCGGGACTGGTCAAGTTCGGCACTGACGGAGGCGCCCCCGCCCAGCGAGCATGTCACCCTGCGAGGGGTCTGCATCTTACCCCCGCGCGTGTACGGGTCAAATATGATGTCATAAGGGAGGGGTTTGGCCAGCAGCCAGATCTCACCCACGGTTTTCTCTTCCGGGTAATTGACTTCCAGCCAAGCCCCGCGGGTCTCCGTATCGGTTTCCCAATTGGTGTTCAAGTTGTCGCCAAACACCCTGGTCGGCACGAAGCTAAAAGGTGACAATTTGCTGACCGAGGAGGCGCGGGGCGTAGCCCCCATTCTGGCGTCCGCAAGGTTGGGGTTATCGTCCTCAATGTCGCCTTCAGAGGCAGACAGTCGCAGGGGCATGAGGATGGGGCCAAAACCCGCTCCCGATGCCCAAGCCGTGGCCAACACTCCACTGTTTTTCAGAAAATTGCGCCGATTCATAATGGAAATCCCTCCCTACAGGGTCCGGATTAGATATGAAGGTCGCGCCTTCATACGCGTTCTATTTGACGCTGTTCCTATTGTTCCCTAGCACCTTGCTTGCCATAGGGTGCCCGAAGGAATCCATTGGGAGGGGGACGATATGTCCGGGAACGAGACATTGACGAAGAGAACTGACCCGTTCCGGTATGTGCAGAGTTGCTTCATGCCCTCGGGAGGCACGACGCATGGGAGCTCGCAACATACGGCCTCTGCCTAACGCACGGAGGATGTTCGGCGACGCAGGCTGGACTCCCGCACTACCAGCCGCGGCGGGAACAATATGCGCTTCGGCGGTAGGGGCGTTTTGGATTCTATGCACTCGAGCAGCAGTTCTGCTGAGCTTTCGCCGATCTGTGAGGTGCTATAGTTAATAGTCGAAAGCGGTACGCGCAGCATGTCAGAGTAACGGAGGTCACCCGCACCCACAATGGCAATGTCCCCGGGTACGTCCAGGCCAGCTTCCAGGATGGCCTTCATGGCGCCGGCGGCGACCGGATCGTTGTAACAGAAGACCCCATCGGGTTGAGGGTTTATTTGTAGCAGGCGCTGCATGGCAGCATACCCGGTACTGATCTGATGTCCCCCGCTGATGACATACTCGGGCGGAACCTTCAGTCTGTGTTTCGCCAAGGCCCGATGGTAGCCGCGCAGTCTTCCCCTTCCTGTGGACACCATGGGCCCGCTAAGGTGGGCGATGCGGGTGCAGCCCTGCTCGATGAGATGCTCTGTGGCCAAAGAACCAGCTTTGTCGTCCTTCACGCCGACATAGTTGGCCTTCACATTCGGAATCATGCGATCGACGAGCACGTAAGGCGCTCCGTGCCCCCCCAGCAATTCGACCATCGACGGGCTCGCGTGCGGCGCCGCGGAGGCGATAAGCAGGCCGTCAACCTTGCGCGCCAGCAGGAGTTTGATCTGGCGTAATTCTGTCTCCACGTTGCCACCCGAGCTGCAGATCGCTAACTGAAATCCTAACGGTCCAACCTTGCGGTCGACACCGTTGGCGACCTCCGCGAAGAAGGTTTGCATCAAGTCGGGCACAACCAGCCCGATCAAGAAGCTACGGTGGCCGGCGAGGCTGCGGGCGATGAGATTGGGTTCGTACCTCAGCTCGTGAGCGCGCTGGTTAACTCGATGGCGGGTTTCTTCGGCGACATCACTGTGATTTCGCAGCGCCTTGGAAACGGTCATCAACGAAACACCCAAATCCTCGGCGATATCTTTCATTCGGACTGGCACGTTAACTCTCCCTACGAACAATGCCCAAGCGCCTCGGCCCTCACTCTGATGCTCCGGCTAAACCGGGCTTGACATTATGTCGCATAGTTAGCGCTACAAAACATGTTTATAGCGCTACAAATTTGTCTTGACAAGCATATTCTGTCGTGCTATTTTCGTGCCCGTTTGATAGCCCCTTGCGTTTGATCGGCAAGAAAAGGCTTACGCCCAGTCCAGGGCATTGCAGTCCTTAGCGTCTGATCTCGGTCGGGTTCCCGAAACAGAAAGAGGGCGGGAGACGAAATGTAGCAGGATCGGCACAGCATTTCATGGTTCATCGCTGTGCTCTCGCAAGCGGCAGCCCAAAGTAAAGCTACCACATGGCGCCGCTCTAGGGTCCCCCCCAACTTACCATACAGGCAAGGGCGCAGGCTTTTGCTTGAGTCAGGTTCCGGCCTAGATAATGGAATTGAAGCAGTGGTTGCTGTACCCTGTGTCCTCTGAGAACAATCTGCCCACGGCCCACCAACGGTTACGCGAGCAAGCCGACAAGCCTTTCTACCATACAAGTCAAAATGTCACTTGCCGGGACCGATTTGCTGACTGCGCGGCGCAACATGGGGGGTACTTCGGGAGATCTTCTACCCTCTCCCTCCCGAACTCAGGACATGGCAATTCCGTTCTTGCCTTTTCATGGTTAGGTCCCAACCCATTCCGGCCATACACCCTATTTACATTTCGGCGTGTGGCATGCCACGGAGATTGCCGGTCCGGCTTATGGGCACGGACCGTGGTCTCATGGCGCCAGCCGCAACGCTGGAGGTCGGGAACCCATACGCCGACGCCTGCTTGCCAGTTCGACTGCACGACGACAGGCGATTTTATGACCTATTCAAACTATGAGAGGAGAATCATTATATGAGATTAGCGAAACACCTTTGTTTGAACATGGTGTTCCTCTGCGCCCTGCCGATCGCGGCGCTGGCGCAAATGGGCGGCGCCATTGATGGAACCGTCACCGACCAAAACGGGGGAGTAGTCCCGGCGGCCACGGTAACGGCGACAAACGTAAAGACCGGGGTCATGACCAACGTACAAACGTCCGTAGCCGGTTTGTACGCCTTTCCCCTCCTTCCGCCGGGTCCTTACACGATCACGGTCAAGCAGGCGGGATTCAAAACCTTCATCCGCGAAGGAATTGAAGTTCGCCTAGCATTGAGTGAGACCATCGACATCAAGCTCGAGCTGGGCACGGTTCAGCAAACCGTGGAAGTGAAAGGTCAAGCGCCGGTGCTGACCACCAACAATGCCACCGTCGGCATGAATATGAGCCCGCAGACGCTGGATTCGTTGCCCGTATGGTTTGGCGGCAGCATGCGCTTGGCCAATTCTTTCATTGGATACATGCCCAACGTCCAGACCAACGATCAACAAACCTTCAATGGTAGTGTAGGCCGGGCCGCGGAAGTGATGATTGACGGCGGCAGCATCGTCAGTCCCGAATCCGGCGGCATTTCGTACTATTTCCCCGGCATGGAGCCCTACAGCGAAACCAAGGTCATTACCTCCGGCTCGACGGCGGAATATGGCCGGACGGGCGGCGGCTTCCAATTCTTCACCACCAAGTCCGGGACCAACGATTTTCACGGTTCCATCTTCTATAACTTTGAACGGCAAATCTTTAACGCCAACTCGTGGTCGGGCAATCAGAACACCACGGCGGCCAACTTCAACTGTTTCGGGGCGGTCCAAACCTATGCCTGCCGTCCCAAGGTGCGCTACAACGATGAAGGCGGATCCGCCGGCGGTCCGGTCTGGATTCCCCATATTTACGATGGGCGAAACAAAACCTTCTTCTTCTTCACGTGGGAGGGTTATTGGCAGCCGGCGACGGTGGCCCAGAACACGGGCGAGAGCGTACCCACAGCCGCGGAACTGCAAGGCAACTTCCAGGGTGTGTATACAGCCACCAAACCGGTCATCTACGATCCCTCCACCACCGTGGGTGGTGTGCGCACGCCGTTTGGATCCGCGGGCGCCTACAACATTATTCCCTCGTCCCGCTTTAGCACCCTCTCCACGAACTTTATCACGCAAGGCATCAACGGGGCTGGCATCGCCCCCAATTCGGGCACTGGGGCTAGCCCGGTGGGCGACTACTATTTCAACCAAACGACCACCATAACCGATAAGGATTGGTCGATCAAGATCGATCATTCCCTGGGAGCCAAAAGCCACTTTTCGTTCTTTGAGACGCACCGGTTTGAGCCCAGCGTTCTGGTGCAGTATCTCCCCGGCCCCCTCAGCAACGGGCTAACCAGTTACACCGACCCGCACCAGTTCCGCGCGAGTTGGGACTGGGTGGCCACCCCCCATGTGGTCCTCCACTCCTACTGGAGCGGCGACTTCGACAATCAGACGTGGGTAAACCCCTTGCAGAACGGCTATGGCTGCAAGTTGGGCTTCTCCCAACTTCCCTGTGGGACCAACGCTGACGCCACGCCCTACGTGAGCTTTACCGGGGGTCCCACCACCTACACGGCCTGGGGCATGAACCAGGGCAAAGTGGACAATGGCGGCCAGAAAAACCACATCCTGATGGAAGGGCAGGACCTCACTTGGACCCGTAACAAGCACGAATTCAAGATGGGCTGGACGATTCGCCGTTCCGCCACCCTGAATGACGACTGGTCCGGCACCAATGGAGCTTACACTTTCTCCAATGTCCAGACCTCAATATCCGCCGGAAGTACCACCACAGGAGATTCCTTTGCCAGCTTCCTGTTGGGCGACCCCAGCACCGCCACTAGTTCCGCTCTGCCCATTTTTGACGCGAATATCCGGTATGCCTATACGGCGGGATATTTCCAGGACGCTTGGAAGATCAAGCCGAACCTGACGTTCAATTTGGGTCTCCGCTACGAGGTACCCATCAATTGGCACTATGTGAACGGCACTTACTCCGCGTTCAGTCCCACGGCGACCAACCCGGCGGCCGGCAACCTGCCTGGCGCTATGATCTTCATGGGCATCGGGCCGGGTCACACCGGCTCGCTCCGCCCCTATCCCACCGACTTCACGGACGTCGGACCCCGCTTGGGCTTCGCTTGGCAGGTAAGACCTAATACGGTCCTTCGCGGTGCCTTCGGTCTTATCTATGAGGGCGAAGGCAATGGCGATTGCGGATGCACGGACGGTTACGGCGGCGGCAAGTTCACCGAGGTCAGCCCCGACGGTTTGGCTCCGGCGTTCCAATGGGACAAGAACCCCAACGGCACCCCCGGCAACTACCCGCCAGCCGGTTTTTCCGGCGCTCTGCAGGTTCCTGGCGTCGATAACTTCGGCTCGGGGGGGCCCGTTTACATGGGCCCGAAATGGGGCTATGCGCCACGCATCTACGATATGAACATGACGGTCCAGCACCAATACAAGGGCTGGCTCTTTCAGGTTGGCTATCAAGGCCAGCGGACCCACAACGCCATCACCGGTGACAACTTGAATACGGTGCCGGCCAACTATTTGTATCTCATGAACACCCCGACCGCTCTGTCGGGCACCACCCCAGGCGGCACGGCATTTACGATCCCGGCGGGAACCAACCTGCTCGCCAAAACCTTTACCGACCCGACGTACGGTCCTGAGCTGAACGGCCTCGGTTTTTACGCTCCCTCGGGAGTCAACAGCAAGAACCCCACTTGTGCGGGATGGTCAACCTGTTGGACCTCGGGTGCAACCGGCGCCGCACTTTGGCAGTCTCTCCGCGCCTTCCCACAGATGGGGGAAATCGAGAATACCAACGATGGCAACGGCTGGATATCCTACGATTCTATGGTGCTCATCGTCGAGCATCGTTTCGGCGATCTGAACTTGGAGACCAGCTACGTGCGCTCGAAAAACCTGAACATTGATTCTGGCATGCAGATCTTTGGACAATACCACGGTGTTCAATCGAATCAGGATCCAAACAACCGTGCTGACAACAAGACGTTCGCAAACGCGGATATACCGAACAATGTCAACTTCACCGGGAGCTATCAACTGCCCTTCGGCCGGGGAAAGAAATTCCTCAATTCCGTCAATCCGATCGTCAACGGTTTCTTGGGCGGTTGGACGCTGGCGGGCTTGGGACAGTATCGCACCGGCACTCTGATCGAGCTTTTCAGCCCAACCAACAACCTCGGTACCTACATGGGCTGGCAAGTTACCAAGGCGGACTTCACGGGAGCCCCGATCAGGAACCGCATTCCCGACAGTTCGCTGGATCCTGACAATCCCAGCATCCGCTGGTTCAACCCCTCCACCAGCGCCGCCGCCATCACCACCTCCAACCCCCTCGGCGTCACCGGCAGCGCTTCTTTCGTTCAGGCGCCTCTCGGCACGCTGGGCAACGCCGCCCTCTACCAGAATCAGTACCGGCAACCGTGGTATCGGTATGAGGCCGTCTCTCTCAACAAGTTGATTGGCATCTGGGGAGAAGGCAGAGTCACCCTCCGGTACACGTTGTATGTGGCTAACCCCTTCCAACGGACCGGCTTTGGCGGAATCACCAGCGGTGCCTACAACAGCAGCAGTATCGGCAGCAGCAACTTCGGACGGGCGACGGGCCCGGCAGACGGCGCGCGCCAGATGTCTATGGGCCTCCGCCTCTACTTCTAACCACCATCAACCTGGAAACCTGGGGGGCAATCCCCTCAGGTTTCCAGTCAATAAAGTCGAGTTACGAGAACAGATTTCAGATGGCTTCTTGAACGGCTGTTCACGACGGATGGCGCACTGCGCAACTCGGCGCGGGTGTCCGTAGTGTTTCGGGGCCAATCCCATTACACGGGGTTGGCCCTTTTTTTCGCATAGCTGCGCTCTGTCTCAGCCTGTGTATTTCCGCTCCGAAGCACTGCCATCAACTAAGATCTATTTTGTAGGCCGCTCCGGGAGCCGTGTAAAATTTATTTATCGTTGTCGATTTTTTTGTTGACAATCAGTTCATCTGGTTGTCATAATGTCGCCGTTCAACTGCTCCCGTTCATTCTTGCGGCTTCGGGATATACAGCAAACTTGGTCATAAACACTGAATTGGCGGCCTGCTGCATATCGCCTGGCACTGCAAAGAACGTAGATGCGGGTTTCCATTAGGTAGTCACTGCACGACTTTGCGTCTGGTCTCAAATTTGAACTCCACAAAATAATGTGGATTCTTTGGTGATTGCACGCCTTTGCGTCTGGTTTCAAAAAAAGGGTCCAGGGAACAAAATACATGGGAGGCCGAATTATTGGCCGAGCACGTTTGTGCCCTTGTGGGCGCCGTGCGTCTAAGGGTGGCGGAAGTAAGGCACGTTGGCAGTTGAAACCACACGCGGATCCCTTTCCACACACTGAGTGAACAATGACGCGGGCTTTTGCCCGGGCCAAGACGAGCCCAAGAGAATGCCAGTCATTCCTTTCACCTCGCCACTCCGTGTTTGGAATCCGTTTCACCTCGATACCCTGCCCGAACGGCTTGACGGCAGGCATATCCGTTTTCGATTCGAAAAACGAGAGGAGATTCTGCATATGAAATCAGTGAAACACCTTTGCATGATCACGGTGTTCCTATGCGCCCTACCGATCGCGGCCCTGGCGCAATTCGGTGGTTCCATCGATGGAACCGTTACCGACCCCAACGGGGCCGTAGTCCCCGGGGCGAAGGTCACCGCAACCAATACGGCGACGGGTTACACAGTCACGGTAGAGACGTCCCAAGCCGGCGTGTACGCTATTGCCACCCTGCCCACTGGTCCTTACACGATCAAAGTGACGCAGGCCGGGTTCAAGACCTTAATCCGGGCAGGCATTGAAGTCCGCGTCGGCCTGGCTGAGACCGTCGACCTCAAGCTGGATTTGGGCACCGTTCAACAAACCGTGGAAGTGAAATCTGCGGCCCCGGTGCTGGAAACCAACAACGCCACTCGCGGCACGGGCGTCAGCCCGCAGACGTTGGATGTATTGCCGCTTTTCAGTGCCGGCTTGCGGCTCGCCAACGGTTTTATTGGATATATGCCCGGCGTCAACCAGGGCGGTGAGACCAGCATCAACGGTTCCACCGGCCGCGCCTCCGAGGTCATGATCGACGGCGGCAGCATGGTGAACCCCGAATCCGGCGGCGTGGTCTTCTACTTCCCCGGTTTTGAGGCCTACGGCGAATTCAAGCTGGTGACCTCCGGCTTCACGGCCGAAAATGGCCGGGTAGGCGGCGGCATTCAGGAATTCACGAGCAAGTCAGGCACCAACCAGTTCCACGGCTCGGCGTTCTTCAACTTCAAGCGGCAGTTCTTTGACGCTGTTTCGTGGGGCACTAACGCGAGCGCCGCTTCCCGGTCCGCCGCCCCCTGCATCGTTCCCCAAGCGACGGCCTGCCGTCCCAAGGAGCGGTACAATGAGGAGGGTGGCGCCGCCGGCGGCCCCATCTATATCCCCAAGGTTTACGACGGCCGCAACAGATCCTTCTTCTACTTTACCTGGGCCGGTTTTTGGCAGCCCGCGGCGGTAACGGCTAACGGCGGCGAGTCGACGCCCACTGCGGCCATGCTCCAGGGCAACTTCGCCGGCCTTACAAACAGTGCCGGTGCGGAGATCATCTACGACCCTGCCACCACGGGTGTCGGGGGAAATGCACCGGGTGTGCGCTCGGCTTTTGCGGGCAACATCGTTCCTAGCGCCCGCTTTAGCACCATTGCCAAGAACATCATTCCCTTCATCCCCGCTCCCAACGCGGGGGGGGGTAGCGTTAACCCTGCGGGCAACTTCACGTACAATTCCACGAACATCACCACTGATAAGGACTGGTCAATCAAAGTCGACCACACCATCCGTGCCAACCACCACATTGCTTTCTTCTACACGCACCGGATCAACCAGGCCACTACCGACCAGTATATTCCCGGCCCACTGAGCAATGGGTTGCGATCCCCCAACGCACCAAAACAACTGCGCCTCAGCCACGACTGGACGGTGAGTCCCCACACGCTGCTCCATAGCTTCTTCAGTATGAGCACGGACAACCAGACGTGGTTCACCGATTTACAGAGGGGCTATGGGTGCAAGTTTGGCTTCAACAACTTGCCGTGCGGAACCTATTCGGACGTCACGCCGGTAATCTCCTTTCAGACCGACCTCACGATGGCCTCAGGAGGAAATGCATTCTCCGGCTCTCCCTTCACCTGTGCCACCTGCCTGACCTGGGGCATGGACCAGGGCAAAGTCGACAATGGCGGCCAGCTTAACTGGACCAACATGGGGGGGCAGACCCTCACCTATGTTCGTAATAAGCATGAGTTCAAGATGGGCTGGGATCATCGGCGCATGAGGACGTTCGGCCATGACTTGGCTTCGTCGAACGGAACCTACTTGTTCAATGCCGCCCAAACCGCGATGTCAAACACCACCACTGGCACCACGGGAAACTCATTCGCGAGCTTCTTGTTGGGCGATGTTAACCAATCTGCCTCGGTCGCTCTGCCGGTCAGTTTCGGGGGAATCCGGTATCAATATACGGCTGGATTTTTCCAGGATACCTGGAGAGTCAAACCCCGCTTGACGGTCGATTTGGGTTTACGGTATGAGGTTCCCATCGGCTGGCACTTCTACAACGGCAATGACTCCTCGTTCAGCCCCACCGTGGTGGACGCCGACGCCGGCAATCTTCCCGGCGGTCTGATCTTCCAGGGCAGCGGACCGGGTCGTCAGGGGCAAAACCGTCCCTATCCCACCGACTTCTCCAACGTCGGCCCGCGCGGCGGCTTCGCTTTCCAGGCGACGCCGAACACCGTGATCCGTTCCTCGTTTGGGATTTTCTATGAGGGCCTTGGCAACGGCGGATGCGGTTGCACGGACGGGTTCAATGGCTACTTCACCCAAGGTGGCGACGGCTTCAATCCGACGTTCCAATGGGATGGCAACGGCACGGTAGGGTCGGCCGGTGTACACCCGCCATTGGGCTTCAAGCCGCCTCCGTCCACTGATCCCGGGTTCGACAACTACGGCGGTGGCTTGTACTATAAGGGGCCACACTACGGCAAGGCGCCGCGAATCTATGACTACAACTTTACTATCCAGCGCCAACACAAGGGCTGGCTCTTCGAACTCGCCTATGCCGGCAACCGTGCTCACGGACTTGCCTCCTCCGAGTTCATCAATACCGTTCCGGACTCCAATCTCTACCTCGCCAACCTGCCTGCCGCTCTCACCCAAGGCGGGGTAACGGTGCCGGCAGGGACCAACCTGCTGTCCTATAGCTTTAACAATGCAGCGCAAGCTCTCACCCTGAATAAGCTTGGCTATTTCGCGCCTTCGGGCAATGGCAGTAAAATCAGTTATAACGGTGGAGGGGTTGCTGTAACTGACCCTTGTAACGGTTGGGTGACCTGCTGGACCTCGGGCTGGGGCGGTAGCGCAACCTTGGGTCAGTCTCTCCGTCCCTACTCGCAGTATGGGACCATCTACTCGTCCAACTCGGGGGACGGCTGGATCGCCTACGACTCCCTTCAAGCCAAAGCCGAGCACCGTTTCGGCGATCTGAACTTCGAGGGCACCTTTGTGTGGTCGAAGACTCTGGACATGATGACCTATCGCCAGATCTTCTCCCAGTGCTGCCAGGAGCAGACTCAGGACGCACAAAACATCCCTGACTCCAAGTCGTACAGTAACAGTGATAGACCCTTCGTCGTCAACTTCACCATGAGCTATCAGTTGCCGTTCGGCAAGGGGAAGCATTTCCTGGGCAATACCAACAGCGCCCTCAATAAGGTCGTGGGGGGCTGGACAGTGGCTGGCTTAGGGCAATATCAAAGCGGCTACCTGATTCAGCTTACCAGTCCTACGAATTACCTTGGCACCTACCTGGGCGAACCCCTCACCAAGGCTAACTTTACGGGGGCACCGATCAAGACCGGCGTCGCTACCAATACGTTGGATCCCAACAACCCGAGCAGCCGCTGGTTCACCACCAGCACCAGCGCCGCCGCCATCACCGCCTCCAACCCCACCGGCGCCACCGGCAGCGCTTCGTTCACCCAGACCCCACTCGGAGCCTTGGGCAACGCCTCGATTTACAGCAACAGTTTCCGGTCGCCGTGGTATCGATATGAGGCTTTCTCGCTCAACAAGAATATCGGTATCTACGGAGAGGGGCGCGTGTACCTCCGGTACTCGATCAACGTGTTCAACCCCTTCAACCGGTCGGACCTTGGAGCCTACTCTGGCTATATCAATAGTACGATCACCAGCTCGAACTTCGGACGGCCCACGGCCGCACTCTTGGGCCCGCGCAACATCAGCATGGGCCTCCGCCTTTACTTCTAACCACCATAAACCAGGAAGCTTGGGGGGATCAAGCAATTCCCCCCAGGTTTTCAGTCAATAGAGTCGAGTTACGGTCAGAGATTTCTGATAGCATCTTGAACGGCTGTTCGTAACACTTTGGGGCCAATCCCCTGCTGGGGGATTGGCTCTGTTTCTTGCTCCGTAGCTCTGCGCGTGAGCGAGCCGGTACTGTGGGTCGTGGCTTGTTCAGAGAGCTTAGAAAGCTCTTTTTAGGCTTGACTTTTTGCTGGATTGTGGCATTATGCGTTTGAAGGTTGCTGGTCTCTGAGATCAGCTATTCCCTAACCGAGGGCTAGAATTTCGGTAGAGCGGGCCGCTTCGGCGGCCCCCTCGTTTTTATGGCCATATTTTGGCCAGCAGTTCTTTAGCCCCCATCCGCTCCCTGGGAAAAATGGTAATGACTTCTCGAAGGGTGCCGACTGCTTCGCAGATCATGACTCGGAACTGGGGCTCTTTATTCGACCCAAAGTTTTTCACGTAGGCTTCCCCTCCAGTTCCCAATGCCTGCCAGTTCTGGCAGATGACATCCGGATTCCTTGCAATCTCACATGCCCACGATAGTTCCTCCGTCCTTTGGGGGTCAAACCTGCCAGCCACGAATTGAATCCGTCCAGATCGGATTTGGTCAAGAGCAAGGCGCTTGTTTCGTGGTTCGCCACCATATTTGGTTTTAAGCTATATGAGGTGAACAAGACTTTCTGGAAGGAAACGCACTCGATAGCCACGGGGATCGTGAAGTCGGATCCCGCAGAGGTTATGCTCGTACCACTCGAGCAGTTCCCGGATGCTTTTAATGGGCAAGAGGTGGGGTGGCATTGGACAAGTGTACTGTGATTCTTCCCGCCTACAAGATTACCACAAAGCCATGCCACGAAGCTTCAGTCTTCGCTCAGGACGACAGCATTGGATGATTTTTCCGCTACCAAGCGCCGCAATCAACTAAAATGCCTCACGCGCGGGGGTCTTGAACTCGAATGAAAAAATGCCCAGAAGAGCCGACTATCTTTCGCCTTTTAACTCTGCTCATCGTTCTAATGGTCTTAGGCGGCGGCGCCGTACGCGGTCAACCGGCGATTACGAACCCTGCATCCGTGGTCCAAAAAGAAATCAACCTACGCGTGGGCGCGGACGGCCTGCCGGCACAAATCGAGGCGAAGCAGGGCCCCGCCGGGGGAATTCTCACCGCTCCCTGTCGTTTGTATCTCAAATCATCCGAGGGGATGATCCCAGTGCCGCCCCTGCATGCGACTGCGCCGGGGGAATGGACCGCTGACTGGCCGGCGCAGCATCTCCAAATCATGGCCACGTATGGAAAGACCCCCGATGCGAACATCACTTTTTCCGTTCAGAACCTGGTGTCGCAAGCGCGAGAGATTCAGTTGGAGGTGGTCCTGCCGTTGAGTCCTGAGGCTGACCACGCATTCTTTCCGGCGGGCTCCAACCCCCACGTTGTCCTGGAGCCCGCTGCGCCTGCGGTTGTGTATACCTACAGCGCCGGGAGGGATTTGCGGCCGGGAATCACTATGGCGCTACCCTTGACCTCCATCTACTCCACCAAGGCGGATTGGGGGGTCACGCTCTTAGGCGATCTCACCGCGCCTGTTCCCAACCTTGTGCTTACTGCCGCCCGATCCAAGGAAGAGACCACCGTCACCATGATCTTCCCGGACCTTGACCTCAAGGCCGGTGAAAGGGCGATCCGGCGCGTTTATCTGGGGGTCAACGCGGGCGACTGGCGGCCTGCCTTGGCGGAAGCCCTGAGCCTATTTCCCCTGGTGTTCGAACCCAGGAACCCCGACGTGGCGGAGTTGGACGGTCCCTTCCTCTACACCATGGGGACGCCTCCTGACGACAAGCTCGCTGAATGGCATGCGCAAGGGACGCGCGTGGTGGAAATACACTTCACGCCGCCCTTATATGGAATGTATGTGCCTGACCGCGAGCCCTTTGTGCCTTTTTGCGATGACGCCTGGCATTTTCTCAAGAAGCGCCTTCCCGCCGACCAACTCCCGCCTCCCACCGCGACCTGGCGCGAGCTTCGCGATTTTGTTGAAACGCGCGAGTTCCCGACCATGACCACGGACAGGGTGCGCGAATATATCGTCCGGCTTCACCGTCACGGAATCAAAGGTCTGATCTATTACAATCCCACCGAGGCTTGGGCTCCCTGGGCGGCGGCGGAGTTTCCCGAGGGTCGTGTGGTCCTCCCCAATGGCAAATTCATGCCCGAGTGGTACGAGAGCGTCAAAATGCATGCCGACGTGCATCGGCCGTGGGGCAAATACATTCTCGAGCAACTGCGTGGGGAACTGAAAATGTATCCCGACGTCGATGGGGTCTTCTTTGATGAGGCGGCGCAGGGTGGCCATGACTTGTATGAGTTGTGCGCTGAAGGTTGCCGCGCCGTTCGTGCGCAGGGCAAAATTTGCTGGTGGAATGGCCCCTACAACGCCGAGCTCGCGTCGTTGGCCGACGGCATGATGACCGAAGGTGGAGGTCAAGCCAATTACCGCAACCTGACGGAGATGATCCAGTACTACGGGCTGGCGGGTAAACCCATTATCTCCCTGGGGCCGGCTGATCCTGAGGCGTATGGCGAAATGCTCATTCACGGCGTCATCCCGAAGCCCGTTCCGGCCGAAGAAAAGGACCTCGGCGCGCGTTGGTTCCCCCTGTTCATGCGTCTTCGCAATCTGCGCTGGATTCTCCGGGCCCACGCCCTGGAGGTCGATTCCGGTGTCGCTGCCAACCTCTTTCAGGCGCCGAACGGCGACTATCTGGTCCCACTGGTTCCCGGCCAATCCGGCGCACCCTCCGGCACAGGGTTCGACGTTAAGGTGCGCGCTGACGGTGGGGAGGGCGTGAAGGGAGTTTTTCTGCTCACTCCTGACCCAGCGGCTTCGCGCAATCTGCCTTTTCAAAGATCGGATGGAGCCCTGGTGGTTCGGGTGCCCAGCCTCGGTCCTGCGGGCTTGCTCGTTCTTTCGAAATCGTAGGCATTGATTAGTTCCGCCCCAACGCACTAATCAGTTGTCGCCGTGGAACTAGGCGGCGCACCAGCCCGCCGGCCGGCGCGCCGGACGCTTTCGGGCAAACCGTCTATCACTGCGGGTTTAGGGGACATCATGACCCAACCTCTCCATAAACTTCTTGACAAGGGTAGCCCACAAGCGATATCATACAATTGAGGCTATGGTCCTTGTTCCAGTGGACGCTGCACGAGCCTATGCCTAACCCTGCAAGCGCCCCATTCCTGCACGCTGGGAGGTTCCGCATGTCGCTGACAAAGATAATGAATGCTGATGAGGAAAAGAATTGTCGCCCGTCCGCCAAACGGGAATTGGTGGCAGGGTGCCTGTGCATGCGGAAAGCCTCCTGTGATCCTTGAATGTTGATGAAAACACAGCAGCTTAGAGAAAAATCGTGGGGAAGGAAATGACTGTATCGAAAATATCCAAGTATTTGAAAATAAGTAAGTTAAATAAAACCTCGGGACGAAGGCAGGGAAAAATTGGGGAGCCCCTCGCGAACCTTGAATGTTGATGAAAACAAAGCAACTTAGCGAAGAATCGAGGAACTGGTGATGTTCGTCAAGTATTTGAAAATAAGGGAGTTAGAAAACACATCGCGCGGCGAGGGGGAAAATAAATTGGTTCCTCCGTGGAATTCGTGGGTAAGGCGCGATAGATCGAAAGGGGTAGCGCATCCTGCCCCGAACCTGTTAAGGGATATGTGGACCAACACAAATCCCGAGCACAGGGGGAGGCAGGA
>JBEKNU010000025.1:0-38723 GCA_049522495.1 Terriglobia bacterium
TGCCTCCCCCTGTGCTCGGGATTTGTGTTGGTCCACATATCCCTTAACAGGTTCGGGGCAGGATGCGCTACCCCTTTCGATCTATCGCGCCTTACCCACGAATTCCACGGAGGAACCTTCTTAATTCCCCCTTTTTTGCCACCCCTGCGCCCTTTGCTTTAGATAACTCTTTTAATTTCAAATGCTTGGCTCGCTGGACATTTCTGCCTACTCGCCACTATCTCCCTTTTTTTCTGATACATCGTGGGAAACCAGGTCCTCATCGCTCGTTTCCGAGGGTCCAATTTTGCCCTCTCGGCGTTGAATTTTCAGCAGCAGGCTGTTGCGGCGGCGGACTTCCCGCATGTTGGCATCTTGCAAGCGGCGCATGAGCAAGGCATCGACGTGACTGGGAGCGATTTCCGTGGCCAGGTCGTAAGGCGAAGGACCGGCCAGCGACTTCTTCAGAAGGAGCTTGCGCTTCCGCCCCTGTGACGGAGAGGGGCGGCCCCAATGCGCGCATCTCCTGCCCCCGTCGCCGGGCCGCGAGACAGACCCCGGTTGCGCCGCTTGGCGGCCGCTTTCTTCTCCGTCGTTTCTGGTTTTTTGAGGAGCGACATGGGAACCTCCAAAGGGCAGTGGATAGTGCTTAGTGGCTAGTGGAGAGTGGACAGCCGTGAATCAGCGTTCACAAGTCAGGAGCCAAGAGTCAGAAGTCGGGAGTCAGCATGCTGCCTACTGTCTACCGCCTACTGCCTACTGTCCGCCGCGGTACTCGACTGCACCCCGGCACAGTTCTCCATACATTAACCTTGCAATATGTCTTCCGTTCGGCAGGCAGAGACCTCTCAGTTTCCTACCGGTAGGAGCGATTCTTGATATTGAGCACTTAAATATTGAGCACTTAAATTTCCTACCGGTAGGAATCGCTGTCGGCGGCATCGCCGGATTCGGGAGTCCGAGGGCTCCGGGGAAGAGCCACGGCGGTGGGGTCCGGGGGCGGGAGATGGTGCTAGGAGTTAAAATTAGCTCCTGAAATCCCAAATCCTGAATCCTAAATCCCAGATACTGGATCCTAAATCCTAGATCCTGAGTTCCAGATAGACGACGTGCGGTTGCCAGTGGGCTACTAGGCATGAGAAAATCCCACAGTTGATTGTAGTTGCCCCCAGGCCGGGTCCGCCACCCGGGCCATCGCAAATCACGAGGGAACATTATGCCTCGGCACACGACCCTTTCCAGAGTTCTAAAATACGTGAGGCATGCGAAGCAAGCGCTCAACAGGAGAGAGTTCTATCCGCGATCCAGTTCGCAGCTGGACCTAGTTCTGCTCGCTTTAATGTCGAAAAGCATTATTACTGCGGAGGCGGTCTGCAGTCTCGTCGGAGCGGGTTACCATGAAGAGGCATTCGGCCTAACGCGCACTCTCGTTGATTTGTATTTTACAGTACGATACATTTCCAACAAAGATTCCCTCGAGCGTGCGGAGAAATTCGCAAACTTCTTCGCAAAGGATTACGAGGGATGGCTTAAAATCATAACAAAGTACTACCCCACGAAGCATCTGGATCTGCGTGGTGACCACACTACGATGGTCACCCTAGCAAAGTCATACCGTCATCCCCACAAATGGACAGGCTTGCCTGATCAGACGCGACGAATGGCCGTTGAACCGAGTACCCACGACAAAACACCGAGTGGCGATCCGGTCGATGCGACGTTCGATTACGAAGCAATCTATAAGTGGACATCACATTACGTTCATCCCACTGTTGTAGCACTTGACACCCACGCAATTGATCTTGGAGGAAAGTTCTTCGTCCATGCAGGGAAGTTACAAAGAAAACGGTTCAAGAACCTTTCTACGTTTAATGTAGTTAGTTTTCTCGGAGGAATTTTCGTTTGCGGCATGAGGGGTCTTGGGTCAAAGGTTCCCAAGAGTCTCGATGAGGAATTGGATCACCTGATAAGGACGATTAAGTAAGGTAATTACCGCGCAGGACTCTTCACTACCCACTTTTCGCATCCGGGGTCACAATCGGCGGGAAACCCCACATCCGCGCGAACTCGTCGTACATGTAGAAGAGCACGACACCACTGATCCACGCGTTCTGGTTTATTTCAGATTCATCCTTCTGTCGGCCGAACCGAAGGTTCGGGACCTCCCCGTTGGGTTCGATTGATATGTCGCGAATTGGGCCCATGATCCCGTCCGCTTCCCACGACAAATACTGATGGGCAAATGTGCTGCCGCCTACAGTTTGCTCCAACACAGCGCGGCTCATGCCAGACCAGTGGAACTTGTCTTTCTTTCGTTGAGCCCGAACCTCGGTGGAGGCGCGGGGATGCTGCGCTTCGAATTCCTGGACGGTGCGCTCCAGCCTGGCCAGCATAGAAGGCTCAAGCGTTCCGGCTTGTGCTTCGGCATGGTCAAGTGCCTCCAACATCGCGTTCAAGTTCACCTTGGCAGCATTCAATCCACGGTCGCCGTGGTTCAAGAGGTACCGCCACTCAGTCCAGTGTTCCCAAAGAGCACGCTGGAGGGGGCCAACGGCCCCAGGTAGGCCCTGGGTTATGAGCAGCAAGATACCCTTTGCCTGCGTTAGAACGGAATTTAGCCAAAGGCTGGTGACCATGAAAACGTCCGGTAACTGTTCGGCTTGGGGAGGGACGTCGCGGTTCGCAAGCTGCTCCTCGACCTCGCCAATGATCCAATAGAGCCGATGAATCTCAGACTCGAAGACTGCGATATCGTCCTCGTTGGGGCGTGCCTGAGCGTCGCAGGCCTTGGCGTCCTGGGCATTATGCTCGCGGCCCTCAGCGCTTGTGGGTTCGCAGGCCTCATGTTCCTGGCACTCGGATTCATCGAGCATTTCGCCGGCAGTTCGCCACCATCGAACAAGATCGTCATCCAGGCTGGCCAGATAGTCGGTTCCGGGGGATACCTCGGCAAACTCAGGTCGCACAATAATGGTCCTTTCGAGGAACTCAACAAACCGCCCCGCTGACGGCCCCATCACCCCGAGAACCATAATGGCCCGAGCCCTTCTAAGAGTCTCAGCCATTGAAGACAAGTTACGAGCTTCGGGAGTCATTAGGCCGTATCTGCCGGACGCCCAACAAATCGAATTCCGAACGCTCTGCCAAGTGGCGTGGACATCCTCCGCGCTGGCCCAGCGGATCGTGTCCTTAAAACTCCAGTCAGGATTTCGCTTAAAGAAGGTCACCATCTTCGCATCTACAGCCGTCCGTATCTTGTGGTTTCTTTCTGTCAGAATCATCCTCGGATTCTTGAACCACCTCAATAGCATCTCCCCACTATCACAAAGGGTGAAGTAAACCATGAGCGCGAAGTGCTCTTCGAACCTCCGAACCATGACACCAGAAGTTGATAAGTCATAATGGTGCAGCGCTATAAGCGCTGCGCTGAGGCTTTCGACCGCAGGAACTGCCAGGCCGGATAATGCCGTGATAGGGTCTTCATGATTCAAGCTATGTTCAGAGTAAACACGCAAGAACTCGGTGCGCAGGAAGCCAATCACTTCCAACAATCTTTGGAGGCATTCCTCGATTTCAGCTTCAGGCACTGTTCGCACTGTCAAAACAACCCTTCCTGTTGGCTCTTGGTTTTGCGTTCCGCTTTTGCGAAGGTTTCGACGCGGTGGGCGGGGTATTCGAGTTTCTTTCCCGCCAGCAGTTCGGCGATGGTTAGAATTTGGAGGCGGGGATAGCGGCCCGGAAAGTCTTTGGACTCGTAGAAGCCCGTGGCCGCGGCTTCCGTGAGCATGGGTTTGGTGGGTTCACGCAGGGTGATAAGCGCGCCAATGGCGGCTTTTTCGCGGTCGAGTACCCCCTTTAGGTCGCGCACATGGTTTACGCCGATGTAACCACTCTTTACCTGCACGATCACCTGCTTGGCTTGGCCGCTCTTGTCGTCGAAAAAGTTGATATAGCCGTCGATGCCGGTGTCCGCGCCCTTCTTGTGGTCCTTGGCGGGGCGCGCGTTTACCAAGTCCACCGCCCACCACTCGAACTGATGCGGGCTGATTTCCTTGAGCGCCTCCGCGCCCTGCAAGTCCGTCGGCGCGCCGATGATTTCGTAGGGACTCAGCTCCCCGTGGAAGTGATCGCGGAGTCGGCGTTGTACAAGGTTGATGGCGAGATACGTGATGTCGATTCCGATCCAGCGGCGCTTGAGCCTCTCCGCGACGGCAACCGCTGTGCCACAGCCGCAGAAAGGGTCGAGAACCACGTCACCCTCATTGCTGCTGGCTTTGATAACGCGTTCTAGGAGAGCTTCCGGCTTCTGCGTCGGGTAGCCGAGGCGTTCTTCCGCTTGGGAGTTGATCTCGGGGATGTCTGTCCAAAGGTTTTGGATGGGCATACCTTTCAATTCGTCGGTGTAACTCTTCCTCCGTAACCGGCCCTTTTTGTCCTTGGGAAAGTACAGCTTCCCCTCCCTGTCCCACTTCTCCATCTTCTCCTTGGTGATCATCCATCCGTTCTTCGGCGGCTTGTAGCCCTTATATTCATAGATGAGGTTTGGCCGAAAGGCCGGGTTCACGAGGCTGGTAGCTTGGAATCGACGCCCGTCGGGGTCGACCATGGTAAAGCGCTGCTCGATGTATTCCATGTACTCTGGGCTGTCCCTATTGTACTGCGGACGAAATCGCGCCACCTCTGTCCTTCCATAGAAAAGGAGAATATCTGTGCAAATGCCGAAGCGATTTGACTCGTGCACTGCGCTGCTCATCCCCACTCTGCGCTTCCAAGTAATCTCGTTGCGATAGTTTTGCGGCCCAAATGTCGCATCCAATACCATCTTGAGATAATGGCTCGCCGTGGGGTCGCAGTGCAGGTAAATGCTGCCGGTGGGCTTGAGGACGCGATGCAGTTCGACCAGACGAATCGCCATCATTACAAGATAAGCCATCATGTCGTTGCGGCCCAGGAACGCCAGCAGCGCCTGCATGAGGTCTGCGAGCTTGCGCGGGCCCCTGGTGACGATTTCCTTGTAAGCTGCCTCGGCTTCCAGACTCCACTGCCACGTATCCTCAAAAGCCGTGATCTGCGCGGCGGATTCCTCGCCGCTCTTTTCCTTGAAGAGTACGTTGTAGCTGGCGTTGGAGTTGAAGGGCGGGTCTAGGTAAATCAAGTCAATGCTGGCGTCCGCGACGTGGTCGCGAAGAATTTTCAGGTTATCGCCAAAATAGAGCTTATTCTTTTCGTCCATTTGGGCAGAGCATACCACAACCTTTGCGGCCGGCGCACCCAAAGACGCCACGAATTACCACCCCGAATTACCACCCCGCGTTGAAAAACCTCTGCCGGGTGGTAAGCTATGCGGCGCGATCCGGGCCAGCCCGCACGATCGGCCGGCCAGGATGGGGATTTGTCCAAGCGGGGCAGTGCAGTAATTAGGGAGGGATCATGAAAAACATACTTTCGCGCCGGAACTTCCTCCGTGAGGCGGGCGGGGCCGCGAGTCTTTCCTGGGGAGGGCTGCGGATATTTGCCGGGCCCCCCAATGCCGCGGACGAGGCCGTGTCCGCAACGCTCTCTCCATCTTCCCAACCCTTCATCTACGGAACGGCATTCTACCGTCCGCCCAATCCTCCCGCCTCCGAGCGGCGGGACATGCTGAAGGCGATCGCGCAGAAATACCAATTCAATATCGTGCGCATTTATCCCGCCTGGGTTTACTACCATCCCGCGCCTGACCGTTTCGTTTTCGACGACCTGGAAGAAGTCATGAAGTACTGCGACGAATTCGGCCTGCGCGTGCTGATGGGAATCGTCACCGAAGAAGCGCCGTACTGGCTGGAAAGGGCGCATCCCGAAACTCGCTATGTGGATGCGAAAGGAAACCCGCAGCGGCTGAGCGACAGTTCCAATAACGTGAGCGGCGGTTGGCCAGGGCTGTGTCTGGATTGGGAACCGGTGCAGCATGCCGCCCAACGCTTCATCCGGGAGCTCATCAAGGTGGTGGCGCCTCACCCCTCGATGTATGCGTACGATTGCTGGAACGAAGCGCACATTGAGCCGGCGTGGCCGCGCAACATTTGGGCGCAACCCCAGGAAACTTTGTTTTGCTACTGCGATCAAACCATCGCCAAATTTCGCCGCTGGTTGGAACGCCGCTACGGAAGTCTGGGCGCGCTCAACGAGGCTTGGGTGCGGCACTATTCCGATTGGAACGAGGTGGATCCCCCTCGCGCCATGGGGACGTACACTGACTGGCTTGACTGGAGAAACTACATCATTGACCGCAGCACCTGGGAGATGCAGTTCCGGGTGGAGGCCATTCGCGCCGCCGACCCCCACCATCTCCGCGAAAGTCATTGTGGTTTTGTCCCGCCCATCGAATCCGTAACCACGAGTGCCTTCAACGGATGGCGCCTGGCGGAGTGCGTGCAAACCTGGGGGCTCTCCAATTTCCCCCGCTGGGGCAACGCGCCGCCCTACCTCGGCGCCGCCAGGATTGAGGTGACCCGCTCGAATGCTCCCGGCAAACCCTTTTGGATGACGGAGCTCCAAGGCGGGCACGGCAGCAGCGGATTGGTCCAGAGTCCGCACATGCGGCCCCGCGATATCCGCTTGTGGAATTGGCTGGGCGTCGCTGCCGGAGCCAAGGGAATTCTCTACTGGACTTACCACGCCGAAGCCACCGGCGGTGAGGCCATGGGATTTGGTTTGGTTGACCGCGACGGCTCGGAAACCGATCGGGTTCGGGAAGCAGCGGGAAACAATCGCCTGATCCAGGCGCATTGGGATATCTTGCAGGATTACCGGCCGAAACCGCAGGTGGCCCTCCTCACCGACCAGGACAACGCCATCCTGACTTACGCGATGGCCGGTAAAGAGGATGCTTCCATCCAGTCTTTCCGCGGCTACTACAAGGCGCTCTGGAATATGGACCAGTGGGCGGACTTCATTGAGCCCCGCAGCCTGGGCCAAGTCGATTACAAAGTTGTGATTGCGCCGTGGCACCTGATCGGCAAAAAGGAAACGTGCGAACAACTTCTCCGCTACGTGGAAAACGGCGGGACCCTCATCCTGGAAACATCTTTCGGTCTTTTCGACGAGCGCTGCTTCTACAATCCGGTGATTCCGCCCTGGGGCCTGGCCGAAGCGTTTGGATATCGCGAGAAGGAGAACTACTATATGCGCCCTCGGGGCGAACAGGGCTCGGCGGCACGCCCCCCGGCGGAAATGATCAACTACGAGCCGGACATGCAGTTCTCGCTGCCCTTGCCCGTCCAAGTGCGGGCCAACACCTACTTGACCCCCATTGAGATTAGCTCCGCCACGCCCATTGCTACCTGCATGGATCTTACCGTAGGCGCTAAAAAGAAGGTGGGAAAAGGCGAAGTCTATTACTTCGGAACGAACCTGGGCGCGAGCATCGCCGCGGGTAGCGATGCGGGAATCGATTTGCTGCGAGCCATCATCACGACGGTGGCGCCTCCCGCCGTCAGTTCCAGCAAGCTGCGGCCGCGGATGATCGAAGGGTCAAAGCGTAGTTTGCTCGCCGTGTTCAACGACACGCCGCAAGACCAAACCGAAAACCTCATGCTGCCCCCGCGGTATCATCGGGCCACTGACATCCATACCCAGAAAATCCAGACGTGGGAAAATGGCGCTGTGCAAGTAAGTGTCCCCTACGAAGACGTGGTCGTGTTGCTGCTGGAGTGACTTGCTCAAGGCACCAGCACGATCTTTCCAAACGCGCCGGGCTCCATGACGGCGCGGTGGGCCTGGGCCGCCTCCGCGAGGGGAAGTTCCTTTCCCACCACTGGGCGCAGCGTTCCGTTTTCGAGCCCGGCCACTATACCCGCGTGAATGCTCGCCAATTCCTGGCGGCTGGCGTTAAACAGCACCATTCCCAAAACTGCGGCGTCGCGGCGCATGATATCGCGCGGGTTTATCTCGATATTGCCGCGATTGCCGATTACCACCACGCGCCCTTTGGGGGCCAGGACGGTGAGGTCCTTGGCCAGATTCACGTTGGCGAGCATCTCCAGAATCACGTCCACGCCGCGTCCTCCCGTGAGCTTCATCAATTCGTCGAGATAGCCCGGGGCGCGATGGTCGAGCACGTGGTGCGCGCCTTCGTCGGCCGCGAGCTTGCGCCCGCGCTCCGTGCCGCCCGTGCCAATCACCGTCAATCCGGCGGCGCGCGCCAATTGCACGCCTGCCACCCCGACGCCGCCGCTGGCGCCGTGAATCAAAACCGTTTCCCCCGCCTGGGCGCGCGCAATCTGCCACAAGGCGCGGAAGGCCGTGGCGTAAGGAACGTTTACGCCTGCTCCCTGGGCGAAAGTCACTTTGGGCGGCAGCGGATGCACCTGCCACGCCTCCGCCAAAGTCTGTTCTGCGTAAGCGCCGGTGAGTGTTCCGCCCACGTAAACCCGATCGCCCGGAGCAAAGCCCGCGACGCCCTCTCCCACCGAGCCCACAGTCCCCGCCGCATCGCCCCCCGGTGTGTAAGGAAGCGCCGGCTTGATGGCATAGGTTCCCAGGCGCGTGTAGGTGTCATAAGGATTCACACCTGCCGCCTTCACCCGCACCACCACTTGCCCGGCGCCGGCTTGCAGATCGGGGATGTCTTCCAGCTTCAACACCTCCGGACCGCCGAATTCATGTACGCGTATGGCTTTCACAGTTGTCCTCCTCCGTAGCACAGGCACTCCTGCCTGTGCCTGATTTCGTTCACAGCCGGGAGTGGCTGTGCTACGTCTTCAGTCCCGATTTCAGCGCCGCGACTCGCGCCACGGCGGACCAATCCAAGTCTCCCAATCCCTGTGCGATGCCGCTGATCAGATTATCGCGAATCAAGCTGGCGATGGGCATGGGCGCCGCAGCCTCGTCCGCTGCCGCCAAGATCAAACGAATGTCTTTCAGGCCTAGACGCAGCTTGAACCCGGCGGGTTCGTACCGCTGCTCGGCAATAATCTTCCCGTAGTTTTCGTAGATCGGCGATTGAAAGAACGAGCCCACCATGATTTCAAGAAAAGTCGCCGGATCAACGCCGGATTTTCGCAACAGGGCGAAGGCTTCGCCCAAGGTCTCCAGCATGGACGCGATCAGGAAATTCCCTGCGAGTTTGACGGTGTTGGCGGCAGGGGGGTCGGGGCCGATCACAAACAGTTTGCGGCCGACCGCCTCCAGCGCCGGGTGGCAGCGTTCCACCACTTCCGGAGCACCCGCCGCCACCACGATCAAGCGCGCCGCCTGGGCGGCGTCCGGACGTCCGAAAACCGGAGCGGCCATAAAGAGCTGCTCTCGCTGGCGGTGAGCCTCGGTGAGGCGGCGAGAGAGATTCGTGCTGATGGTGCTGTGGGAAATATGGACGCCGCCGCGCGGCAGGCCCTCCAGAACCCCGTGTTCGCCGAACACGGCACCTTCGACGGCGGCGTCATCCGCCAACATGCTGGCGACCACTCCGGCGGTACACGCCGCCGCGGGTGTTTCTGCGTAGGTTGCTCCCTCGCTCACCAACGCCTCAGCGCGGCTGCGGGTGCGATTGTAAATCTTCAACACGTGCCCCGCCTTGATCAGATTGCGCGCCATCGGCTCGCCCATTCCGCCCAGGCCTATGAATCCCATTTCCATGGTGTATGCTCCTTTTGGCTGTCTTTACCAATTTACCACTACTGCCCAGCAGTGCGCCGGTTTCTGTTCTCCACCTCGCGGAGGGGGCAATTAGGGTAGAATAAAAGGATCAGTGCTTGCGGGCACGGGATAATCGCCGGTGATTCAAATGCCGGCAGGAAAACACGAATGCGCCTGGCATTATCGGAGAAAGGCCGGACCAAGAAAGCAGTGGGGAAGTGGAAGGTCATTTCTGCCGTCCTGGCACTGACCGCCCTGGCCGTAGGAGTGTGCGCCCTTCGCGCTCCGGCTCAACAAACCACAACCCCGGCTGCGCCCACCACACCCGCCGCGGCGGGGGACAGCGCGCATCAAGGGCCAAGCGCCCCTCCCCCCAAAACCTCCACGATTAGAACCACCGTCGAACTCGTCACCGTCCCGGTGACCGCTATCAACAAACGTGGGCAGCAAGTCATTGACCTCAACAAGGATGAATTCCAGGTATTTGAGGACGGTGTGCAGCAGCCCATCCGCAGCCTTGAGCGGGAAACAAGTACCCCCCTCCGTGTCGGTTTAATCCTCGACACCAGCAATACCGCGCGCAGCCATTTATCGTATGAAAAGGATGCGGCCATCGAGTTCGTATTCATGGCCCTGCGCAACGGCGGTACGAAGAATCAGATATTCCTCCAGACCTTCGACGCCACCAGTTCGATCATCCAGGACTTTACCAACGACCCGGACGTACTGAATGACAAAATCCAGGCACTTAAATCCGGGGGCGGCAAAGCCCTCTACGATGCCATCTACTTTGCCTGTAAAGAGAAAATGCTCAAGACCGGCTCGCCGGAAGACGTGCGCCGGATCTTAATCATCATGAGCGATGGCTTGGATGTTCAGAGCCAGCACACGCTGGACCAGGCCGTTTCGGAGGCTCGCATAGCCGAGACCATGATCTATACGGTCGGCACAGCCGCCTACGGCTACTCGAATCCCGGAGACAAACTCCTCGAAGACATGTCGTCCGAGACCGGTGGCGCCCCCTCTTTCCCCCTCCGCGATGCCCCGGGCACGGACCTGCTGACGGGTTACCTTTCCCATGGTCAAATCGGGGAAACTTCCCAAAACAAAGGTTTAGGGGCGGAAACGGGGGCGTTTTCCGCGCAGCGATTGGTGCACCTGGCTGATGCGTTGCAAGACATCGGCCGCGAATTGGACGAACAATACACGATTACTTATAAGCCGTTGCGGGGCGTCCTCGACGGAACTTACCGTTCCATTAAAGTGGTGACCACACACAAAGGAACCACTTTGAGATGGAAGCCGGGGTACTTTGCCACGGCGGAGTGACGGGCGCTTGCCCCGATTCCCCTGCGAAAATCTCCTGCGATCGACCGGGGGCGGTGCCCCCTTTCCACTTTGAAATGGAGATCCCCGTGAGCGACGCTCTCAGCCTTTTGCCCAACCTCCGCGACCGGCGAGTGATCGACCTCAGCCAGACGTTGGAAGAGCACATGCCGCATTTTCCCACCCACTCGATGTTCTTCCACAACCTTTGGGGTTCCTATGAACACGGGGGCCGTTCCCTCCATTACTTGCTGGTGATGCACGAGCATAATGGGACGCATGTGGATGCTCCCGCCCACTTCCTCAAGAATGCCCGGCCGGAAGCCCATGTCACGATCGAGCGAGTGCCCCTGACCCAACTGATGGGCCGCGGAGTGCGCGTGGATTGCCGCGGCATGGGAGCGGGCGAGTATGTTTCGAGAAGCCGGCTTCAGGAATGGGAGGGCGCCCACGGCCCGCTCCAGTCCGGAGACATTGTCCTGTTTGATTTTGGTTGGGCGGCAAACTGGGGGCTGCGTCCGAACAATCAGCGCTACGTTGATAACTGGCCGGGTGTGGGCATGGACGCGGCGGAGTATCTCCTCTCCAAACCGGCCGCCGCCCTCGGCGTGGACACTCTCTCCCCGGACCCGCCGGAGGCGCTCCGCACGCGGCCCATCCATCCCGTGGTCCTGGAAAAGCAAGTCCTGATCATTGAGAATCTGTGCAATCTGGATCAGCTCCCGGATTTCTTCCTCTTTCTCGCCTTCCCGCTCAAAATTCGCCAGGGGTCCGGCTCGCCCATCCGCGCCGTGGCTCTGGTTTAGATCCCATTTCAACTATTCGCGGGCGGTGGCTCGCGAGGGCAATAGGAGTGTCAATGCCGACCCGGTCAGAAATGCCAGACTGAGTAAACCGAAGGCATACCGGAAGTCCCCAGTGCGATGGTAGACAAACCCCACGGCGAGCGGGCCGAAGTACCCTCCCAGATTGCCCAGAGCATTGATCAACCCCATCGCGGACCCGGAAACCGAGCGCGGCAGAGTTTCCGTTGGGATGGCCCAGAACGGGCCCAGCATTCCATAGGTTCCCGCGCCCACCAGGGAGATGGCGACAAAACTCCAGGTGGGGAAGTGGCCGGTTAAAAGGGTACAAGCCATCATGCAAGCCCCGCCCCAGGCCAGCCCAAAAGCCACGTGGCCGCGCCGCTCACGCCGCTTGTCGGAATGGCGCGACACGAGAATCATGCCAATCGCCGTAATAATATAAGGGACCGCATAAAGGACGCCCACCAGCAGGCTACTCATCTTCCTGGCGTTTCCGAGCGCCGAGGGAAGCCAAAACAGATAGCCGTAATTTCCGACGGTCTGCATCAGGTAAATTCCCACCATGACCAGCACGGTAGGATTGAGCAGAGCCTGCAAGAATGCGGCCGGCTTGGCAACATCGAGCTCGCGGGACTCTTGGTGGAGGGTAACCTCAAGATAGTCGCGCTCCTCGGTGGAAATCCACTGCGCCTTTTGGGGATTGTCAGCAACAAAGATCCACCAAATGACCAGCCAAAAGAACGGAAAGGCGCCTTCGGAAATCAGCAATACGCGCCAGTTCCATCGGCCCAAAATCCATCCCGAAAGAGGAGAGGAAACAATCACCGCGATGGGAAGGCAGAGCATCCAGTAGGCATTGGCGCGCGCGCGTTCTCCCCGTGGGAACCAGTGCGAGAGCAGCACCAACACGGCGGGCCACACTCCGCCCTCCGCCACCCCCAGCAAAAACCGCATCACCAGGAATTGGTGCCAGGTCTGGACCAAGCCGCAGGCAATCGAACAAAGACCCCATGCCACCAGCAAGATGGCGACGAACCGTTTAGCGCTCCAGCGCTGCGCCAGATGCCCGCCGGGAATTTGCAGCAGCACGTATCCCCAGAAGAAAACTCCGGCGGCGCCACCCGCTTGCGTAGGGTTCATGTGCAGCGCGCGGCTCATGGAGGGGAGAGCCAACGAGACGTTGGTCCGGTCGATGAAAGCGATCGTGTACATGATGAAGGCGACCGGGATGATGTGCAGCCAGCGTTGGGAGCGCATGCGCGTGGGAGCCGTCTAAACTCCATGACCTCGAATCTGATCTCGGGCTTGCAAGGCGCCGGCGATGACCGCGTAGGGGCCAGCGGCGCTGGCCCTGGGCCGAACGCCGTTCGGCCCTACGATGCACTGCACGGGGATGTTGAACTTCCTTCCCCCGGCGCAATCAACCTTGAGCCCGTATTCGAGGCGGCAGGATACCAGCAACCCTGGGGTCGGCGCAATGCGCGGGTAGGCCGTTATGAATATAGGACGCGGGAATTGTGAGGAGGCTTCGTGGGGGAGGCTCAGCGAACTTGAAATCTTGGGTTTTAGAAGGAAACGGGGCTGCGGCACACGCATAGATTTCCCGCCCGATGCATGGTATAACTGTTATACCTCATGCGATTCCACTTCGACGCGCGAAAAAGCCGGCGGCTGAGAGCGAATCCCCAGCGTGGAATCGGCTTTGAGGAGGCGCAGGAAGTTTTTTCGCACCCTTATTACCTGGACCAGCGCTCGGACGTTCCGGAACAGTACCGAGCGATCGGCTGGGTGGAAGAACGCCTCTACAGTGTCATCTTCGAGGTGAGGGAAGACCGCGAAGGCGAATATTACCATCTTGTGAGCTTGTGGAAAGCAACCAAGGAGGAGAAGCAGATTTATGAAGCAAACGCGTAAAGCCCGAAAGGCTACCTCGGCGGAGGAGATCGCCCGGCTCGCCGATAGCGGTGAGGATGTTTCGCGTTTTTTCACCAATTCGGGACGGATGATGGAACCGATTCGCAGGGTGAATGTGGATTTCTCCTCACCGATGCTGAATGAGCTGGATCGCACTGCACAAGAGTTGAACATCAGCCGGCAGGCGGTGATCAAGACACTCATTCGGCAAGCGCTTGATCAGCGATACCTGGCAGGTAGTGCTCGCCTCAGGTCGAAGCGGGTAAGCTGAAAAGCTAGTCGAGGAGTGGGCAGCCCGGTGCAGAAACGGCCCGCAGAAACGGTGCAGAAACGGTTTCAGGTACCGTTTTCTTTCCAGGAGAAAAGCGGTAGAATTCCGGCATGGGTAGGGTCAAGCGAGTCGATGTGGGCGGGATGATCTACCACGTCCTGAACCGGGCGAACTTTCGCTCGCGGCTTTTCAAAAGGGCCGCGCATTATGAAGATTTTCTGGGCATCGTGGAAGAAAGTTTGACCTTCGTGCCCATGCGCCTTCTGGCTTACTGCCTGATGCCGAATCACTGGCACATGGTGCTCTATCCCCGCGCGGACGGCGACCTCTCGAAATTCCTGCAACGCATCACCCTAACCCACACGCAGCGTTATCACGCGCAAACCCGGACGGTGGGGTACGGGCACGTATACCAAGGGCGCTATAAGTCGCTTCCGGTCGAGCGCGACGACCATTTCCTGGCCTTGGTTCGCTACGTGGAAAGAAACGCCAAACGCGCGGCCTTGGTGAAAAAGGCGGAGGACTGGCCGTGGTCGAGCGCGCATGTTTACCTTTACGGAAACAAAAAGCAACGGCGGATGCTGAGTTCCTGGCCAGTGGCCGCCCCGGAGCCTTATGGGGCGTGGCTCAACCAGTCGCAAGGCAAGGAAGAAATTGTGAAGATCCGCGATGCCCTAAGAAGGAGCAAGCCGTATGGCTCGGAGAAATGGGTGGCCAAGGCCGTGGCGCAATTCGGATTGGAAAACACCTTACGCAATCCCGGGCGCCCAAGAAACGGTACCTGACACCGTTTCCCCTGACACCGTTTCCCCCTGACACCGTTTCCCCCCTTAGCCCTTACGCCGTTCTCAGCGGAGTTCTATTGGTTTCCCTGACCCTTTCCGCCGGCGCGCAAAACTCCGAGCCGGGGAAAACGGATTCTGAGCAAAGAGCTCAAAATGATTCCGCCATGGAGATTCTCCACCGCACGGCCGAAACCTACCGCAAATCGGGCGAGTCCGAATTCAACGTTACCATTCAGAAGCTCGAGAACGGCGGAGAAAAGGTCTCGGAGCGCTCCGCCGTGCGTCGTCCCGGGTTCGACCAGATCGATCAGCATGTGCGAAGCGCGGTGATTGCCCGTGAGGAACGTTACATTCAGCAGGGCAAGCCCGTCGCCATCGTGATTGTTCGGGTTATGCGGGATGAGTGGCCGGAAGGCACCCTCCCCGGCGCCGGGTATGCGATGTACCGCATCGATCAGAAAACCTTTAAGGTGTACAAGGTGAGTACGTACGCCGAGAACACGACGGAAATCACCTTCTACGGCGGCGAGTCCCCAGCGCCGGGCATGAAGGGCGAAGGCGTGAGCATGATTGGAATGGAAGCCCCCGATTTTACCCTCTCCGATCCCTCCGGCAAGACCGTCCATCTGCGCGATCTGCGCGGAAAAGTGGTAGTCGTGGATTTCTGGGCGACCTGGTGCGGCCCCTGCCGCGCGCTGATGCCGCACATCCAAAAGATGCATGAGCAATTGGCCGCCAAGGGTCTAACGATTCTGGGCCTCGACGTTGGCGAGGACGCCGATACTGTAGCGAAGTTCGCGAAGGAGCAGTCTTACACTTTTCCGCTGCTGCTCGATGCCGAGCCGCAGGTCACCAGCCGCTACTTTGTACAGGCCTACCCGACGACTTTCGTGATCGACCGTGCGGGTCGCATCGCATTTCGTGGCATGGGATCGGGCAAGCCCACGGATTTGCAAGCTGCCGTCGAAAACGCCCTGTCGAACGATTGAGTTCCGGCGTTCGACGGGCTGGCGCAGGGCGAGCGCAGCCCTGCGTTTTGTGCGATTCAAGCATGCCGCTCCATCGTCAAGACGGACGAATCGTTTAGATCATAGCGCGGAGTTGTGCGCATTTCAGCACTACTCCGCGGCTTGTCGAATGATGACCAATCCGTGGGCTGGTGCAGACCCCTCACTTTTGGGGTCTGCGCTTCCGGAAGGGACTTGGGGGAAATGAAGCGTCCGAGGTGTCCAGGACAGTGGCGAGTGACCAGTGATGAGGGGCGAGGGGCAGATTCAAAATCTGAAATGCAAGAGAAAGGGTGCAGCCAAGCCAATCAACCACGACGAAATCATTGAGGAGATCGAAGGGCACATTCGGAAATTCGGTGGAGAATTTGGCGAGTGGTGCGTGGGGACGGCCAAAGACTCTCGCGGGCCGTTTTTCCGGCGGCATCTGGCGGCCAATTTGGGCGATGGATTGGCCGACAAAAACAGTGATGAGTGACAAGTGACAAGCGACGAGCAAAGAGACGAGCCCGGCAAAAGCGTTTTCGTCTACCATCAGGCACGGGACACGGGATACGGGGCATGGGATACGGGACTCGGGGTCGGCGATTCGGGACTCGCGATGCGGGATTCGGGCAAAGTGGCAGTTGCCCCACCCGCCCCGTCCGGCGATCAAGCCGCGTTCGCCAGGTGCGCCGTATAGGCCCCGGCTTGTTGCCGCGCAGCAAGCGCAAACCTGTCGGATGTCATTTTCGGGTTGTTCCCCAATTTTTCTGCCATCTTTTCGCCTTTTGTTCGCCAAAAATCTCCTTTGGGCTGATGCAGGGAGATGCGGGGATTTGTGGGGTATCCACAATCCATTCGGCCCAAAGCCCGCCTTCCTGAAAAGTCACCCAAGAAAATTCAAACTGTGCGGCTGACCAGAATTCGATGCCCTAAGTTCCCGATGGGCGTCGATTATCGCTTGCCATCACTCCCGTACCCGGCGGCAGCATGACCTCGGCTTGCACGGGCGGCCGGGGCTCGGCCTGGGGCCCCACCTCTGGCTAATTTGTCTGGATGTCCCCAAAATGAAAGGGGCTAGGGGCTGGAGTTACACCTGGCGGCTGGCTACAGCCCCTCAGCCAAGATGCGTCATGGCCTGGGCAGATTCAGTCCTGAAGGGTGTGAGTTCGGGCCGCTTCCCAAGCCAGGATAACTTTTTTTCGGGTGGCGCCCCAGTGGTAGCCGCCGATTCCTCCCGCCTTGCGGATGACGCGATGGCAAGGAATCAGAAAGGCGATGGGATTCTTCCCCACGGCTCCCCCCACGGCGCGCGCCGCTCGCGCGCTGCAAACCTGGGTGGCGAGATCCTCATAGGGCACCACCGAACCCATGGGAATCTTGAGCAAAGCTTCCCACACCTTAAGCTGAAAGTTGGTTCCTTGTAGCAGCAAGGTGAGCGGCCGGTTGCCATTGCGCTCGCCGCCAAAAATGCGGCGGATATAGGGCTGGGTAAGCCGTGGGTTCTCTTCCCAGTGCGCCTCCGGCCAGCGCGACCGGAAATCCCGGAGGATCTGGGCGCGCCCACCGGCGCCGACGAATCCCAGACCGCAAATGCCCCGCTCCGTCACCGCCAGCATGCACTCCCCGAAAGGGCTGGGGTGAAAACCATAGCTGATGCGCAGCCCCGCTCCTTGGGCTTTGAATTCACCCGGCGTCATGGCCTCAATGTTGACGAACAAATCGTGCAGCCGCCCCGGACTCGAAAGGCCGGCATCGTAAGTCGCGTCAAGCACGCTGTGCGACCCGCCGAGCAACTTCTTGGCATGTTCCAGAGTCAAGAATTGAATGAAGCGCTTGGGGCTGATCCCCGCCCAGCGCCGGAACAAGCGCTGAAAATGGAACTCGCTCAGGTGCACGCTTTGCGCCACCTCGCGCAATTCCGGTTGGCGATGGTAGTTTTCTTCCAGGAATAGAATGGCCTTTTCAATTCGCGAGTAATCTTCCAACTTTGCGGGATAGGGGATACGGGACACGGGATACGGGGCTCGGGACTCGCTCGGTTGCATAGTTTTCGGCTCCTTCATTTGATTCTTCCCCATCTTGAAGGGATCGAAAGAATAGAGCAACCCGGTTCTTGCTCATTCGCCGATCCCCATGGCCTGCTGCTCATCGATCGTCGGGAGCCCGTCGGTGTCAGGAGACGCCGGCACGGACTGGGGTCGATGGGAAAGAATCAGCGCCACGGCACCGACGACGATGCCCGCGGCCAGCAACTCGCGCGCGGAGATGGACTCCCCTCCGAGAGCCCAGCCCAGGAACACGGCTACCACGGGGTTGACGTATCCGTAGGTCGCGACACGCGACGTCGATACCATCCGCAGGAGCCAAATATACGCGGTAAAACCCAACAGCGAACCGAAGGCAACCAGATAAAGGAGCCCGGCGGCTGAGCGCATAGAAATCGCCCGCCAGTGCAGTTGGCCGCCTTCCGCCAGCAAGCCCAGAACCACCAGCATCGCGCCGCCCGCCAGCATCTCCATCGCCGCCGCCAGGAAAGGCGAGGGGGGAAGCTTGGCGCCGCGGGAATAAAGTGAACCCACCGCCCAGCAGAATGCGCTGAACATCAAAACCGTCGTGCCCAAGAGATCCACCCGCGAACTTCCCCAAAGCCTTGCTGGGCCGACCAGAATCCCTGCGCCCGCCAACCCGACCACCAACCCTCCCGTCACGCGCAACGTCAGTTTAGGGCCGCTCTTGCGGAAGCTGTCAAGCAAGACCATCCAAAGGGGAATCATGGCGAGAAGGATCGCGGCCAATCCCGAGGGCACGCGCTGCTCCGCCCAAACCAGCGAGCCGTTTCCGCCCATCAAGAGAAGGGCGCCCACCCCAGCCGCGGCGAGCCAGTGCCTGCGAAGCGGAGGTGGCGTGCCCCGCAATCGTACAAACGCGTATAAAATCGATCCCCCCAGAAGGAATCGTGTGCCTGCCATCCAAAAGGGCGGGATCGTTTGCACGGCGAACTTTATCGCCAGATAAGTTGATCCCCAAATGATGTAGATCGCAGCGAACGCCAGCACAATCTTGGCGCGCGAAGGACGGCCGGCGAGTGAGGATTCAACCACGTATCATGCATCCTAAGGGCAGGGAGCTCTTCATTATTTCTTCTGCATATTATTTTAGTAGACGCAAAACGTCCAGGCAGGCGCTAATTTGTTCGGAAAGATTTCATGGACCTCATTCGGCGGGTAAGAACCTTCCCCTTTCGAAACGGCTGGGAGTATGATGTTTTGGCTGTCGCGTTGAACCTTGCAGCACCCTATGCCCACTCTCCGTCCCGTCATAACGCTTGCGTTCCTGCTCCTGGGGGCGCTTTCCCCCCAAACTCCTGAGGTCATGAGCGCAGACTTGGAGCCGAAGACGCTGGAATCCTTTAATCGTTACGTCCAGGCGTCGGAAGCACGCATCGATACTGAACTGGCGCGGCCTGGAGCCTTTCTCCACCTTGAAGGCTTGCCGGAACCCCAGCGCTCGGAAACTCTGGCCAGCATCCATAAAGGCGACATCTACATGGAACGCCTCGAAACCCAGGACGCTTCCGGCTCGGCCATCAAAGCGCCGGAGGGATTAATCCACCACTGGATCGGCGCGGTCTTCATCCCCGGAGCGACCTTGCGCCAAGTCCTGGATCTGGTCCAAGACTATAACCATCATCAGGACGTTTACCAACCCGAGGTCGTACGCTCACAGCTCATCCACCACGAAGGAAATAATTACCAAATTTTTTATCGACTACGGAAAAAGAAGGTCATCACGGTCACGCTCAACACCAACCATGATGTGCAGTACTTTCCGATCGACTCCACCCATTGCCGAAGCCGCTCCGTCGCGACTCGTATCGCGGAGGTCTCTGACGCCGGCCAGCCCGGTGAGCAGGAAAAACCCATAGGGCACGATGGTGGGTTCCTGTGGCGGATGAACTCCTACTGGCGATTCGAAGAGAAGGATCAGGGCGTGTATGTTGAGGTGGAGTCCATTTCGCTAACGCGCGACATCCCGACAGGCTTCGGCTGGCTGATTAAACCCTTTGTGACCAGCATTCCGCGCGAATCGCTGCTCATGACGCTGGGCTCAACGCGCTCAGCCGTCGAAGCGGAAATGCGGAAGGCAGGAGTCAAAAGTTAGAATAAAACTACCCACTACCCAACTCCTCGCTCCCGGATTCTGGCTCCTGACTCCTGTCTCCTAACTCCTATCATCTTGCAACGGCAGTCCCACGGGCCGCTTCACGCGCGCGGAAATCTCCGAGGCAAAGCAGATTTCATGGGTCAGGGCGGCATCTTCCAGGTTGGCGTGCGATTCGCGATTGTTCAGGATGCAATCGACGAAGTGCCGGACTTCCTCGCTGAACGGGTGGTGTGAAACATCACCGCTGTCCGGCAGGATGGTGGGAAACGTGGCCCATCCCTTTTGGCCCGCCCAATGTTTAGAGAATATCTGGTTGTTGCGAATCGTCCCCTGATCTCCGAAAAGGGCAATGTTGAAAATGTAAGGCTGAACGCATTCGATGGACGATGCCACTTTCCCCATGGTCCCGTCCTCAAATTTCACTAACGTCAAACTGTTCGGTTCATATTCGTAATGCAGTGGATTCTGCCGGCTCACATTCCCGTAAGCAAACACTTCAATCGGCCGGGCGCCGACGAACCAGCGCAAGCCATCCACGGCATGGCACCCGGCAGTAAGGAGGTCGCTGCCGGCCATATGCTTTTTGATATTCCATTCGTACTGCGCGTACCAGGGGCCGATTCCGTGGAAATAATCGACCTCGGCGAGGAATAGATTTCCCAGCAGGGCGTCCGCCAGAAATACCTTGATCATTTCGAAGAGGGGATTCCAACGCAGAACAAAGCTGACCACGGTTTTGACCTTGGCTGAGCGCACGGCCGCTTGGAGTTCGCGTAGACCCTCGAGATCCAAAGCCACCGGCTTCTCTAACACCAAGTGCTTGCTTGCCTGTGCCGCGGCGACGCCCTGTGCAACATGCAGGTGGTTAGGAGTGCAGATAACCACGATGTGAATGGAAGGATCCGCGAGCATTTCATCCAGCCGGTCAAAAGCGCGGCAATGTGGCGCATTGAACGCTTCAGCCTTGGCCTTGGCGCGCGCCCTGTCGCGACTGACCAGTCCCAGAACCTCGGTGTGCGGGTTCGCTTCAAACGCTCAAATGTATTCGCCGGAAACCCAACCTGTTCCGATAATGCCCACTCCCAATTCCTTCATTCTTGCCTCTTGAATCATTAGAACTTATCGTCGCACTTTCACGCCCGCGCGCGGGTCAAGTAAAAATGCACCGCAGGGGTGATAACCAGTGAAAGCACCATGGAAACCAAAATGCCTCCGATCACGGCGATGGCGAGCGGTTGCAGCATCTGCGAGCCCGCTCCAATCGCCAGCGCCAGGGGCAGCATGCCGGCCATGGCCGCGAGCGCGGTCATGGCGATAGGCCGCAATCGGCGCCGGCCGGCCTGCACCATGGCTTCTTCCGCGGGGAATCCCACGGAACGAAACTTCTGATCCGCGTCGAGGAGAAGGATGCCGTTCTTGGCTACGATGCCGATCACCATGATGAGGCCCATGAAGGAAGAAATATTAAAGGTGGTTCCCGTAACCAGGAGCGCCAAGAAAACGCCGGAGGTGGAGAGAATCGCGGAAGAGAGAATGGCCACGGGGGCGCTAAAAGTACCGAACTCAAACAGCAGCGTCAGGAATACCAGCACCAGAGCCAGCAGGAGAACGATCAGCAGATCATGAAATGACTGCTGCTGCTCGCGGTAAGTTCCGCCATACACGACTCGGATGGAAGCTGGTAGTTTCAGGTCGCGCACAGCCTTCATCACCGCCGCGACTCCCGTGCCCAGGTCCACGCCCTCCAGGCGCGCCGTCACGGCGAGGTCGCGCTGCAAGTTCTCGCGGAGAATTTCCGTCTGCCCAGGCAATTCGGTGACTTCCGCCAGCGAGCCGAGCGTGGCGGTTTGCCCGGTGGAGCTGACCAGCAACGTACTGTTCATGGCGTCGAGAGAAGCCCGGTTCGCAGCGGGAAAACGGACGCGCAACGTGCGCGCCTGACCGTTGACGACCACGGGCGTGGAAGCGGGTTCGCCGTCCATGATGGCGGACGCGTCGAGTTCCACCTCCTCCGTAGTGAACCCGGCCCGCGCGGCGGTTTGAGGATTTACCTGGAAGACCAATGCCGGGCCGCTGGTAGCGTCATCGACACCGTTTCGGATGTCCACCACCGGATTCTTCCCGCGCACTTGGACTTTTCCGATGGCTTCGGCCACGCGCGGCGCCCACTGGTTCAGCAGGTTGCCATCCGGGGAAAACAACTTGATCTGAATCGGCTGAGGCGCACCGGTCAGATCGCCGATCATGTCCTGCAAAACCTGAGTGAACTCGATATCGACTTCCGGCTCCTCCTTCGTGACCAGGGCTCGAACTTCGCTCATGATTTCATCGATGTCGCGATGGCGGTCATCTTTGAGTTTGACCGAAACATCACCCGTATTCGCCTCCGTCACTGTCGCCAGCCCGAGTTGCATCCCCGTGCGCCGCGAGGTGCTCTCGACTTCCGGCACCGCGCGGCAGATCTGCTCGATATGGGAAACGACCCGGTTGGTTTCCTGGAGGGAGCTGCCGGGCGGCATAACGTAATCGAGGATGAACCCCCCTTCATCCATGGCCGGCAGAAGATCCGTTCCCAGACTGTTGTAACAAATGTAGGAAGCGACAATCAGCGCCAGGCACATTGCCGCCAGCCACCAGGGGCGGTCCAGCGCACGCCGCAGCCAGCGCTCATAAAAACGGATGACCTTGCCGAAGAATCCTGTCATGGAAGCCTCTTCGGCAGCCATCAGGCGGCGCATTTCCTCCCCGTTGTCATCCACGGGGGCGCCAGGTTCCTTCTCGGACTCCTTCTCCGGCATAGGGGCGGCTTCATTGCGATGTTTCCTGCGCACAAAGTGCAACGCCAGATTGGGCGTCCAGACAAGCGCCAGCCCTAGAGAGGTGAACAGCGAGACGGACATCGTCACAGCGAGAGCGCGAAAGAATGTGCCGGTGACGCCCGTGATCGAAATAAGAGGCAGGAAAACAACGACCGGCGTAATGGTAGATCCCACCAGCGGGACGATGAGCTCCTTGAGCGCGCTATGGATGGCCTCCATGCGCCCCTCGCCGGCGTCTCGATGCAGAACGATGTTTTCCACTACCACAATCGCGTCGTCGATGACCAGTCCCACAGCCGCTGCCAATCCTCCCAAGGTCATCAGGTTGAAACTTTCGCCGAGAGCTTTGAGGGCAATGAAAGTCACGAGCACCGTGATGGGAATCACCGCGCCGGCCACCAGGGACGTGCCCCAATCCCGTAGAAAGAGAACCATGATGATGGAAGCCAGAATCAGTCCAATCAGGATGGCATCCCGTACGCTGTGAATGGATTGGGTGACGATGGTGGATTGATCGTAAAAGAGGCGAAGATGCACTCCCCGGGGCAGCATTTGTTGGATCTGCGCGACTTCATCGCGTACCTCCTGCGCAACCGCCACGGTGTTGCCATCCGGTTGGCGGCTGATGCTGATCAGCACGGCGGGCTTGGTGTCGGCGGTCACGATGGTGTAGACAGGCATTGCCGATGGGGTGACCGTTGCCACTTCCTGGATGCGGACGGGCACGCCGTCTTTCGTTGACTTGACAACGATGTTGGCGATTTCTTCCGGCGTGTGGACCTGCGCGCTCACCAATCCCAGGTAAAGCTGGTGATTGCGTTCGAGGAGGCCGGGAGAATCGATCAGGTTCGTACGCCGGACAGCATCGAGAATATCGGTTACGGTCACGCGGGTCTCGAGCAACTTCGCGGGGTTCGGGCTGATTTCGAATTCCGGCTCTTCCCCCCCCTGCACGATGACTGTGGAGACCCCATCTAGCCGGTTAAGGCGCGGCTTGATTTCATAGGTTGCTCTCTCCCAGAGATCGGTCTGCGGCGTCGTGTCGGATGTAAGGCTGTAGCCAATAATGGGAAAACTCGCAAACGTCAGGCGATGCGTCTCGATGTGTACGGTGGGAGGCAACGCGCCCTGCACGGTGGCGATGGCGGAGTTGACCCGCTGGAGGGTTTCGAACATATCTAAGTTCCAATTGAAGTACAAATCGATTTCAGCGGAACCACGGCTGGTGATGGATTGAACCGTCTCCAATCCCTGTACGCTGTTGACGGCTTCCTCCAGCGGGCGCGTGATGGTCACCATCATCTGGTCGATGGGCATGACGCCGTTATCAACGCCGATCATTACTCGTGGAAAATTGGTGGAGGGAAATACCGCAACAGGGATGTTAAACGCCTGGTAGCCGCCAACGAACGCCAGCGTGAGAATGAGGAAGATAATCGATTTCGAGTGCCGTACAAACCAGTATGGCGATTCCGATTTCAAGAGCTGACTCCGACTCTTTAGGTGTTACTCCTTATCCCCACCGCCCGCCCCACCCTTTGCGCCCCCTTTGCTCTCATCTCCACCCTTTTCCGGTTCGGGGGCCAGGGGCGCTTCAATCTGCACCTTGGTCTTCTCCAGAACGTCCGGGTCTTCCTTGGAAAGGTCGTAAGCTCCCACGGTCACTACGCGTTCGCCCGCCTGGAGCCCTTCCGTAACTTGCACATCTTCGCCGTCGCGAATGCCGAGTTTGACACTTTTCTGGTGCGGCTGGTTCTGCACGTCAACGACCATCACGGAGGTGACGCCGTCCGGGGCGGTCAGCACCGCCACGCCGGGAATCACCAAGGCTTTCGGCACGGTTTCCGCAATGATCGAAACACCCACGCTAACTCCCGGGCGGACGCGTTCATGAGGATTGGCAGCCTGCACCCAAACCTCCACCGTGGTGCTACCCGGATCCAGGGCGGGGCTGACCATCGTCACCTCACCCGGCACGGCGTCCGCAATTCCCGGCGCCGAGATTGTGGCGGTATTGCCCACCTTGAGAGCCGCAGCCTGCTGCTGGTCGATGTGAGCTCGGGCCACTACTTGCGAAAGATCCATCACGGTAATCAGCGGGGACCCCGCCGCGGGCGTCTCTCCGGGGTAGAGCGGCCGGTCGGTCACCACGCCGTCGATAGGGCTGCGCACCTCGGCGAAACTCAGTTGCGCCTCCGCGCCCAAATACTTGCCCCGCGCGGAGGTCAGTTGGCCTTCTGCGGCTTTCAATTCCTGCGCTTTGCCGAATTTCTGTAGAGATTCAAGGTGCCTAACTATGAGGTCGTATTGATTGCGGGCTTGGATAAAGGCGAGGTTGGCATCGTCTACGTTCTTCCGTGCCGTGGCGCCTTGCTGGAAGAGATTTTGCTGGCCCTCGTAAACTTTCTGCGCCGCCTCCATCGCTTGCTGGGCAGCCTTGGCGTCGAGTTCGGTCTTCTGAATTTCCTCCGGCAGCGATTGCTTGGTGGCGGTTTCATATGCTGCCTGGGCCTGTTCGTAGGCCCCCTTGTTATCGGTCACGGCGGCCACCAGATCCTGATTCTCAAGCTGGGCAAGCAACTCACCGGCGTGAACGTGGCTTCCGCGTTCTACAAAAAACGTGCGCACCGGCGCACTGATCTTCGGAACCAGAGCAGCTTGGCGCAGAGGAAAAATCACCGCATCCGTGGAGATCTTGCGCTCAATCTTTGCGGTTTCCGCCGTCGCCACCTGAACGGTAACGGTGGGCGCAACTTCACTGCCCTCCTTTTTTGAACATCCGGGCCACACAGCAAGAGCCAGTAAGAGGAGACCGGGAACGACGCCGCTCGCCCGCAGCCTAATTACTCCTCGCGGGATATTTCTATCCGGGTCGGACGAAGACTGGTGTGCAGCAGTTATCGAGTCGCCTGTCATGGGCTTGTCCCCAATCACGGTCAGAAGGATCCTGTCAGCGTTTGCAGTTGCGCCAGGGCCAGCCGCAAACGCGCCTGGGAATCATCATAGGCATTTCGGGCTTGCGAAAGCGTGTTTTGCGCATCGACGACTTCCAGTGCCGAGGCCTGCCCCGCCTGATACCTCAAGGTTGTCAACCGCAACTCCTCACCTGCCAGGTTGGCCGTTTCACGCAAGGTGTCCACCGTCGACTTGGCAGTCTGGGCCTCATTATAGAAAGAATACAATTCGCTGATCGTCTGCCGCTGGGCCAAGGTCAACTCCACACGCGCCTGCTGGCGTTGGTACTCCGCCTGGTGCAGCTTGCTGCGCAGGGCGCCCCAGTCCCATACGGGCAGATTCAGGGTTATAGTAGCAAAATACCCAAGATTGGGAAGGGGGCCCTTTTCAGGGAATGACGTCACTACGCTGCGGAATGCGAAAGAGTTAGCCTCGATACCATAATCAAAGTCCGTGGTGACGGAGGGGAGCAGCGCGGAGCGCGCGGCAGTAACGCCCAAATTCGATTCTCGCACCGCTTCCATGGCCACTCGCAGGTCCGGGTTCTCTCGCGCGGCCATCGCCCGCGCGTCAGAGAAAGGCGGCAGGCTCTGCCCTTGGTCAAGGTCGTCAACCACGGAAAAGTTTTCGGTGAGAGCCGGAAAGACCAGAACGGCAAGCGTCAAGCGGTCTTCTTCCATCTGCAACTGCGCATCCTGCAACACCGCCCGCTGCTGGTTCGACTGGATCTGGGCCTTGATGACGTCACTGTGTGCGCCCTGGCCCTGGCGCTCCTGGTCCTTCGTCATAGCCAGGAAGCGCTCCGACTGTTTCAGCGCCTCCTGCGCGGTCGCATATTTTCTCTCGGATACCACCAGGGCGTAATAGTCTTTTGTAACTGTGACCTTCAAACCCCGGCGCGCGATCTGGGCCTTCGCTCGAGCCAGTGCCTCCAGGGCCGCACCCCTTCGGTCCCCCAGCATGGTTAATGTGCTCAGGGAAAAATCCTGGTGTACCACGCCCCACTGGCGGTAAACGTGGACGCCGTCATTGGTGACGTACCTCCCTGAGGAAATTGCGCCGTTGCCCTGGGTGAGGAGGGCGGATGTTTGCAGGCCTAGCGACGGGAGCCCCGCCGCGCGCATTTGCACGTGGTCTTCTTTGGCGATCTTGGCATCAGTTAGTGCCGCGGAGTACTGCGCGTCGTTCTTCTCCGCGCGGTCGAGCGCGTCCTGGAGTGTGATCGTTAGGTGTGGGGAGGTTTGCCCCGGCTCGATGGGCTGGACAAGCTGTAACCCAATCTCCCTCGGACCGGGGGAATCGGTATTTTGCGCCTTCGCGGGCACCGCCAGCGCCAACCCACCGAGCAGGGTTCCCAAAACCGCCAGCGTTGCCAGGCGTTCCTCCCATTGAATCTCGCGGCTCAATCGATTTGGGCTCGGCCGGGCAACCCTGCCGTTGTGGGTCCCGGCGTGTTGTCGCACGCGCATATGCTTCCTCCTGTGCTTCCGTTCAATTGCGTCCCGACGGTCGCGAGATTGAAGCGCGTCTTTACTCGTCTATTCGTGCCTAACCTCGTCACTCGCTCCAAGTTCGCCACTGACCAGCCCCCATATTAGCTTTAGGCTTTGAAAAAGCCGAGAGCTTTTGTAGGGTCACAGAGAACTGTAGCCGCTTCTCCCCCAGGTGAGTGTAGGGATGCACCGGGCACATGGGGAGCGGTTGCTCTGACCCCATCTTCGCCTTCGATGGTAACGCCAACATGGTTTCGCGGGTCCGCGGCTGCTTTCTTCTAGATTTCGTTCCGCGTTGCGAATATCATCGTCCCCTTCTGGTTCGCCCGGAACTGGCAGCGGTCGCGTCCTCCAGGCCGGCAGTTAGTGGCGTAAAGGCTCAAGGAGTTCCGAAATGAAACGTTTGCTCGTGGCACTATTTGGCTTATTTCTGGCTTCGCAAGCGGGGGCTCAGGCGCCTGAGGGAGCGGGATGGATTGCCCTTTTTAACGGAAAGGATCTGAGCGGTTGGGTAAATAACGGGCAAGAGAAGTGGATCGTAGAAGATGGCACGATTTTGGGTGAGAGCACCGTGGGGCACTACGGTTATCTCACCACGGAGAAAACCTACAGCAATTTTGTGCTGCGAGTGAAATTCAAACCCGAGACTGACGGAAATAGCGGTGTATTCACCCGCTCGCGCATTACCGGCAACTCGCCCCAAAGCGGTCCGGATATCGAAGGCATGCAGGTGGAAGTGGACCCGACTCGCAACACGGGCTCGATTTACGAGAGTGGTCATCGCGGCTGGGTGGCCATGGGCACGCCCGCGTGCGAGCATGCGATCAAACCCCGCGATTGGAACGCGCTGGAAATTACGGAGGAGGGACTCCACTACGTCACCCGATTAAATGGCGTGCCCTGCGTGAACTTTACCGATCCGCATCCGAATTTCACCGAGGGCGTGATCGGCTTACAGCTCCACACCGGCGGCGGAGTAAAAATACGGTTTAAGGATATTTACCTCAAGGAGGAATCGAAATGACTGATCAACATACGGGCAAGCTGGGCCGAAGGGAATTTCTGGGGGCCGCTGCGGCCGCGAGCTTTATGATCCTCAAACCGCAGCAGGTGCGGGGGACGGCCGCGAACTCCCAGCTTCGCTTTGGAATTCTCGGCTGCGGAGGCCGCGCCACCGCAGAGGGCTCGAGCTTCGTGGAAAATGCCGATGCGCGGGTGACCGCCATCGCCGATCTTTTTGCCGACCAACTGGAGAAGGGGCGCCGGCACTTCGATAACCTGCAGCAAGCGAAGGGCTATGCGCCCATCGATGCTTCCCAACTCTTCAAAGGCCCCAATGCCTATAAGGAAATCGCCGACTCGAAGGAAGTAGACTTCATCCTGATTACCACCCCGCCCTACTTTCATCCCCATCATCTTGAAACGGTCGTGGATGCGGGCAAGCACGTCTATTGCGAAAAGCCGGTGGCGGTGGACGTGCCGGGAGCGCATCGCGTCATTAGCATCGGCGAGAAGGCGCAGGGCAAAATAAGCCTGGCGGTGGGATTCCAGATTCGCAATGCGCCGCCCATGGTGGAGCTGACGCGGCGCATCCACGAAGGCGCGCTGGGGAAGATCGCTTCCGGCCTTGCTTACTACTATTGCGGCCACATCGATCGGCCCGAGTGGCCCAATGCCTCTCCCGAGGAAAAGCGGCTGCGCAACTGGGTGTGGGATCACAAACTTTCCGGCGACATCATCGTGGAGCAAAACATCCACGTGATTGACATGTGCAACTGGATGCTGAAAAGCCACCCCGTGAAGGCCGTGGGCATGTGCGATCGCAAGGTGCGCACCGATGCCGGAGATTGCAAGGACAACTTCAACGTGCTCTTTACCCATCCGGACAACGTGCAAATCAGCTTCGGATCCACCCAATTCGACCATCCCGCTTTTGACGCCGCCGTGCATTTGTTTGGGTCCGATGGGAGCTCCGAGTCGCACTACGATTGGCGCGTCAACATTGCCGGGAAAAACCAATGGGATGCCGGGATGAGGCCCAGCGGAGCGGAAGCATTCTCCGCCGCCGGAAAGTTCGCCGGGGCGCTCGACCAGGCCGACTCGGAAAAGGAAAAGGCGTTTGTCGCCAGCATCACCAGCGGTCAATTCCAAAACCAGGCCGCACAGGGCGCGGAATCAGCGATGAGCGCCATGCTGGGCCGCACCGCGGCGTATACCGGCAAGCCCGTCACTTGGGAGGCTCTGCAAAAGTCGAAGGAAGTGTACGATCCTAAAATCGATATCACGAAGTTTGCTTAGTTGTCCGTGGTCCGCTGTCCGTTGTCCGTCGAGACTGACCACTCGCAACGGATTAAGGACGATCCGTGTACTTTGCCATTTTTGGAGGACATCATGAAGAATGATCCATCGCGGCGCGATTTCCTGAAGGTCTCTGCGGGCAGCGCCCTGGCATCGCTGGGGCCGGTTGCGGCAGGGTTCGCAGGGCCGGCGCCTGCGGCCCTTCCCGCCAACGGGCGCATCAAGAAGGCCGTGCAAATTTACATGCTGCCCAAGACCCTGAGTTACGCCGACCGCTTCAAGCTTGCCGGCGACGTGGGGTTCGAGGGCGTGGAAGCCCAGACGATGGAAGACCCCAAGGTGGCAGATGAAATCAAGAAGGCATCGGAAGATGCCAAGGTTCCCATCCATTCCGTCATGAACATGGCCCACTGGAAAAATCCGCTTTCCTCCAGTGACCCTGCCGTGGTGAAGATGTCGCTGGATGGCATGAAAACCTCGCTCCATAACGCCAAGCTTTGGGGAGCGGAAACCGTGCTGCTCGTTCCCGCCGTCGTCAACGCTGACACCAGTTATCAAGATGCGTGGACGCGCTCGCAAAAGAATATTCGCACCCTGATCCCGCTGGCGCAGGAATTGAAGGTCATCATCTGCATTGAAGAAGTCTGGAACAAGTTCCTGCTCAGCCCGCTGGAGATGGCAAAGTACGTGGACGAATTCAAGAGTCCCTGGGTCAAGCAATACTTCGATGTGGGCAACGTGGTCCTTTACGGCTATCCGCAGGACTGGATTCACACCATCGGCAAGCGCTTCAGAAAAGTTCACCTGAAGGACTTTAAGGTGCTGTCACACGGATTCAGCCCGTTCCAGGCGCAGTTCGTGAATCTCGGCGATGGCGACATCGACTGGGCCGCCACCCGCAAGGCGTTTGCCGACGTCGGTTACACCGGATGGACCACCACCGAGCTTGAGGCGGGCGACGAAGCCTACCTGCGCGACGTTGTGAAGCGGGTTGATAAGTTGGTTCTCGGTCTGTAGGGACCGATCTCGTTCCCTTATCTGTTGGCCTCTTGGAAAGCCCTTTCGAGCAGGTCTTGGAGATGCAACTCGCGGGCCCATTGGTTTAAGTAGGCCATGTCCAAGTTGTCGGCCTGCACCTTGAAAATCCCCAGCACGTCTTTCCACTGATTCTCAGAGACCTCGCCACCCGCGCGAAACCACTCGAGCTTTGCGAGAATGGTGTCCTCCGCGGTTGCAACGTACACAGGTGCGATCGAGTCTTTCAGAAGGAGTCGAGGTTGACGGCGGGAGAACTCCTGTTGGCTGAAGCTCCTCTTCCGAAGTGGGAAGAAATCTATTTTGAGGGAGGATTCCAAGTGAATGAGGTTGAATGAACCGCCCATTTCCAGAGCCCTGCGGATTGACGTGCGATCCAGATAGAACTCAGGCGCGAAAGCAGAGGCGAACTTTTCGACTTGATCAGGACCCAGGGCCACGACCATATCCCCATCCTGCGTGGTTCGCACGAAGGCATGAAAGGAGCTCGCCGCGGACCCGCTAACCATGTAAGGAATTCTCATCTCCTCCAGTTTAGAAATCACCCGTTGGAGGACCTCAAGGATCTCCATTCATTTACCTGATAGTGGGAGGATCGGGTTCAGGCCCGTACGCTTGGGCGGCTAACTCCGGCCCCAGAAGGATTGTTGCGAGCCGTCGGCGAAGTTCTTCTGGTGTGGCGGAGGGGAATCGTTGGCTGAGACCCGCCAACGCCACCTGACGCATTGCCATATTCAGATCATTCCACAACTGGAATTTACGCCACGAAGGCATCGAGCGCAGGATTTCGATTTGTACGCGCTCTGCGTCCGCCGAAGTGTCTGTAAGCCGTGTCGCCATGTGTCCTGACCCTTATCATACTATAGTTCCTTGCCCAGGCTCACGGGATGCGCTGCGCCTTATTGGTGCCTTTGCCGCAGAACAGCGCCTGCCCACCCTCTCAGGTAAACTTAAGATGCACAGAAGTGGTTTTACCGGCCGCCAGTTGGTAGCGCGTGAGGCCGCTGGATGAGGGGAAACCCGCGATAGGGATGAGTGGCAAGGTCTCTCTCAGGTCCACCACCAATTCCCCCTCGCATCCCGAAGGCAATTTCACCGTCAATTCCCGACTCCCGACCTTTCCCTGGCCTCTGAATTCAATGGGGCCTTGGACGGAATGCACCGTCAACTCGAGCAAATCGAGGTCCGCCAGTTGCGGGCGAATCTCACAGCGTTTGAAGCCGGGAACCATCGGGTTAATTCCCGCCAGGCTCATGGTGGTGACGTAAAGTGGGGCGACGGGGCAATGGCTCCACTCCGAGCTCGAGTCCGGCTTGGCGTGCCAATCCTCCTGAAGGGTGTTGTTCAACTGAACCGATTCCATATTGGCCCATCGCTCGCGAAACTCCTTCACAATGACGTCCGCGCGCCCTCCCTTGCCCAGCGCCCACAGCCGCCAACCGGCATTGGCGGGATAGGAAAAGCCCATTTCCGGCGGACATTCGGCGAGCGTCCGCAGAACGGCATCGGTCCGCCCACGGGGGCATTGATCAAACAGGACAGCCGTGGCAAGTGAGCGGTCGCACATGCGCCGAGACCCTTCTTCCTCGAGCCAGGGGAGATTATTGATGAAGAGGTTTTGTTCCGGGCTCCAGAAACGCCGCACCGTAGCATCCTGAAGGTGGCGGCCGAAATCCCGCGCGGCTTGGGCGCGGGTTCGATCGCCAAATGCGTCGCACAGGCGGGGCAGCGCATTTTGCAGCATGGCGGCGGCATAAAGATTGAACGCGCATTGCTTGTGGCGTTGGCGTTGATAAGCAATGTGATCGATCCACACAGAAGGAGTCCCCAAGTTCTCGACCGGCAGAAGGCCATCCGGGCCCAAGATGCTCTCCAGGTATTGAGCGAATCGCAGCAGACGAGGGTAGGGCTCGCGGAGATCGTCGAGGTCGCCGGAATAGAGGTAATGATAGAAGCAGTCGAAGTTGAAACCTACCCCGTGATCCAGCAGGGGACCCCAGTTGGTGAGTTGAAGCTGCCGCTCGATAAGGCGAGCCAAGCGATCATACGCCGGCCAGGTGTCCAGGAAGAACCCTTCCTGGGTTAACCCTTGGCTGTATGTAGCGAGGAAGCGCGCCGGAAGCCGGGTTTCACCCAAGTTGAGATGAACGGGGTGGACTTGATGGCCGCAGTCTCCGCTGTATTGCTGGCGCTCCCGTCCCCCGCCATCCATGATGGTCTCTTGCGCGCAGTTGTTCATGGTATTGATCGCGGCATTTAGCAATCGCTGGAGGGGCGGTTCCGAGACGCGCATTACCGGCGCGTGCGGCCAGGGGAAAACCCTCCGGCGCATGCCCACGCCCGACACGGTTACTTTGCCGGGGCCCCCGTGAATATGCAGTTGCATCCAGCGGCAACTCTCAAAATCAAACGTTTCAAACTGGTTGATGCCTTCACGACAGATGAAGCGGGTCCAACTGTGGAAGTGGGTATTGAGCAGCGCCGGTCCACCCACCTGGTGCGCTTCCTGGACCATGAGTTCAACGATGGTCCCGGCTGGAGCTTCAATAGTGAAGTATGGCCAACCGACCATCTGCTCGATGAACTCAAAGGTCAGGGCCGCCCCCCGCCGGCCATCAAGTTCCACGTGCCATGACCCTGCGGCGGCCTCATTCGCTGAGGGTTGCCGGTCGGGGCGAAAGCTCTGCGGTGGCAGGAATTCAAAATACTCTTCCGGGGAGCGAACCCACTCAATCCAGCACGATTCGGCGAGGCGGGCCACGGGGACAAGGGTCTCGCGCATCAGAGGGATGCTCCGCGCACGCAATTGGGCTTCGACAGGATCACCGCGCATTTCCAGCATGTATTCAGGGTAGCTGGCACATATCGCTGGCTTGTCCGCAGGGCATTCAAGCAGCATGGCGGGAAGCCAGTCCTGATTGGGAGTAAATTCCGGACTGGTCCAGCCATAGGGATAGAGGCTCGCGTCAAATTCCTCCTGAAGGCTGCGCAGGTACCAACGCTTGTAATGGCCGGGTTTCCAGGCGCGGGCGAGGAACGCATGCCAGGCTTCGTCCGATACGATGGTTTGCTTCTCGCCGGGGGCGGTTTCAATTTCCAGCCGGAAAATGAATCCACACTTTCCGATCGGCAGGGTGCCGTCTCCCTGACCGAAAAAGAGCACTTGCGCGCCGAGGCAGTTCGCACCCGCATGCAGAAGCGCGGTCAAATCAACGGGATCGACTTCCAGCCAGCGCGGGTCGCACGGAGCCGGCCCCCACTGCACTCGTTGGCCGTTGACTTCCAGCCGGTAGCGGCTCTCGGCGGCCACCCACCCCCTGGCCCGAAGCGGCTTCTCCGGCAAGTCCAGTTGGCGGCGGAAAAGTACGAAGGTGTTTTGCAGGGTGCGTGCCGAAGGGTACCAGATCCAGCGCGCGGGCCTCAAATCCAAAACGACGGTCTTGGGAAGTGGCATCGATTGGATTGGCGCTTGCAGGCCTGAAGTCAATTCCGAGGCCGACGCTTGCGGCCCTGCGGCGGATAGCAACGAACCCCCGGCCAATGCGGAACTCTTGATGAAGTCGCGGCGTCTCATGATGCCTCCAAAAGTGAAACAGAATGGGGACCAGTCCAGGGAGGTCCTGGGATTTCCGGACAGAGTATACGCGGTTTGGGCTGGGGCGGATGCCTCAATGCGCGGCAACCGATGCCGCGGTGCGGGGCTTGGCGGTTTTCATCAGAAACATAAAAGGGATAATGACGATAAACGTCCAGCCCAGCAGCCAGAAAACATCGACATAAGCGAGCATGTTGGCCTGGCGAACCAGGTTGCCGTAAATCATGCCCTGCGCCTGGAGGTGGGCGAGTGTGGGATTAGAACCCTGCGTCATCAGCATTTGCTGGGCGCCCTGTATCGCGTTGCGGTAAGGAGCGTCGTAGGGAGTGAGGTGAGCGACCAGCATGGCCTGATGCACCTGCGCGCGGCGAGAGAGGAGGGTGGCCACATTGGCGATGCCCACACTGCCGCCGATATTGCGGGCCAGATTGATGATGCCGGTGGCGTTGTTCATCTTTTCCTTGGGAATAAAGTAGAATGCCGAAACGTTGATGGGAATAAACAGGAAAGCCATGCCGATGCGGGAAAAAGTCCAGGCGCGAACCGCCGTCCAGATATCAAGTTGCAGGTTGAAGGTCGACATGTGCAGAAGAGAAAGACCGGTGATCCCCAGTCCGAACGCCACAATCCAGCGCGCCTCCACCTTCTGGGTCAGGCGGCCCACAATCGGCAACGCCATAATGGTAAAGATGCTCCCCGGAGAGAGCACCAGTCCGCTGAGCAGGGCCGTGTAACCCATGAGGGTTTGCAGCATGAGGGGTAGCAGCACGGTGGTGCCGTAAAGCACGAACCCGAGCATGAACATGGTGAAGGTAGCCAGAAAGAAATTCCGGTCCTTCAACATGCGGAAATCCACGATGGGGTCCTCGCGCGTGAGTTCCCAGATGAACGCTCCGATCAGCCCCACACCCGCTACCAGAGTGCAGCCGACGATAAAGTTTGAACCGAACCAATCATCCCGCTCGCCCTTATCGAGGACCACTTGGAGAAAACCCAGCCCCACACTCAGCAGCCCCAGCCCGATGTAATCAATCCGCAGGCCGCGCAGGCTCCTGCGCACCAGGTAGGGCGGGTCGTAGATGAGCAGAGCGGTCAGCAGGAGGGAGATCACCCCGACGGGAATATTGATGAAGAAAATCCACCGCCAAGTGTAATTGTCCGTGATATAGCCCCCCAGCGTAGGGCCGACGACAGGCGCCACGACCACGCCCATCCCATAAACGGCCATCGCCATGCCCTGCTTTTCCTTGGGAAAGCTCTCCACCAAAATCGCCTGCGAAATCGGCTGAAGCGCGCCACCTCCCGCGCCCTGTAAGACACGGAAAAAGACCAGCAGACCGAGGCTGGGAGCAATGCCACAGAGGAATGAACAAACGGTGAACATGGCCACGCAGGCCATGAAGAAGCGCTTGCGGCCGAAGAGCGATGACAACCAGCCCGTAAGCGGGAGCACGATGGCGTTTGAAACCAGGTAGGAAGTCAGTACCCAGGTGCTCTCATCGACGCCGGCGGAAAGGTCGCCGGCAATGTGAGGGAGCGATACGTTGGCGACGCTGGTATCGAGCACCTCCAGGAAAGTCGCAAGCATCACCGTCAGGGCGATCAGCCAGGGATTGACATCTCCGTGTTTTCGCTTCCGATTGAAAATACGATCCATAAAAATTGTCGAGCCACTCCAGCGTGCAAGTGGCCCCTCACCCGGTTCCCTCCATAGGCGCTAGGTTAAGCCGCCTCTGGTCGTCCTGCCCCGGGAGGGGCCAACCGTGGGTAGCCGCAGGTTTTAACCTGCGGAAATTAGAGCCCACGCGTTCTCCCCAACCCCCATGGGGTTGACCCTTAAGTTCGGCCCCTCCAGGGCCGGAACCATTTCTCGTCTACCATTTCCGTAGGTTTCATCCACGGCTACTCATGATATCCCGCTTCGCGGGAATCGGACGTGTCGACTCGACAACGGGCTTAACCAATCGCCTAGGCCCGGTCCCCCCTTGAGGACCACCCATTCCCCAAGATAGAGGGAAAATGAATTTCTCCTGCCCTGATCAGCGAGGCGCCTGTCGCACTTTCAGATTTCCATGTACTTCTGAGAGCCCTGAGACTGCTTGATAATTCTAATCGAATCGCTGCCTACCCGGCGGCGTGGAGCGTTGGGATATCCGCCGCGCTCAATGCGTGCTTATGGGCGCTCCGTGCGGCCGGCTCTTCTTCATTAAAAACATCAGGGGGATCAAACACAAAAACGTCAGCCCCATCAGCCAGAAATCATCGACAAAAGCTAACATCGTGGCGTGTCGCTGCAAAAGCCCGTAGGCCAAGCCGTTCGCCTGGGCCTGAGCGTCAGTGTAATTGGATCCTGCCGCAAACAGGACCCTTGCCGACCCATCCACCATTGCCCGGTACGCCGAATCGAGGGGCGTCATGTGGGCAAGAAGCATGCCCTGATGGAACTGGGTCCGGCGCGCCAGCAAGGTCACGACGTTGGCAATCCCAAAGCTGCCGCCGATGTTCCGCGCCAGATTGATGATCCCCGTGGCGTTATTGAATTTCTCCTTGGGGATAAAATAGAACGCCATAACGTTGATGGGCACAAAGAGAAAAGCCATCCCTGCCGATTGATAGATGCGCGCCATCATCGCCGTGCGAAAATCGATGTCCAGGTTAAACGTGGCCATGTGAAACAGTGAAGCGGCCACGATCACGACGCCGAAAACCACCAGCCAGCGAGCATCGAAACGTGTCAGCAGCTTGCCCACGATGGGCAGCATGATGACCACCACGATTCCTCCTGGTGAAAGCACCAGCCCGCTCAACAGCGCCGTGTACCCCAGCAGGGTCTGAAGAAAAATGGGAAGCAAAGCGGTGCTGCCGTAAAGGACAAACCCCAGCAAAAACATCGTGAGGGTAGCGAGCGCGAAATTCCGGTTTTTCAACAGCCGAAAATCCACGATGGGATCTTCGCGCGTGAGCTCCCAGACCAGGGCCGCGATCAGCCCGATCACTGAAACGGCGGCGCAGGCAACGATGAAATGCGATTCAAACCAATCCTCGCGCTGGCCCTTATCCAGAACCACCTGCAGGAATCCCAGCCCCACGCTCAGCAGGCCCAGCCCAATGAAATCCATCCTGACTCCCGACTTAAACCCTTTGCGTACGAGGAAGGGCGGGTCAAAGATCAGGAAGAAAGTAAGTATCAATGAAACCACTCCCACCGGAATGTTGATGAGGAAAATCCAACGCCAACTGTAGCTGTCGGTGAGCCAGCCGCCCAGGGTGGGACCGATGATGGGCGCCATGACCACGCCCACGCCGAACATGGCCATCGCCATACCTTGTTTTTCTTTGGGGAAACTCTCCAGCAAGACAGCCTGAGAGATAGGCTGCAACGCTCCCCCTCCGGCCCCTTGCAGGATTCGGAAAAACACCAGCCAGGCAAGACTGGGCGCAAGCCCGCAGAGCATGGAGCTGATCGTGAAGATCGCCACGCAGGTCATGTAGAACCGCTTGCGGCCAAACAGCGTGGAGAACCACCCCGTGAGCGGGAGCACAATGGCGTTGGAAACCAGGTAAGAGGTCAAGACCCAGGTGCTTTCGTCAACGCCGGCGGAAAGGTTGCCGGAAATGTGCGGGAGGGCGACATTGGCCACGCTGGTATCGAGCACTTCCATGAAAACCGCCAGCATCACCGTGAAGGCCACCAGCCACGGGTGGGTCTCGCCGTTTTGTCGAGCTCGCGCGAACATCTGCTTCATGACACGTTTCGATCCTTGGGCGGCATCATCGTTGTACTGGTTGTAGGGGTACGGCTTGCCGTACCCTCTTGGTTCAGTCGCCCGACAAAAATGAAGAGGGTACGGCAAGCCGTACCCCTACAACCTCGTTAGGCGGCCTTAGCCTTCGAACCGTGCAGGGCCGAAAGAATTATGGAGACCGCCTCTTCTACCCCCAGGCACGAGGAAAGCATCAGGTGGTACAGATGGCGATTCTGCCAGTCTTCGCCATAGTGACCGCGGACGTAGGCGGCGCGCGTGGCATCTTCCGCGTCCAGTTTTTTCTCCGCCTCGGCTTTCGTCAGTCCAGCGTCGCGGCGGAGCACACGCGCCAACCGTTCACCTCGAGGCGCGTAGATGAAAACATGGAAAGCATCATCGCGCTGCTGGAGAATGCACTGGCTTCCCCGGCCCACAATCACACAGTTGCCCATCGCCGCCGCCTCTTCAATGATCCGGCGAGTCAAATGGGCCGCCACTTCGCCATCAAACCGCCCCGGCACATGGCCTCCGATGTACCCCCTGAGGCCCGGAGACTGCCAGAAGACCTCTGCCAGCCGATCGAGCCAAGGGTCGGGCCGCTCATCGAATTTCTCCGCTACTTCGGGCTTAATCCGGGCGGATTCCGCTATCTTTTCCACCAGGCAGCGGTCGAGCAGCTTCCATCCCAAGCGGTCGGCCAGCAACTGGGCGATCCGTCCGCCCCCGCTTCCGTACTCTCGCGCAATGGTTAGGATGCGAAACATTTTTTGTCCCTCACAGCAACAACTATTTGGTAAGTGGCTAGTGCTTAGTACTACTACGTTAAGTTAAGGTGGACGGTTTCGTTTGCGAATTATGCTGCCACAATATGCACACTCGCCGGTCCAGGTAAACAACAGGCGTTGGATCTCACGGCGCGTCTGTGGCAGG
>JBEKNU010000026.1:0-37796 GCA_049522495.1 Terriglobia bacterium
CGGGGCTCGCGAGGTTCGTATGCCATTAGCATCCCACGGCTGGCTCGCCGTGGGCTACAGGATGTCGCCACTGCCGTGGCTTCAGGTAAGGCAGTTTCCCTTAGGTTAACGCCTATGCCCCTACGAGACTGTTTGCTGGAAAAACAAGGAATTACGATCTTGCATTGCAGAGGTTTTGCCTGCAGCGGGCCGAGTTCGTAGTGCAGGCAGCATCACCAAGGGCATTCGGACGATGAGAAAGCGTCCGAATGCCCGCTATGGGGGGAGTGTACTCACTTATGAAAAGCCAGGGTTTGCAAATAAGTCTTCTCCTTACGTCGCTCCTGACATCGCTGACGCTGAGCGGCTGTAGCCAAGCGCATGGAGATGCGGCGACAGAGGCCCCGCCTCCCGCCCAGGTTGTTCCCTTCGCGGATGCCGGCCTTTTTACCGTCGATCATCCTGAGCAGTACCCGACCGTTGCCGCCATGGCGCGCAAAACCACCTCGGAGTTGGTGGTCACCGGCTCGGTGAATCCTGACATCGCGCGCAACGTGCCCGTCATCTCGCTGGCTTCCGGCCGCGTGGTGGGGATTTACGCGCGCCTCGGCGATACGGTGCAAAAGGGACAATTGTTGCTTCGGGTGCGCAGCGATGATGTCGCCGGGGGCTTTTCAGATTACCGCCATGCCGTCGCCGATGAGATTTTGGCGCGCGCGCAACTGGAACGGATCCAGGACCTCTACAACCACGGCGCCGAATCGAAGGCCGACCTGGAGGTCGCCCAGGATACTGAAGACAAGGCGAAAGTCGATCTGGAAACCACGGCGGAGCATCTGCGCTTGCTCGGGAATGACCCTAATAAATTCAACACCGTTGTTGACATCACGGCGCCAGTGTCCGGTGTGATCACCGACCAGGAGGTTACGAATGCCGCGGGGGTGCAGGCGCTCGGCACGAATCCTTTCACCATTTCCGACCTGTCTTATGTTTGGGTGGTCTGCGACGTGTACGAGAACGATTTGGCAACCGTACGCCTGGGCGACTCGGCGGATATCCACATGAACGCCTACCCGGATCTGAAGTTGAAAGGCACGGTCAGTAATATCGGCGCCATTCTCGATCCCAACATCCGCACCGCCAAGGTTCGTTTGGAAGTTCGCAATCCCGGAATGATGCGGGTCGGGATGTTCGCCACCGCCACCTTTTACGGTCAAACCACGGAAATGCACACCGTGGTTCCGGCCTCCGCCATCCTCCACATGCACGATCGGGATTTTGTTTACGTTCCCGCGCCCGGCAACAAGTTCCGCCGCTTGGAGGTGGTGGGCGGGGATGTTTTGCCAAACGACACGAGTCTCCAGGAGGTCAAGTCAGGGCTCCAGCCAGGGCAACAGGTGGTCACGAATTCCCTGGTCCTGGACCATGTGCTGGCGCAGTAAAGAACGTCCGTAGTCCGTTGTCCGTGGCCCGTTGTTTGTCGTCAATCGCTATTGCTAAGCGGTTCGCGGCATCCCAAGACGACCAGCGTGACAATGTCATCCCAAGTCGAGACAACGGGCACCGGACAACTGACCACGGACAACGGACAAAGGACCCATCATGATTCGTGCTCTCGTCGACTTTGCACTGAACAACAAGTTTGTCGTGTTGGCCGTGGGGGCCTTGTTGGTGGGCTGGGGAGCCATTTCATTTCACAACTTGCCGGTGGAGGCGTATCCGGACATTGCCGACAACTACGTGACGGTCATTACGCAGTGGCCGGGGCGTTCCGCGGAAGAGGTGGAACAGCAGGTTACGATTCCCATCGAAATTCAAATGGCCGGAATGCCGCACATGACCTTTCTGCGCTCCGAGTCCATTTTCGGCCTGTCGTACGTGATCATGATTTTTGACGACAGTTCCGTGAACGACTGGAACCGCCAGAAGGTCCTGGAGCGGCTCACTCAGGTCAATCTTCCCCCCGGACAGAACCTTTCGCCACAAATCGGCACGGACTGGAGCACCACCGGCCAGATCTATTGGTACACGCTCAGAAGCACCAATCCGCGCTATGACCTGATGGAACTCCGGTCCATTGAAGACTGGGTTCTGCTCAAACAATTTAAATCCGTTCCCAATGTCGTGGATGTTTCCGACTTCGGGGGCACGGTGCGCGAGTATCAGGTGCGCGTCGATCCGAACAAGCTTGTCTCCTACGGATTGAGCATCGGCCAGGTGGAGCAGCAACTCGCCAACAACAATATCAATGCCGGCGGCAGCTTTGTGGAAGAGGGAATGCAGCAGATGAACGTCCGCGCCCTCGGCCTCTTTAGCAATGTGCATGACATCGAACAAACCGTCTTGAAGACCCAAACCGGAACCGCCCTGCGGGTGAAGGACATCGCGATCGTCACCCAGGGCCCTAAAATCCGCTTGGGCCACATGGCGCGCGCCAACCACATGGAGGATGGGCGCATCATCGACGAGCCGGACGTCATTCAGGGCGGGGTGCTGTTGCGCAAAGGGGCGGAAGAGGAACCCACCCTCAAAGCCATCCACGAGAAAGTAGACGAGCTCAACAACGGCATCCTGCCCCCGGGCGTGAAAGTGGTTCCCATGCTGGATCGCAGCGACCTGCTGCATTTTACCCTGCACACGGTCATGCATAACCTCATCGAAGGCATGATCCTGGTGACCGTCATCCTTTTCCTGTTTCTCCTCAATGCGCGCGCCGCTCTGATCGTGGCGCTGACGATTCCGTTCTCCCTGCTTTTTGCCTCCATCTTCCTGAACTTGAGCAGCATTCCCGCCAACCTTCTCTCCCTGGGGGCACTGGATTTTGGGATGGTGGTGGACGGCGCGGTGGTCATGGTTGAAAACATCATCCGGCATCTGAGCCACGCCCGGCGTCAGACCTCGAACGGAGTCCAAAGGACCACCGCGGAAATAATCCGTGAGGCGTGCCATGAAGTGCAGCGGCCGGTGTTCTACGCCATCGCCATCATCATCACCGCCTATTTGCCGATTTTCACGCTGCAGCGCGTGGAGGGCAGGCTATTCCGGCCCATGGCTTGGACGGTGGCCTTCGCTCTCCTGGGCGCCATGACGTTTTCGATTTTAATTGCCCCAGTCCTGGCCGGTACGTTTTTCCGGAAGGGAGTATTTGAACGGCGGAACCCGGTGATGGATTATCTGACGGAGCTCTACCGCGAGCGGTTGCGCTGGGCCGTTGAGCATCGTTGGGTCGTTGCGGGTGTTGGCCTGGCTGCCCTGGTGGGAACAGTTTACTTGGGCTTTAGCGGCGTCATCGGAGCGGAGTTCCTGCCGCACCTGGATGAAGGGGCCATCTGGGCGCGTGGCACCCTGGCGAACAGCACGAGCCTTACGGAAGGCGAGAAATTCACCACCAACTGCCGTCATGTTTTTGCCTCGTTCCCGGAAGTGACCAAAGTGGTGTCGCAAGTGGGACGGCCTGACGACGGCACGGACACCGGCGGATTTGGCAATACCGAATACTTTATTGATTTGAAGCCGCACGACCAATGGCGCCCGGTATTTCATAAGAACAAGGAAGAACTGATCGCCGCCATGAATCGCGCCGTGGAGAAATATCCGGGGGCCGTCTGGAACTTTTCCCAGCCCATTGAGGACAACGTGGGAGAGACCATGACCGGCACCAAGGGTGCGCTGGCGCTCAAGATTTTCGGGGATGACTTGAAGCTTCTGGAGCAGAAGGGGGAAGAAATCACGGCGGTAATCTCGGCCATCCCGGGCATGCATGACGTGAAACTCCTGCGCGATTTCGGCCAGCCGAATCTCAACCTAACGATTGACCGCCGCATGGCGGCGCGCTTTGGCATCAACGTGGCCGATATCCAGGACGCCGTCCAGACGGCCGTGGGCGGAAACGCGGTAAGCCAGATCCTGGAGGGCGAGGCGCGCTACGACGTGGTGGTGCGGTATCAGGAACCCTATCGGAATACCCAGCAGGCCATCGAAAATGTTCGCCTGCTTTCCCCCAGCGGAGAGCGGGTGTCTCTGGCACAATTGACCAAAGTGGGGGTCAAGGACGGCGCCTACGACATCTACCGCGAAGGCAACAGCCGCTATGCGGCAGTAACCTTTAGCGTCCGCGGTCGGGACCTGGGGACCACGGTCGAAGACGCCATTAAGCAGATCAGTCAAAAAGTTAAGTTGCCGCCTGGCTATAGCCTGGGTTGGTCGGGCGAATACGAGAGCGAAAAGCGGGCGCAGGCGCGGCTGGCGATTGTCGTCCCGCTGACCATCCTTGTCATTTTCATCATTCTTTACACCATGTTTCGGTCGTTTAAATGGGCCCTGCTCATTCTCTGGAACGTCGTCCTGGCGCCTTTCGGAGGTTATCTGGCGCTCCTCGTTACCGGAACTTACCTCAGTGTGTCGTCGGGGGTCGGCATGTTGGCGCTCTTTGGCGTGTCGGTGCAAACCGGCGTTATTATGGTCGAGTACATTAACCAACTTCGGGCTCGCGGCTATACCATCGTGGAGTCCGCAGTGGAGGGAGCCGTGCTCAGACTCCGCCCCATCATGATGACCATGCTGGTGGCGACACTGGGATTGCTTCCGGCAGCGCTATCGCATGACATTGGATCTGACTCGCAACGCCCATTTGCCATCGTCATTGTGGGAGGCCTGATCGCCGACTTGGCCTTGAGCATCATCATTTTGCCGACGTTCTATGTTTGGGTGGCGAGGGACACGGACAAGCTTCCGGAGCCGGAGGAATCGCGTGCGAAATAACCTTGAAGTGAGACATTTTCCTTCCCGTGGGTTTCACCCGCGGCTATTCACCGTTTGCCCCTTCGGGGCGGCGGGCAAGAGATGTGGCGTTTTACTGGGGTGCGTGGCGTACCTTCTCTTCGCGGGCGCGGCATTTGCCCAGGGTCCGGTGAGGATCACGCTGGAGGATGCCATTCGGTTGGCCCTCCAACACAACCATAACTTGCTGGCGGCCCGCACTACCATTGAGCAGAGCCGGGACCAGGAAATTACCGCCAATTTGCGCCCCAATCCTTCCATCTTCAGCGATTGGGAATACCTGCCGTTTTTTTCGCCGAGCAACTTTACCGGTACTTACCTCCACGACTCGACGGAGGGCGACCTGGGGCTCAGCTACCTGATCGAGCGCGGCAAGAAGCGCCAGCACCGCCTTCAGGCCGCCAAGGACCAGACGGCACAGACCATCTCGCTGGTGAGCGACAACGAACGCACGCTGACCTTCGGGGTTGCCACCTTGTTCGTTAATGTGCAGCTTGCCCAATCGACCTTGGAACTGGCTCAAAAAGACCTGGAAAGCTATCAGAAGACGGTGGACCTCAATGATTTGCGTTACCAAAAAGGGGCGATCAGCGAAGATGACAAATTGAAGATTGAACTACAGCTCCTCCAGTTCCAGAATGATGTGGCGCAGGCTGAACTTGCCAAGGTGCAGGGGCTTTCCGACCTTCGGAATCAACTGGGTTATGAATCTGTGCCCGCAAACTACGATATCGCGGGAGACTTTGCATACCACAAGGTGCAGGGCAACATCGAGGACCTTCAATTGCAGGCGCTCCAGCAGCGGCCGGACCTGAAGGCGGCGACGCAGGGGGTAACGACGGCCACCAGTCAGTGGCAACTGGCCAAAGCGGACGGGAAACAGGATGTCACGGTGCAGGGCAATTACTCGCACGTCAACGGCATCAACGCGGCCTCCTTCTATGGCAGTATTCCAATCCCCATCTTTAACCGCAATCAAGGTGAGATTGCCCGGACCAAATCCGTAATCGTGCAATCCCAGGAGCTGGAAAAGGCCACGAATAACCAGGTGATGACGGATGTTCGCGATGCTTACGAAAACCTCCAGACCAACGACCAGATTGTGCACCTTTACCTTTCCGGGTACCTCGATCGGGCGCAGAAGGATCGCGACATCAGCGAATACGCTTACCAACGCGGCGCGGTCAGCTTGCTGGACTTTTTGGACGCCGAGCGCAGCTATCGCGCCATCCAACTTGCCTATCGGCAGGCGCTGGCTTCGTGGATTATGGCGGTGGAGCAGTTGCGTGAGGCGGTGGGTTCGCGCCACCTGCCATGAGATGGACGATGCGGGAAACAGGTTGCGAACGGGGCAACTTGAGGGCCAGATGCGCGGCAATAATTGCAGAGGCTGAAGAAATATCCGCGGAGCTCTGAAAGCGACATTTTGACGCCGTGCCACAGCTCGGGCAGTAGCCAGCAATCGCTGGTATTTTCGGGCTATCCACAATGCTTTGGCCGGAAAGCCTGATTTGGACAAATTCTGGTCAGTGACCGCTTTTACCACGGTCGAAAAGCGCGCGCCAAAGGAGACGACCAAGTGAAGAAATTCGAGGTGCGAGGCTGGTTCGAGGAAACCGGCATCATCGCTGCGGTTCGCGTCAACTCGCAGGAGTCCGCCCTGTTTGCCGCTGAGGCGGTCGCAGCGGGAGGCGTGGTCGTCATCGAAATTCCGCTGACCGTGCCCCAGGCCGTCAAAGTCATCACCCAGTTGGTCAAAACCGTTCCCGGCATCGTGGTCGGCGCGGGCGGAGTGACGAACCCGGCAATCGCCCAGGTGTGTCTCGATGCCGGCGCGCAGTTTCTGACGAGTGATGGTCTCCATCCTGCCGTGATCGAGTTCGCCTCCAAACAGGATGTGGTGGTGATCCCCGGTGCGCTGACCCCGACGGAAGTAATCACCGCATGGGAAGCAAGCTCCGACTTCGTCAAGGTCGTGCCCTGCGCGCAGATTGGCGGTGAAACTTATATCGGATCCCTTCATGGAATGTACCCTCAGATTCCGCTCGTGGCCTCCGGAGGTGTGAATCAACAGAATGCGTCCAATTTTATCGTTGCGGGGGCAATAGCCCTGGGCGTGGGCCGGGAACTGATTCCTCCTGAGGCCATCAGCCGTCGCCAGCAGAATCGCATCGGCGAACTGGCGCGCCGGTTCCTGGGTTTTGTGCAGGCCGGCCGGGACCACTTGGCCGCGCGAGCGCGAAGGTCCGCCCGTCCCGATCATTAGCCTAATTCTATTTTCCGCAGGAATAACCGATCAGTGATGGCGGGGTAACGCTGCGACAAGATCTCGAGCAGGAAGGGCACAGCGGGTGTGCCCTTCCCGGCGAGCCATTGGAGAGTCATATCCTTTGTGTATCGGGATTCAATGAGTGGCCTGTGCAGCACCATTTGCCATATGCTCCTGTGATGCCGCCAGTTCACGCTTGGATTGTGCTTTCTCGCGAAAGCCTTTCGCAAGGGAGTCGTAACGCGCTGCCGTATTCGGCGCCATGAGATTTTTTACGACCGGGCCTCGTCGGTAAGTCGCGGCGGCCTCTTCGTATCCCGCCGCTTGGACATCCAGCGTTTCCGCCTTTGCCTCGCAGTAGGCCGCGATGCGCCAATGATCTTCCGGCGTTTTCGCGGCTTTCAGAGCAGACTTCAGGTCTTTGTCGTTGTTAATCGACTGCGGCATTCGCGCGCCCCAGGCGATGCTTCCAAAAGCCAGAATCATCATCAAAAGCGTTTGGCAGGTCATTCTCTTAGACATCGTAAAGGTCCCTCCTTAAGGGGTTGTGAGTCACTTCTCGAACTCGAGTTAACGCCCCCTGTATCAGCCGGATTTCCTTCCAAATGCACTTCGGCTTGGTGCAACCTCTCGCGAAGCCCGCATTTCCCGTTGTGCTCTGAATCTTCGCGTAACCCTGATGGCATGACTGTATGCTGCAATATGTGAAAAAGGCATAAAGGTTAGCTAAGGATTCTGGGAAGGATTTGTAATCGCGGCCGGCGCCACACTGTGTTTAGCGCTTATGAATCGCAGTAAAGAAAATCATGGGTCATCACGCGCCGCTCGGGAAGGAACAACTCGTCACGCATGTATAAGGCAGGCCGCTGGACTTCTTCATTTCGCTGAGCCGCATTTCCAAAGTAGCAGGGTCATCTTGCCCCCCTCTGATCATGGTGATAAAGTCGCCGCAGTCTTTGGGGGTCTCCCCAATCACGCTGTCGGAGGGAAGAATATGCCGCAGCATTTTCTGATGAGAGTAGTTGGCGCGTGTCTGGTCTTGCAGGTCCTGGTTTCGGCATCATTTCTGCGCGCGCAAGCAGGCGGCGACATTTTCGATGTGAGGAATTACGGGGCCACGGGCAGGAAGGCGGATATCGCCACCCAAGCCCTTCAGAAGGCCATCGACACTTGCGCAAAATCCGGTGGGGGAGAAGTTTACCTGCCTGCCGGCGACTACACGTCGGGAACGCTGCACCTGCGCAGCCACGTCCGGCTGTACCTGGAAGCGGGGGCCACGCTATTCGGATCGAAGTCCGAATCCGATTTCACGACCGATGCGCTGCTGTTGGGCGAAGACCTCGAGAACATTTCCATTGAAGGACGCGGCACCATCAACGGACAAGCCGAATACGATTGGCGGATGAACGTCATCGATGACGGGTATATCCGTGACAATCAGAAAGCGGCAGAGGCGGCGGGCGTCCCGCTGATGCGGTCCTTTCCCAAGGAAATGGACCACCGCAAGATCTACCCGCACATGATCAAGCTGCTGCGCTGCAAAGACGTGCGCATCGCGGGAATTTCCATCATCGACTCGCCGAGCTGGACCCTGTACCCCTACGACTGCGAGCGGCTGAGAATCGACGGCATCTATATTCACACCAGCCAAAAATACGGGGTGTGGGCGGATGGGATCGATCCGGACAGTTGCCGGGATGTGATCATCGCCAACAGCACCATTGAAACCGGCGACGACGCGATTGTGTTTTATTCCTCCAGCGCTTCCGGCGGGCCGCCCAAGGCGTGCGAAAACATTACCATCACCAACTGCCGCCTGTCGTCCTCCTCCAGCGCCATCAAGTTCTGCGACGGCAATTCCGTCGCCGTCCGCAACGTGACCATCGACAACTGCGTCATCACCCATTCCAATCGGGGCATCGCCTTTATGGTTTACGACGGCGGGGTGGTTGAAAACGTGGTGATCTCAAACATCGTGATCAACACCAACCGCTTCGACTGGTTCTGGTGGGGGAATGGCGACCCCATCTACTTCACGGTGCAAAGGCGCAGCGAGAGCCTGGGCTTGCCGCTGAAGCCCGACGAGCCACCGGCCGGCGCCATTCGCCACGTCATCGTGCGCAACATCATTGCCCACGGCCAGGGCTCCTGCCTGATTCTGGGACATCCCAACAGTTGGCTCGACGATGTGAGCCTGGAAAACATCAAGCTCTACCTGGCCACAGATCCTTCCGCAGCGTACGACAGGTCGGTTCACGCCATGTATTTCCAATACGCCAAGAACTTGAAAGTGAAAGATGTCCAGGTCCAGTGGGAAAAGCCCCAATCGGCCAAATGGCAAAGTGCGCTGTACTTTCAGGATATCCAGGGACTGAAGCTGGAAGGATTCTCGGGCGCGCCTGCCAAGGTGGAGTCCGATAACCCGGCGGTGGTTTTGGATCAGGTGGAAGGCGCCAACATCGTCGATTCGACGGCGCAGCCGGGAACGGAGATTTTCCTCAAGGTTAAGGGGGCAAAGAGCCATGACATCCACCTGCATGGCAATTCCCTTCACGCGGCTCACATCCCCTATCAGATGGACAAGGATGTCAAAGCCGGAACGGTGATGGAAACGAATAATTTCTAGTTGAGGAAACCTTTCGTTTTCAAAATGAGCATTCCGTATGTTGGCGAGACTTATCAAAACGCTCGAGGCGATTGGCAAGCCCACCCAACTCCACGAGTGCCCTGACGGCGCCAAGGTATTGATCCTCCCCCACGGAGGCCGGATTCTGGGGCTGTTTGCCCCCCGGAATCCAGAGAACTTCTTCTGGACTCACCCCGCACTGGCGTCGCCCGAATCGGCACGGGCGTTCTATGAAAGTGACGTGTGGCACAACTCCGGCGGGGACCGCACTTGGCTCGCGCCCGAGGCAGACATCTTCTTCCCGAACTTTCCCAAACTCGACACGTATTGGCAACCCCGCGAACTTGATCCTGGCAACTACCAGATCGATACGACACCCGGCAGCCTCCGGTTGGTGAACCGCCTGAATCTCACCCTATCGCGGTCAAAACAGCGGGCCGAACTGGAGCTAACGAAATCGGTGGCCCCCGCGCCCAACCCGCTCCGTTACGAGCGAGGGCTGTACGACCCAGCAACTGTGGAGTATGCCGGCTACGCGCTGCACACTTCTTTGCAGTTGATGGGAGCAGACCCTGACAACTCACCCCAGGTAGGGCTTTGGAACCTGTTGCAACTGCCTCACCACGGCGATCTTTTGGTCCCAACCTATGGCCGCGCTGTCCCCAAGGTCCTCATGGGGACTGTTGCGCCCGATGACCTTGTCGCAACCGACCATCTGCTCCGATACAGGATGCGTGCCTTGGGTGAACACAAGATTGGGATTCGCGCCGTGGAGACCACGGGACGGGTGGGTTATCTGTATCCAACGAACGGCCAGTTTGCGCTGGTTATCCGCAATTTCTTAGTGAACCCATCTGGTGAGTATGTGGACGTTCCGTGGACTGACACCGGTGATTTCGGCTATTCGACGCAGGCGTGCAATGTGAAGAGCAGCCTCGGCAGTTTTAGCGAACTCGAATACCACTGCCCGGCGATCGGCGCAGGGACGGGTCGAGTCCGTTACGATGACGAGTCAGCCGTCTGGGCATTTCGCGGACCGGAGGATAAGATCCGAGCCATCGCTAGGAGCCTTCTTTCGTGCTGAACATGGATAAACAGGATGGACAGGATACGGAATTGAAGAATGCGCCGATGCCTGAACGCCGCCAGGATCGAGCTCGCCATGCTCATCAAGTCCGCAAATCCCAAACTCGAATGCAAGCACTTCACTAGAGGCAAGGATTTCAAACAGGGATATACGGGATACTTAGGATTTTTCTTGTTCCGCCCTTTGATCCTGTCTACCCTGCCCATCCATGTGAATACCCCTGCTTCACCACTCCCGGGCAAAACCCGCCGTCCAACCCCCGTCCACGACGAGTACGTGCCCGGTGACATACTTGGCGTCATCAGAAGCTAGATACAGCGCCGCCTGCGCGATGTCTTCTGTTTCCCCCGGCCGTCCCAGGGGAATGTGACTGAGCAGGCTCGCTGCCACCTCCTGGGAAGCCGGATTGTAAAACAACTGCCGGGTTCCTTCCGTGAGGGTGGATCCGGGAGCGATGGCGTTCACGCGCACTCCGTACTGCCCCACTTCCAGCGCCTGGGAACGGGTGAAATTCTGCACGCCCGCTTTGGCCGCCGCATAAGCGCATTGGAGACGAATCGGAATGATCCCCATCACCGAGCTGATGTTGATGATGACCCCCTTTCGCCGCTTGACCATTCCCGCCGACACGGCCCGGGAGCAGTAGAAAACCCCGTCCAGGTCCACCCGGATAATCCGGTGCCAGTCCGCGTCCAGGAACTCGTGAGCCGGGCGGCGCTCTTTACCCACATTGACCCCGGCATTGTTCACCAGGATGTCAATCGCCCCCAGCTCTTTCTCCACCGCCGCCACCATTTCGTTCACCACCTGCACATCACCCACATCGCCGCGAAAGAATTTCGCCTTTCCTCCTCGCCGCCGGATCTCCACGGCGGTTTGCTCCCCGTCGGGATTCAAATCGTTCACCGCCACGATGGCGCCATTCTCCACAAAGGCATATGCAATCGCTTGCCCGATGCCCTGACCCGCACCCGTAACCAAGGCCACTCGCCCTGCCAAATCCACTTTCATGGTCACTCCTCCCGCTTTTGAAAGAACTCCAAGACATTCCTCGCCGTGTCTCTTCGAAGCTGTAGGACCGCATCCAAAGAATACGAAGCGAGATGAGGGGTCAGTATGACATTGTCCATCTTGGTCAGCGGGTGGTCCGGAGGCAGCGGCTCCTGCTCAAACACGTCCAGCCCCGCGCCGGCGATCTGACCGCGAGAGAGTGCCTCCACAAGCGCCGCTGTATCCACCACGCGGCCGCGCGCCATATTAATCAGGAAGGCCCCCGGCTTCATTTTGCCGAGCACCTCGGCATTAATAAGGTGGTGCGTCTCCTTGGTGAGCGGACAGTGCAAGGAAAGGAAGTCTGCTTCCCGGATGACCGTTTCGAAGTCGGCGAGGTGGACAGGTCCGGGATCTCTGGGGGGCTGGATGTCGTAGCCCAAGATGCGCATGCCCAGCGGTGCGGCCAGCTCGGCAACCCTCTTTCCCATTCTGCCTAAACCCACCAGGCCCAGGGTCTGGTTCCGGAAGCGATTGATGGGGCCAATGGCGTCGACGACCTTCCACACTCCCTGGTGCATCAAGCGATCCTGCATCATGATTTTCCTGCCCAGGGCCAACATGATGCCGAGAGTATGTGCCGCCACTTCTTCCACGCAATAGTCGGGGACGTTCGCCACATGGATATGGTGATCGCGCGCCGCCTCGAGATCGATCATGTCCACGCCCACACCATACCGGCTGATGATCCGGCAACGCGTCATGTGTTCAATAACCCGGCGCGATATGGGCGCCCATTGAACGATTACAGCGTCCGCGTCGCCGGTTATGGCCAGGACATCATCCTCAGTGCGACACTGCCCAACCGTCACCGCGGCCTGGAGCGACGAAAGTACACTCTCCTCAATGTTTGTATCCGAAAACCCGGCATCAGTGATTACGATCTTTAGGGTCGGCATCTCCCATCCTTTCCATTATCGAACGGAATAGTTTGCGGCTCCAATCAGGATGACGGCCAGAAAGAGAACCGCCACTCCCATCAGGTTGGCTCGGGAGATGCGCGGCTCCATCTGCCGCCATTCACCTGTCAGCAAGCCCGCCACATTTCCGGTGAGGATCATCACGATTTGAAAGAGCGCCCAGCCGATGGAAACGCCCAGGATCCCCAGGAAAGTCGTTGCACTACTGTAAACCGCAATCGACCCCATCCAAAGCAAGCCGGCCAATAGGGGATTCATCACCTCGCGCGGCCCCCCGCCAAAGTTCTTCCACGTTTGGTTCCGCGACATCTTATAGAAGCAGTACGCCGCATTCACCAGAAATCCCCCGGCCAAGGCCACGGGCCAGACCGCAAAAGGAGCCCAAGCCGGCGCCGCACCTGCCAGGCGCGCCTTCTCCACGATGTCGCCCCCGAAGGCCAAAGCAATATTCAGCAAGGAAGCCATAAATCCCGAGACCACGGCCAGAACCAGAATGGCCTTGTAACCTGATCCCGCCGATTTGATCTGCCCGGTGGCCTTCTCCCGCGCGTGTCCCGCCCAGCCGCAAAGGGCCAAGCCCGCCGCCATCACCACCGTGCCCACGATAATCTCCAGGCCGGCCCGCTCGAGGAGCATCTCCGGGTGCTGAATGCTCAGGGGAATGAAAGTCCCACTCGCCGCACAGATGCCGTTCAGAATGGAACCCGTCAGGCCCAAACCGATCCGATGAACGCAGATCCCTGCACCCAACTGCGCAATGCCCCACACCGCCCCGTAGATAAAGGGCTTAACCATGGAACTTAACGGCACTGAGGCATAGACGCCTCCCAAATCGGGCAGCAGAAAAACCGCCAGAGCGACCGGCGCCACCACCAGTGCCATAAGGGAATAGACCAACCAGAAGTTCTCCCATTTCCAGCTCTTGATCCATTTCATCGGCACCAAATTGCCGCCCGCCATCACGCCTGCCACCAGGGTCAATCCAAAGCCTTGTGCCATGCCCATAGCCACCTCTCCACTGTGAGCTGCCCACTGCGGTCTGGGCAGGCGCGTGCCCATCGAATTCGCGGATTATCTCATGGACCGCAAGCTGCGCCGAGCTGGTAAGTCCCCCTTGTGGAAGGGCGCCAGATTGGCGAAGCGCGGTAGCCGCGGCAGCATCGGGCATGAGAAAAGCTGATGGTCAGGAATACGCTGACGGTGGCCCGCCATAGGTCGCCGGTTCGGATGAGACCAGTATTCACTTCTCGGGAAATAGACCTGGCATCCAGCGCGAGGCAAGGGCCGCCGGGAAGACCAGGCGGAGCGGCGCGCGCGGACTCTCCGCGGCGAGCACTCCCCGCGCCATCAATGCTGAGACCATTCGGCGGGCATGGCGCGCGCCCACGCCCACAACCCCGGCGGCAGCGGCACGGGGCAAATCTCCCCGGTAGAGCACGGCTTCGAGGATGCTCCCTGACTTGGGCGGCAGCGTATGGATCGCGATTTCTTCTTCAGCCCAAAGCAGGATACGCGCCCGCAGGCGATCTGGCTGCATCAGGCTTTCCATAAAATCAACCTGGTCAATGCAGGTTCGGATAAAGAAGTTGGTGAATCCGGCGAGAGCCTCCTCGCTCAAATTACCACGCCCATCAAGATCGTTGCGACGGGTGCTGTCACATGCGGCAAGGTGTCGTTTATATGCATCGACGTTGCGCGCCAGGCCGCGCGCCGCCGACCAAACGGCGCCGCTATCGAGGGTCTCCAATAGCATCGCATGGGACATCAGGCGGGCCACGCGGCCATTGCCGTCAACAAACGGATGGATCCACACCAGGCGCTGATGCGCCGCAGCAGTGCCCAGGATGGAATCCGTTCTGCCGAGGCGGCCGTAAACCTCCTCGAAGCGCTCGAGAAAACGCGGCACGGCGCCGGGACTGACCGCGACGTGGGCGCCGACCTTGACTTCTTTCGCGCGGAGTTCGCCGGGGACCACCCGTAAGCGTTCTTTCGTCTCCGGGTCCTCCATCCACAGCAGATCTTCGGGCAATAACTCGCAGAAGCGGCGATGGACTTCGCAAATGCCGTCGCGGGTGGTCGCGCGCCCCTTCAGGCCGCCACCGTCGATCCATTGCTGGACGGCGATATGGGCTTTCGCTTCGTGCTGCAGATTGCGCTTGTGGGCATCCTGGCTATAGTCATTCTTTAGCGCGCGCTCGATATCGACCGGGTGAGTGTCATGCCCTTCGATCAGATTACTGTAATAGCAGTTCATGGCGCGCACCAGATCGGCAAGGGAGGACAGCAGGCTCTCCGGCAAGCTGCGCCGAAGCCCGGCAGACTTTTGCGCCAGCTCCAGGGCGAGGTCGATCAGACCGCCGCGGTGACGAGCCCCTTCGCCAATCACCAATGGCTCCATCAGGAAAACCAGCTCGCCTCGGTGTTTAACCGTTTCTATGTCCTCTTTCATATCCTAACCCTATACTGAATTAATATGCTTTATATCAATATATTGAATGATTGTCAAGGCGCAATATGTCCTTAAATAAGTCCGCTTCTAGGTCCGGACTCAAGACTCATTCTTGGCACCCTACCTCATCCTAATTAACGCAGCCAAGCGCGAAATTTCCGCTTCACTTCTTCGCTATCTTGTTAGAATCGTCCTCGCATGGGCACCTCGTCTCGTCGAAGTTTTCTCCAGGCCACGGGGGCGGCGGTACTTTCCGGGCGCGCGTCGCGCTTGTTTGGAAAGTCGCCGGTGGAGCCGGGCTTGGAAGCGTCGCCGAACGGGGCACGTCGTCCCAAAATCCTGCTTTTGTTTCCCGACCAATACCGTTATGACTGGGTTTCCGGCAGAACTGTACAGCTATGGTGAAGAACATCGTCCGTAACGGAGGACCTGTGGTGACAACCGACCACCTAATGCTGGCACGCTTACGGGTCAAGTTGGCCGTGGGCTCTCTGGGACTTTTGCTGACCCTGCCCGCCGCGGGCGCAGACCTTCCCGTGAAGAGCACCTCGGATCAACCGCCGCGCAAAGTCATCATCGGCACGGTCATGCAACCGTTCTGGGTGCCCTATCCGGGTTTGCAAGTACGCCTGGAGCAACTGACGGGAATCGTTGATCGCATGCAGGCGCAGTCCGAGAAGAAGTATGGCCGCAGTTTGGACTTGGCGGTATTGCCGGAGATGGCAGTAACCGGCGCAGGCCAGCCCACCGGAGTGGTGGCGGATTGGTCGGCTCGACTGGAAGGAGCCGTCCAGGATTCCTTCGCTCGGGAGGCGCGCAAGTGCCATTGCTACATCGTCGTACCGATGTACCTGCGGGAGGATCGGGCTACCAAGCGCTGTTCCAACGCCGCCATTCTCTTTGACCGCAGAGGCGAAGTCGCAGGCATCTATCGCAAGGTGCAGCTTGTGGTCGATCCGGACTCAAGCACTATGGAGCGCGGCGCAACTCCCGGCAAGGAGGAACACGTCTTCGCATGTGATTTCGGCAAGCTGGGGATACAGATTTGCTACGACATGGATTTTGATTACGGCTGGAGGGAGTTGGCCCGTAAGGGCGCCGAGCTGGTTGCCTGGCCATCCCAATCGCCGCAGACTTCCCAACCTGCCTGCCGCGCCAAACGCAACCATTGCTATATCGTCTCCAGCACCTGGCGCAACAACGCCTCCATCTTCGAACCAACCGGCAAAATCGTCTCGCAAATAAAATGGCCCCTGAGCGAGAAAAAGGTCGAGGGCGGCGACGTCACTCCCCCCACTGACAACGTCCTGGTTCAGGAAATCGACTTGAGTTACGCCAACCTCCCGTGGAGTGCGACCCTGCAAAACGGGGAGGCCTTCAATAAGGCCTACGGCGATAAAGTGGGCTACCGCTACTATGAGGACGAGGACTGCGGGATGTTTTGGTCCAATGACCCGCACATGACGATCCGCCACATGATGCAGAGTATGGGCCTGGTGGAACAGCAGGAGGAATTCCAGCGCGCCGAAGAGGTCTACCATCAAGCAGGGGTTCCGGGTTATTGAATCACGAAGGCATTGCGTCGGGAGGTGCTACAGTTTGGGATCCTAGTTCAAATGGATTTTTCCTTCACTTGGGGGGGGAACTCTTGAGAATCACGCCGTTTATTGGCGCCAGTATATCCGCTCTCGCCATTGCCTGCTCCCGGGCTATGGACACTTCATTCCGTGACTTGCTGGCACACCATGCGGATTCAATGATGAGCTGCCAGTGGGGAAGGTGCGAAGGCATGTTCCATTGAACTGTCGCGCCCTCAACCCCTATGGAATTCAGAGCCGCCACGAGCTTTTTTCCGATGCCAATTCTCTCGACTTCGGACAAAATGACCCAGTTTCGCATGGGCGAAGAGTATCACACGGCTCTGGCCTCAGCGCAAGCGCGGAGTTACGCCCGGAGACCGGTAAGAGCGGTGACGAGTGACAAGCGGCAAGGGCTCTACAGCTTAACTTTCAGGGGAGCACGTAAAGGAGCAGTGCCGGAGCAAGAACAAGCAACGCGACGCCGTAGAGGAGGTCCAGGAAGACCAAGCGGCCGAGCGCCCCGACGTACATAAATCCCACCAGAGGCGTGGCCAACAGGCGAGTCAGGGTGGAACTTCTGGGGCTCCGAACGGCACGCCAAAGGTCCCCGGTTTCGTCGGCGTTGGGAAACGAGTGCATGGCAATCGATACACTCAGCCAAGCCAGAATATAACCCTGCGTAGCTGACACCCGGAACTCCAGTGCTGGGAGCACGAACGGGTAAGCCATGAGCGCGGCCAAAAGGGAATTCACAAAGAAAGGGCCGAGGCCAATTAAGAGGGCTTGGCGCACGGTGACCGGGCGCTCGTGGGTCACGAAGCCTGGCGGGGTCCCGAAGCGGATGTAACACACATCCCCCACGGCGACTCGCCTCCAGCGGCAGAAGAGCTGCTCGACCACTTGGTGAAGCACCACGCCCGGGAATGTCACCAGGGCTACGACTTGGCTGGGGATCGCCAGGATCTTCACTTGACTCCCGCTCGTTTTTTCACCTCCCGGAAGACGGCATTCACCTGCATGGCAACTTCCTTGGGAGTTCCCGTCCTCCAGACGTACCCTAGTACCCAGATCGCTTCCAGGGCATGGCCGCCGTGATAGTAAGCGAGTCCCAAGCGCGCCACGGCCACGGGCGATTCAGGATAGATTGCCGTCACGGTTTGGTACTCCTGGATAGCCTGGGCGAAGTGTTTGGCTCTTTCGGCCCGTTGACCTGCCTGGTAGGCGATCGACGCCCCAAGGGCGTCGGGATAGTGGTACCCGGCGTAAAGGAGCGCCATGAGCACCAACGCGCAGATCAGTTTAATGTCCTGAGGGAGAGGCCGCAGAGAAGCCCATCGGCGACAGTCCCAGCAAAGGGGCAACTCGTACCCCTCCTCCACGTAGGGGCACTTGCAGTTCTTGCAGACCGGGCCGGGAGCTACCGCCGCAGGACTCTTCGGAGGATATGCCAACTGCCATGCCGCAGCCATGGTTTGACCCCCTTAGATACAAAATGGCCATTAACCCGTTGCGATAATTTATCTTCTAGTAAGACAGTTGTCAAGTGGGAAATGTAGGATATCCTACTGAGCTTGATGAGAGCGTCCTCTTGCCTGTCTGTGAGGTGTTCCCCACAAGGTCGTTTAGCACGTATAACGAAGGAGGAAAGGCAGGACGGGGAAAAAGAATGGGAGTAGGTAGCGACCTGAATTGCAGGTCCGAGGTTTGTTGATTAATCCAGGAAGAGCCGCCCCGATGAAGCGGGACGCTACCCCGGGCAGGAGGGCTGTGAAAACAGCATGCAGTACGCAGAAGGCAGTAACCAGAGTGGGGCTCAATCTGGGACCCCACCTCTGGATAATTTGCCCAGACAATTGATCTGGACAATCTGTCCAGATTATCTGTCTGGATGGCTGGGCTGGAGGACACTTTGTCCCTTATTTCGAGGCGGGGGGTGGAACTCCCCTCCGGGCATTAGCCCCGAATAGCGCGGAATTGTGGGGTATCCACAATGCCCACAGGCCGCTTGCGGTGGGGGAGGAAATGGCAGCGGGAATGCTCCACTTTTTCGGTCGCAAGTCTGGAAAATCGGAATGGAAACCCCCATTCACATGAAGAGGCGAAGATTTCTGAAGACCGCGTTGCTTCCCGCCGCCGCGTTTTCTATCGAACCTTTGCTGCGCGGTACTGCGTCGGAAGCGGCGATGGTGAAGTGCGGTGATCTGAAAGCCACGATCAGCAGCGAGGGCCTTCCCGAGCGCATCGAATCCGTTTCCGCCGCGGCCCGGCGCGTCTGGATGGAGAGCGCCGCCTACGTGAGCGTGCGCAACGAAGTTACGCAAATCACCGCCAGCCCCCAGGCTGGGCAAATTGCCGCGCTGAACCTGAAGTGTAATTCGCGATGCTCATCGAGCCCCCATGGGCTGGTTTGGGATTTGCGGTTTGAAGGGTCCGGAAAACGCGTAGGGCACGAGGTCACCATTGATTTGCGCGTACTTTCTCCGGGACTGAGGATTTTCACGCCCTCCAATGATCCCGAAACCGAAGTCAGTGCGCTGCCGACTTACCGTCCGGCCCCTTACGCAACCATGGGTTGGACTCCCGGGACGGCGTACGTGCTGCCGCTCGTCAGCATTCTGGACCCGAGCACCGATCAAGCGCTCACCGTGGCGCTGCCTCCGAACGTCAATATTCCGCACCTTCAGGTGGAGTGGATCGGGGGACGAACGCTGCGGCTCACGCTCGGCCATCGGGGCATGGGGGGAGGGCAAGCGTCGCCGCTGCGGCTGCTGTTCTATGCGCATCCGGCTGACTATCGGAGCGTGCTCAAAGCATACAGCGATGAGTTTCCCGAGTACTTCGAATCTCCCCTGCCGCGCGGCCATGCGGAGGGTGTGTTCTGGTATCACCACATTCAAGACCATCCTGATTTTGCGGAGATGGCCCGCCAACACGTGCGCTACATGTGGTCGAGTTTTTGGTTCACGTACCTCGGGAACTATATGCCGGACGGCCCGGAGTGGGCGCCTTACACCTACGGCCATTGGTGGAAGCTGGCCCAGATGATGAGCGACGAAAAGATCAAATCCTTCATCGCCGAAATGAAGGAGCACGGAATTGGGATTTACGGTTATTTCAATGTGACGGAATTCGGCGGCAAGGGAGGAGCGCCGGACGATAGCACCGAGATCCCCACGCACCTGCTGCAAACAAGGTTCGCTGAGGCGATCGTAAAGGACGCTCAGGGCCGCGCGATTCCCTCCTGGGAAGGCTCGAGCGACATGAATCCGCGGTTGGCCGGCACCTTCTGGCCGTGGCTGAAAATGCAATGCGAGAGATATTTCAAGAGGCTGCCGGAATTGGAGGGCTTGATCATCGATCGCTTGGACTGGTCCAGTCGACTTGATTACGCCCACGACGACGGTTTCACCATAGTCGGCAATCAGGCCGTCGAAAACATGGCGCAACCCGTGGCGGAAGCGTTGCAAGAAGTCTGCCGCATGGCGCATGCCGTGAACCGGCGGATCATCGTGAATCAGTTCTGGCGGGTGGAGGTGCTGCGCGACGTCGATGGCTATTGCCATGAATGTGATTACGTCCCGGCGCTCGCCTACCTGGCGCCGTACCGCCCGCTTTCCGCTTGGGAAGAGCGCAAGAAGTACGATGGCGATCTGCTGGAATTCGAAAGGCAGATGAAACTGCGGCTGCAATTCGCCTGCTTCCCGCAAATGATTGCGCACCAATTCCCGATTTCGCAGCAGAAGCCCAATGCGCGCGCCGCCGACCTGCTGGAGATTTATGCTCCGCTGTTTGACCCGCTCATCGGCAAACGGCAAGTGCTATTGCCCCACTGCGTGGCGGCGACGGGTGACAATGATGTGAATTTGTTCCTGAATGGCGCAGGAGAATATGTCGCGCCGCTCACCTCGCGCACGCGGCATCGCTCGCGCAGCGCGGAACAGGTGGAAGAGGTTACGGTAACATTGAATACCCCAGACGCCGGTGAACTCCGCTCCGCGAAAGTCTATTCGGCGGATGGCCCCGCTTATGACGCGGTAATCTCGTCTTCTCATGGCACGGCGGCCATCCGAGTGGCAAAGCACGGAACGGCGTCAGTGGTGGTGGCGCGGAAATAGCAAGTCTTCAGTTATCAGTCAAAAGAACTCAGGAGGATTCTCATGAAATTGTCCCGTAGAACATTCATTCTCAGCGCTGGCGCCGGCACTGCCGGCTTATTGCTGGGCAAGGCGAGCCCCAGCAATCGCGTCACGGTGGGCGTCATTGGCATTGGTCGCCAGACCGTGCATGTGAATCTGCCGCAGTTCTTTTCCATGCCGGACGTGCAGGTAACCGCCCTATGCGATGTGGATGCATGGCGTCTGGCCAATGCCAAAAAGCAGGTGGAGGACGCCTACGCCCAACAATCGGCCTCCGGCACTTTCAAGGGCGTCACAACCTACAAGGACTTTCGCGAACTCCTGGCCAACCCCAGCCTGGATGCGGTCTTCATCGGAGGGCCGGACCACTGGCATGTGCGGATGTCGATGGAGGCGATCCGGGCAGGAAAGGATGTCTCCTGCGAAAAGCCCATTACACGCAGCATCGCGGATGGTCGAGCGTTGAGTGATTTGGTGACGAAGCACCGGCGCGTCTTTCGCACAGACAGCGAGTTCCGTTCCCTGGAGAATTTCCACCGCGCCGTCACCCTGGTGCGCAACGGACGGATTGGGAAGTTGCACACCATCCATACCGCTGTGCCGGGAACCGATGTCGGTTGCCCGCCGCAACCGGAAATGCCCGTTCCCCCCGAACTGGATTACGAACGCTGGCAGGGGCCGGCGACGCGGGCGCCTTATACCCAGAAGCGCGTCCATACCCCGAAATCTTACGAGCGCCCGGGCTGGATGCGGCACCGGTACTACTGTGACGGCATGATCACCAACTGGGGAGGTCACCTCATCGATGTCACGCAGTGGGGCAACAACACCGACCGCACGGGCCCCGTCGAAGTCGAGGCGCATGGGACCTATCCGCCTGCGGACAGCTTTTGGAATGTGCTGCTCAACTTCCAGGCCGAATATCGCTACGCCAATGGCGTCCGCCTATTTTATAAGACCGATGAAAAGGTCTATGTGCGTTTTGAGGGCTCGGAGGGGTGGATTTTCGCCGAATACCAAAAGCCGCTCCAAGCCGAGCCTGCCGCGGTTCTCGATTCCAAAATCGGCGAGAACGAGATTCACTTCCCGTTCAAGAGCGATAAACAGGACTTCATTGATGCGGTCAAGACAGGTGGCGACACCTTGGAAGACGCCGAAGTCGGGCATCGCACCACTTCGGTCTGCCACTTGGCGAACATTGCCATCCAGGTGGGCAAGAAGCTGGAGTGGGACCCCGTGAAAGAAAGGTTCACCAACAGCCCCGCGGCCAATGCTTTTGTGGACAAGTGGATTCAAGCGCCGCGACGCGGCTAGCGGCAACAGTGTTCACTTACTTGTTGTCACGGATGAGGGAGTCTAACCGCGGGCGAAGCCTGCCTTGGAGTGCGGTAGCAGCAGCTACCGCCTTCCGATTTTGGTTCATACGGCAAATGCGCACAGGGCGGAGGAAGAAAGGCGGCAGCTTCGCGGCCGCACTCCAAGGCACCTATGACGCAAGAACGAAGCAGAGAATTCTCAATGGAGACCCCACATGAAACTCTTAACGATCCTCCTGGCAATGATCCTGTGGGCGGCCACGCCGTTGCTAGCCGCTTCACCGCTCACCAATCCGTTCTTCGCTTTTGACAATGGCACCGGGCGCGACCAGCACGTGCCGCTGGATGAGCAGGCGGAACTGGTAAAGCGCACCGGTTACGCGGGGCTTCAATTCACCGGTACCCAGCACATCCCTGAGATGCTCCAGGCGCTTGAAGGCCGCGGCCTGAGAATGTTCGCCATATACGTAGCCGCGCACATCGATGGTGACAAGCCCAGCTACGAACCGGGCCTGCCGGAAGCCATCCGGCAATTGCAGGGACACGGCACCGTAATCTGGCTCACCGTGCGGGGCACTGCACCCGACGGCGATGCGCGCGCCACGGCCATCGTGAGGGAGATCGCGGACATGGCCGCGGCGTCGGGGTTGCGGGTGGCCCTCTACCCACACATCGGCATGTACGTGGGGCGAGTTGAGGATGCCCTGCGCGTGGCGAAAAATGTGGACCGCCCCAACGTCGGCGTCTCGTTCAACCTGGCGCACTTCCTAGCCGCAAAAGATGAGCCCAACCTGGATGAGAGGCTTCGCGAAGCGATGCCGCACCTCTTCATGGTGAGCATCAATGGCGCGGAACACGAGGGCGGCTGGGACCGCTTGATTCAGCCCCTCGATCGCGGCGAGTTTGATGTTTACGGCTTGTTGAGAAAACTGGTGGCGCTGGGTTACCACGGCCCCATCGGACTGCAATGCTACCAGGTGCCCGGCGACCGGGAGGAGAACCTCACCCGGTCGATGGCGGCTTGGCGCAAATTTGCCGCCCGCATGGCCGAAGAGAAATAGGGAGAGTGATATACTGCCCCGTCGAAGCGGAAGCTTCCCCCGTCGGACGGAGTGCCGCGCTCAGGATTCACTCGACCGGCCCTCTCCCCGTTCTGCGGTTTAATCTTCAGGCAGGTCACCCATTGATTCGGAGGAAACCTTGGCATCATCAACGCGGCGTCGGCATTTGCTTCTTATCGCTCTCTTAGTTTTGGCGGGAGTCACTTTCGCCTGGGCGCAAACAGCCCAACAGCCAGCGGGACCGTACATTCCGCCTGAAGTAAAGAGCGGTCCCCCAGCGCAAAAACCCAGCACCGCCTCCCCGGCCCGCGCAGCGGTCGTCGACGACACCCCGGTGCGCAGCGTCTTTGATCCAGGAGTCATCCCCAGCCGGCAGAACATTACTCCCGCGGGCATTCAAGCAATCTTTGAGAGCAGGGTCTTTGGCGTGACCTTTGGCGCGACGAGCGCTGAGATTTATGTCCTCGCCGCGCCGCGCCGGGGCTTCGTGATTTTCAAAATGGACTGGCAGACCAACAAGGTTCTGGAAACGGTGCGCTCGCAGGGGACGCCGGGCAAACAGGGAATTGCTTTCGACCTGGTTAATGATCAACCTCTGGTAAGCGCCACCGGCCCCGAAAAGATTGACGGCAAAGTCCGGAGCTCCGTGCGCCTGATTTCTGTGGCGAATGGCGCGGAGAGATTGATTGGGCACGCGCTGGGCACCACGAACGCCGGAGGTGTGGCGGTGCCGGCGCCCTCGCGCGAGAACTCCTCGCCGCGCTACGCGATTATTCCCCTCACTTTTGACGACGCGGCAGCCATTGTGGATTTGGGCACGGGCGCGCTGAAGAGTTCGGTAAAAACTGGGATTGCGCCCTTCGGCGCCGCCATCAATGCCGCGAGCACGGTGGCATACGTCAGCAATTGGGGCGGGCGTTTCCCGCGCCCGGGCGATCTGACGGCCGCCACCGGCCCCAACAAAGGCGCAGACCTCGCCGTGGTGGACCAGCGGGGCATCGCGGCCAGCGGCACGGTCAGCCGCATTGACGTCGCCACGGGCAAGGTGACGAACGATATCGAAGTGGGACTGCACCCCACCTCCCTCGCCTGGGACGAAGCCCACCATCGCCTCTTCGTGTCCAACAGCAACAGCGATACGATTTCCGTGATCGACACGGCCCGGAATAAAGTTGTGGAAACCATTTCGGTCCAGCCCTTCGAACGCAAGGTGGCGGGCGTTGCGCCGGAGGCCGTGGTGGTATCACAAGACGGGCGGCGGCTCTACGCCGCGTGTGGAGGAATCAATGCCATCGCGGTGATTGGCGTGGGCGAAAGCCCGCAAGGAGGGTCCAAAATTCTGGGCCTGATTCCCACCAGTTGGTACCCCGACCACCTTGCCCTCAGCCCGGATGGGGCTTATCTGGCGGTATCCACGCTGCTGGGCGTAGGCGCAGGATGGAAGATGGCGCCGATCCCCAACTTTGCCAAAGAAATGGGATTGGACCTGGAGGCGGGACCGACGCGGCGCTATGTTCACTCCGATCGCGGCACCGTGCAGGTGATTCCGGTTCCCGATTCGAGCCAGCTCCCCGCCTATACCACGGCCGTGGCTGAGAACAATCACCTGCGCTGGCGCGGCACAGGTGGCAGCTTCATTTCCGCGGCCGTAAAGCCTTCTGCCGCCATGCCGATTCCCGTCCCCGTGCATGCCGGCGAACCTTCACCCATTCAGCACATCGTCTACGTCATCAAGGAGAATCGGTCATACGACCAATATCTCGGCGGAATAGGGAAAGGCAATGGCGACCCGACGCTCCAGGCATATGGCGACGAAGTGGTACCCAACACGCGCGAATTAACGCGTCAATTTGTTCTGCTCGATAATTTCTACGCCTCCGGCGGCAATAGCGGCGATGGGCACCAGTGGGTGACACAAGCCAGCGAAACCGATTACACCCTCTGGCCCGGATATGAGGGCCGCAGCTATCCGAAAAATGGCGACGACCCCCTGGCTTTTGCTGATAGCGGATTTATCTGGGACAACGCCCACCAGGCGAAAAAAACCATCGCAGATTTTGGTGAGTTCGTGGGCGGTCTCCACAAACCGGATATTACGGGCAGAATCAAGCTGTTGGAGGAATATAAGGCCGGGGGAACCTTCCAGGGGTATTTTCACACCACCGCCCCCATTGCCCCCCTCAACCGCTTTGTGGTGAAGGATTACCCCGCGTACGGTTTGGATGTGCCGGATGTGGTGCGGGCGCGCATTTTCCTGCAACACCTGAAACAATGGGAAACCGCCGGCGCCATGCCCAACCTTGTACTGGTGCAGTTGCCCTCGGACCACACTGCGGGAACAAGTCCCAATTTCTCCACTCCCAAGGCCTGTCTTGCCGACAATGATCTGGCTGTGGGCCAGATTGTGGAGGGGATTTCTCACTCCTCGTTCTGGAGATCATCGCTTATTTTCGTCGTCGAGGATGACGCGCAGGCCGGGCTCGACCACGTGGATGGGCACCGCACCGTGGCGCTCGCGGTCAGCCCCTATATCCGCCGCTGGTCGATCGATTCCACGTTTTATTCTCAATGCAGCATGGTCAAAACCATCGAAATGATTTTGGGACTTCCCCCCATGTCCCTCTTTGACTTGATCGCCAACGATATGCGCAACAGCTTCCAAGCCAAGCCGGACTTCACGCCCTACCTGGCGATTCAGCCCAAGCAATCGATTTATGAGGTGAACCCGCCCCTCTCAGCGCTGAAGGGACCGGCCCGCGAAGCCGCGATCGCCTCCATGCATATGAATTTCCTCGAGCCCGATGATGTGCCCACCCAAATACTGAATGCCATCCTCTGGCACGACGCCAAAGGATGGAACACTCCGGTTCCGGATGTGCGGAGAGTCGCTTTCACGCCATTTAGGGACGGAAGGGAGTGATCCTACTCCATTTGTGGCTAATAACGGACTTTTAGTCTGAGACGAGGGAGTCCCTCATAAAGAGTCCTGCCGCGCGGACTGTCACCTTGGCACGTCGAGTGCTGCAAAAAGTCTGGGTCGGTTTTCGTCTAAACTAGTGGGTGACTTCGCTCACCGCTCAATTCCATCGCCCGCACCTGATGTTCTGACCCGCAGAGATACCGTTTGATGGGTTGTCATGTCGAGGCCACACTTCCCCCCAACTCGCCGCTCCTTCCTGAAGCAAACCTTCATGCTGGGGAGCACCCTCGCCGCGTTCAAGCCGGGTGACAGTCACGCCGTTGCTTTGCCATCCTCCTCCACCGCATTGGGGCGCTCCCGGGTGGTCATTGCTCGGGATGCGAGAATCCGCACCACGGGGACAGGTTTCGACTCCGCTCGGCTGGCCCAGTTGCTCGACCGCGCCCTTCAGGCTTCCTTTGACTGCGATTCGCCCATCGAAGCATGGAAGAAGGTGGTGCGCCCGGGCGAGGTGGTGGGGCTGAAGGTGAATTGTCTGGGTGGCCGCGGCAACGCCACGCATCCGGAGCTGGTGGAGGCCATCACGGAGCGTCTGCGGCAAGCGGGAATTACCGAGATGGTCATCTGGGACCGGCAGAACTCCGACCTGGAGCGTGCCCGCTTCAAGATCGCCGAGCGCGGTTCGGGCATCCGCTGTTTTGGCAACGACGTGTTGGGTTTTGAGGATAACCTTGCCACGTTCGGAAAAGCGGGCAGTCTGATGTGCCGCACGCTGACGCAGGTCTGCGACGCGGTCATCAACCTGCCGGTGCTCAAGGACCACGGCATCGCCGGCGTCACACTGGCGCTCAAAAGCATGTTTGGCGCAATTCACAATCCCAACAAGTATCACTCGGAAGCCGGCAACCCTTACGTGGCGGACGTCTACGCGCTGGCGCCCATCCGGCAGAAGGTGCGGCTGCACATCTGCGACGGCCTCAACGCGCAATACGAGGGCGGGCCGTCCTACATGCCGCAGTGGATGTGGCCCTTCAACGGCTTGCTGGTGGCGCGCGACCCCGTGGCGCTGGATTACGTGGGCTGGAAGATCATTGAGAAGAAGCGCGCCGAGGTCGGCATGAAGCCGCTTCACGAACTGAAGCGTGAGCCCGCATATATCTCCACCGCCGCTGGCGCCGAGCATCGCTTGGGGACGTGCGACCCCCAGCGCATTGAGCGGGTGGAAATATGATGGGCAGTGATCGTTGCATAATTCTTTCTATTCCTTGGGACCCCCTCACCCACCGCCTTGCGGTCCCCCCTCTCCCCCGGAGGGGAGAGGGAAAAAGAATTTTTGGTTTTGGGTTTGAATTTGTTTCCCTCGCCCCCTTGGGGAGAGGGGGGACCGCAAGGCGGTGGGTGAGGGGGTCGACAATTGAGTGGCATTTATGAATAAGACATCGAGAACCATCTTGAACGCTCTCGACCGCCGCACCTTTTTGCAAGCCGCTGCGCTGCCCTGCCTTGCGGCCTGTGGCGGGGCGCTGGTAGGGCTGCCTCTGGCAACGCCCTTGTTTGCGAACCCACTTGCCACCGATGATGAAAGCCAATTCATCCGGGAAGCAAAGTTCTACGAAAAGCTGCCCTACAAGAAGATCAAGTGCAAGCTTTGCCCGCGCGAATGTGTGATTGACGACCAGGAGCGCGGCTACTGCGGCGTGCGGGAAAACCGCGGGGGCACTTACTACACCCTGGTACATTCGCGCGTGGTGACGGCGCACATCGACCCCATCGAAAAGAAACCCTTCTTTCACTTTATGCCCGGGGCCGTGGCCTTTTCGCTCGCCACCGCCGGCTGCAACGTGAATTGCAAAATGTGCCAGAACTGGGATATTTCCCAGGTGCGTCCCGAGCAGGTCCGCAGCACCTATGCGCCACCGGACAAAATCACGGCTCTCGCCCAGCAGAATAGCTGCCCGGTGATCGCCTACACTTACAGCGAGCCCGTGATTTTCCTCGAATATGTGCTCGATTGCACCCAAGCGGCGCGGGCAGCGGGCGTGCGCAGCGTGGTGGTGAGCGGTGGGTACATTCAGGCCGACCCGCTCAAGAAGCTGTGCGCGCAAGTTGATGCCATTAAGATCGATCTGAAAGCCTATTCCGAAAAGTTTTATAAGGACGTCGTGAATGGCGAGCTCAAGCCCGTGCTGGAAGCCATTCTGACAGTACACAAGGCCGGCGTCTGGAATGAAATCGTTTATCTCGTGGTACCCACGCTCAATGACGGGGACGCGGAATTCCAAGGCTTGGCGCGCTGGGTGAAATCCGAACTCGGCCCCGACGTGCCCCTGCACTTCTCGCGCTTCCATCCCGAGTATCTGCTCAAGAACCTGCCCCCCACGCCCATCGAGGCGCTGGAGCGCGCCAAGGCGATTGCCGACGCCGAGGGGCTCCACTACGTTTACATCGGCAACGTGCCCGGGCATCCGGCGGAGAGCACCTACTGCCCGCATTGCCGGAAAAAAGTGGTGGACCGCACCGGCTACGCGATTGCCGGTGTTTATCTCCACCACGGCAAGTGCCAATTCTGCCACACAGTGATTCCCGGCGTCTGGACGTAGAAAAGCAGGAGTCAGGAGCCAAAAGGCGGAAGCCAACGGGCAGATGTGCAGATGGACGGTTGGGCAGTGCGAAGTCAAAAGGCAAAACGCAGATGTCAAAAGGCAAAGCCGATGTTACTTTTACTTTTGACTTTGGCGTTTTGACTTTTTCTTCTTCTAGCTGCCTCTAAGGTGATGCCATGAAGATTCCTCATACCAAGGTTTTGATTCTCTTCGCACTCGGCGCTTTGATGCTTGCGGCCCCGCACGATGCCGGTTTCTGCGCCGAATCGAAAGTTCGCGCCCCCGGCGTGGCGGGTGGCTTCTACCCCGCCAACCCCAAAGAACTCGCCCAGATGATTGACGGTCTTCTGGCGCACAACGCCGTGCCGAAGGTTCAAGGATCGCTGGTGGCGCTGGTTTGCCCGCACGCCGGCTACATGTTCACGGGTCCGGTGGCGGCAGCGTGCTTCGCCCAATTCAAGGGACGGAAATATACGCGCGTCGTGATCATTGCCCCGTCGCACTATGTTAATTTCCCTTTCTCCTCGATTTACGATGGCGACGCTTACGCGACCCCGCTGGGTGTCGTTCCGGTTGACCAGGACTTTCGCGCCAAGCTTGCCAAACTGAGTTCCGGCATCAAGATTTCCGATCGGGGTCATGTCAAGGAGGGCGAGAATGCCGAGCACTCGCTGGAAGTGCAACTGCCCTGGCTCCAACGCACGCTGGGCGATTTCAAGCTGGTGCCCATCATTATGGGCGACCAGAATTACAACTTGGAACGCGCTTTGGGGCGGGCGCTGGCCAAGGCGCTGCTGGCGGAGACGCCCGAGGCGCGCGCCCAGACGCTCATCCTGGTGAGTTCCGACCTCTCGCACTACCACCCGTACGACTACGCGAACCATGTCGACCATCAGACGCTTCAGGCCATCGCCGATTGGGACTATCTCAGCTTGTCGCGCAACTTTGCCATGTGGGAGCGCGGCGTTCCGACCTGGGAAGCGTGCGGTGGTGGCCCCATCGTCGCGGCCATGATCGCCGCCGAGGGCCTGGGCGCAACGCACGCGCAAATTCTGAAATACGCGAACTCCGGCGACGCCACCGGCGACAAGACCCGCGTGGTGGGTTATGGCGCGGTGGCGATCACGCGGGAAAGCCCGTCGGAAGCCAAGAAGAGCGCGGAGTTCTCCCTGACCGGCCGTGAGAAGGATGCCTTGATGAAGATTGCGCGGACCTCGGTTGAAACCGCCGTGCGCGATCGCAAGATGTCCGTGCTGGATTCCAGCGGCTTCCCGCGCCTGGAGGAAGCCCGCGGCGCGTTCGTCACCCTCAAGGAGCATGGCGAGCTAAGGGGGTGCATCGGCTACATCACGCCGATGAAATCTCTGGCGGAAACGGTGCGTGACGTGGCGGCCTATGCGGCGCTGGAAGATTCGCGCTTCAAGCCCGTCACTGCCCAGGAGTTGCCGCTCCTCGAATATGAGATCTCCGTCATGTCGCCGCTCCGCCGGGTCTTGGATATCAAAGAGATCAAGGTGGGTAAACATGGATTGATTATGAAGCAGGGTGATATCGAGGGAATCCTGCTGCCGCAGGTCCCGGTGGAAGAACATTGGAACCGCGACACGTTCATCCAAGAGACCTGCCTCAAAGCCGGCCTGCCGCGCCAAGCCTGGAAGGACGACGACACCGACATTTTTATGTTCACGGCGTTGGTTTTTGGCGTGCACTTGCCTGCTGAGACAACCCTTCCTGAACGGCCAACCGATCGGAGCCAGACGCCGCAGCCATCAAAGCTGGGGCCAGATTCACCGCAGCCATAAACGCTGCCGTGCGCAGAAATCCGTAAATGGGAATTAGCAGAATGCTTAACGCCAGTGCCCCGGCGCAAGCACCGGCAAGGTCCAGGGCATAAAGCACTCCGGGTGAGCGGCCGCTTTCTGGCGCGTCGCCAAAATAGGCGCGGGTCGCCAGCAGGAATTGGAAGCCACCCAGCAATCCCGCCACCAGCGCCAGGGCTGGAAATAGTAGCTCGCTCGCGGCGCGTTGGCCGCCCGCGCTGCTCACGCGCCCGAGTTGAACGAGCACCGCGTAAAGGAGCAACGGTGACGCCGCCAAGAGGATTTGCAGGCCCGCGAGGAGCCGCAAGTCCCGCCGCGATGACGTACCGCCCAGGCTCGGCGCCGAGTGCAGCGCCCACCAGGCGCCCAGCGCCACCCCCACCATGAACAGCGCCACCAGAATGGTAAGCTCGTGGTAAACGTATCCGTAAAGCGCCTGAAAACCCAACAACAGGAGGATTTCCAAACCTAACTCCGTGAACCCCACCACCGCCGCCGCAAAGGCCGCTGACCGGCGAGCGCGCGCCGCCGGCTTACCCCCCCGTCCCACCGGCCACATCCACAGCAGGGGGACCAGCGCCGCCAGCGCCAGGATGGTGGCCAGCAGGAACCGCTCAAAACATATGCTCGCGAGCGCCTCAAACCAGTGTGCGGATGTTTGGTGGAAGGGAGCGCTCCACAGCGCCACGTCAAAGTAATAAGCCACCGGCGCAAAGTCCCGATTGACCGGTGTCGAGGGCAACGGTGCAATTTGGAGTTGCAAATCCTGCATGCGGTCCGGCGACATGCGAAACGGCAGAAAGTATTCCCGCACATACTGGGTGTGCAACCGGCGCGCCCGCAATCGCCGCAGGAGTTCTTGGGGATCGGCGGTCAGCGTTCCGGGTTTTGCCGCCGCGAAGAAATGGACCGTCTCGCCAGGAATCGCGATGACTTCCGGAAATACTTGACGCAGAGTGCGCTGGAGGCAACGGAGAAAATCGGCCAACTCCTGATTGATGTAATTTTCCGAGGAGGTCACCTGAAACGACACGATCCCGCCGGGGTTAAGCTTGGCGGCGGCTTGGCGATAAAACTCTTCCGTGTAAAAGCGGTTAAGTTGTGCCGTGTGCGGGTCGGGCAGGTTCACAATGATGACGTCAAAGGAATCCTCCGTGGATTTCAGGAATCGCCGCCCGTCCATGGCGTGGATTCGCACGCGCGAATCGCGCCGGATTGTCCCCCACTCCTTAGGGAAATATTGCGCCGCGATGTCAAAGATCATCGGGTCAAGCTCGACGTAATCAAGGCGCTCCAAGCTGGGATGGGTCAGCGCTTCGGCTATGCTGCCATTCACGCCACCGCCGATGAGCAGCAGGCTGCGAGGTTCCGGATGTTCGAGCAGGGCAAAATGCACGGCTTCTTCGGCCGCCGCAGGGTCCGGCACGGTCATCACGATCAAGCCGTTCTCGAAAAGGCTCCGGCTTGCGCCCGTCTCCACCACGGCCAAGCTGCCGTATACGGAATTCTGCGCTGATACCAGATGAAAGCCGCGCCACAACCGGGCAAGTGAAAGGGGCTGGAGTTCGTAACTGCCCATGGCGATAAGAGCCGCCATCGCCACAAAGCTCGCGGCCAGAGCCCGGCGATGGGCGCCGGTTGGGGAGAGAAGCGCCCAAGCCGCGAGGAGATTCAGCACGCCCAGAAGCGCCGTAATCTCAAACGGGTTCGCGAGGCGTACCAGCCCCAGGCCAGCAATCACGCCGCCCACTCCCGAACCTGCCGCTTCGAGCAGGTACACTGCGCCCGTGGCCGTGGCGGTAGAGGCGCCAGTCATGTCCGCGAACAACCGGCTGCCCGCCGCAAACAGCCCACCGGAGATCACGCAGAAAACACTGAGCGTCGCGCAGGAGGTGAGAATCATCGGCACAGGCCCGAGGATTTCTCCGGGGATCGATTGGCAGAAGCCCTTGCTGACTCGCACGGCCAGCAAGGTGAGCGGCAGCGCGAAAGCCAGCAGCACTTGGAGCCCTGCTACGAGTTTTCGCGGATGCCCCGAGCTCATTGCCCATCGCCCGAGCAAGCTTGCCCCGAGGGCTGTCCAGAGAAGCCAGTTGGCCAGCGTCACTCCCAGCGCGAGTTCGTTGCCATAGAAGACCACCAGTAACTCGCGCATCAGCACGACTTGGGCGATGACTGCTGTGAACCCGATAAGCGACAAAATGACGCGCAGCGCCCGGGTTGCCTTCGGCGCTTGCCCGCCGGTGCTTTGGAAGCTCATTTGCTCACTCATCTGAATGGAACAGATGGCAATATGGTTGCCAATTCGTATAATTCCTAATGACGCTCGGTAAGCGAATCATCAACCCGGCACTCCGAACATGATAGACTCCCGGCACCCGCCCGAAAATCCCGGACCACCCTCCACGCCCCGGCGCGAGATGCTCATAAAACTCCTGCGCTTAGGAGGCCTGAGCGCTTCGGCGGTGGCTGCGGCGCTGTGGCTGCGCGGCCGCAGCGAGCGTCCGCAGGAAGAAGCCGCCCTAACGCTCGCCCGCAGCTTCGGGGTTCCCGCTGACGCCAGCTATCCGGAGATAGTGGTGGCGCAGGGCGAAGACCCCCGAGCCCTGGTCCGGAAGGCGCTCGAGGGGCTGGGCGGCGCCCGGCGCTTTATCGCGCGGGGCGACGTGGTGGTGATTAAGCCCAACATTGCGTGGGATCGCACTCCCGAGCAAGCCGCCAACACCAATCCCCAGGCCGTGGCGGAAATGGTGCGGCAGTGCCTGGAAGCGGGCGCCAAGAAAGTGATCGTCACCGACGTAAGTTGCAATGAACCCCACCGTTGCTTCCAGCGCAGCGGCATTGCCCGCGCTGCCGGCGACGAAGGCGCGGAAATCGTGCTGCCGGAGGAGCGCCTGTTTCATCAGGTCAACCTGCGCGGCGATGTTCTGGGCGAGTGGCCTGTGCTCGAGCCCTTTATCGCCGCCGACAAGATGATCAATTTTCCGGTGGCCAAATCTCACGGCTTGACGGGCGTCACGCTGGGCATGAAGAATTGGTATGGCATTCTGGGCGGAGCGCGCAACCGGCTTCACCAGCGTATTCACGAGAGCCTGGCCGACCTCGCCGACGTCATGCGTCCGACCCTGACCCTGATCGATGCGTATCGCGTGCTCATTCGCAACGGGCCCACCGGCGGCAGCCTGGCCGACGTGGTTCTGAAGAAGACGCTGGTGGCCGGAACGGATCCCGTGGCCCTCGATGCTTATGTGGCCAAGGCCTATTGGGACCTCGAGCCCAGCCAGTTGCGCTATTTGCAGCTTGCCCAGGATCGGGGATTGGGGAAAATGGATTTTGCGAAGGTGCGGACGGAAGTGGTTACGGCATAGCAGGCATCATCCGCAGATCTTTCCATCCCATGGGCAAAACACACACCCACGAGGAATGATCTTTTTCGATTTCCGATTATCATTTTTCGATTTTCCATTTTCGTTTTAGGGTTATGCCACCGAATTCAGTGGAGCTTGCGCTGCAATTCCTCAACGAGCTCTTCGGCGCGGGCGATTTGGCGCGCCACCTGTTTGGGGGCGGTGCCGCCGGTCACATTGCGGCGGGCCACCGAGCGTTCCATGGAGGTGGCCACATCGTGCAGATCGGAATCCCATCCGGGCACAAATTGCGCGGCTTCCGCCGCCGATAAATCCTGAAAAGTTTCGCCCTCCGCCGCACAATGTCGAACCAACTTTCCTACTTGCTCATGCGCATCGGCAAAAGGAATGCCGCGCCGCACCAGTTCATCCGCGAGGTCGGTGGCGGTCAGGAAGCCGAGCTGGGTCATGGCCTTCATGCGCTCGGGATGGATGCGCATAGTCGCAGCGACACGGCCCGCAATGATGAGTGCCTCCAGCGTTGTGTCCACGCCCGAGAACAGGGCTGCCTTGTCTTCTTGCAGGTCGCGATTGTAGGCGAGCGGGAGGCCCTTCATCACCGCCAGCATTCCGGTGAGTTTGCCGAGCACCGTCCCCGCCCGGCCGCGGATGAGCTCCAAGGAATCAGGATTCTTCTTCTGCGGCATGATGCTGCTGCCGGTCGAATACGTATCAGCCAATTCCAAATAGCCAAACCCGGGCGAGGAGTAGATGATGCGATCTTCCGCCCAGCGGCTGAGGTGGACCATGCACAAGGCGCAGGCGAAGAGCAGTTCCGCCACGCCATCACGGTCGCAGGTCACGTCCACGCTGTTGCGGGCGACGCGCGCGAATCCCAACTCCTTCGCCAGCCGCTCACGATTAATTGCAAAAGTCGTTCCGGCCAGGGCGCCCGCCCCCAGGGGGAGCTCGTCGGCGTGCAAGCTGCATTCCTCCAGCCGGACCACGTCGCGATAAAACATCTCATAATAGGCAAGCAGGTAATGAGAAAAGAGGATAGGCTGCGCAGGCTGAAGGTGAGTGTATCCGGGCAGAATCAGTTGGATATTCCGCCGCGCCTGCATCACCACGGCCGCGAGCATTTCCGCCAGCGCGCGCTCCAGTTGCCGCGCGGCGTCCTTCACGTACAGGCGCATCTCCGTGGCCACCAGGTCGTTGCGGCTGCGGCCGGTGCGCAGCTTGCGCGCCACGTCCCCGGCGACGCGTTCGAGCTCACCTTCGACCCAAGTGTGGACGTCCTCAGCGGCCTGCCCCTGCGCCCAGCGTGGGTTCCGCTGGACTTTGCGCCGCAGCGCTTCCAGGCCGGCAGCAAGCCGCCCCGCTTCGCGCGGCTTCAACACGCGAGCCTCACGCAAGGCTTTCACGTAAGCAAGGTTGACGCGCAGGTCGTACAGAACGAAACGTTGATCGAGGGAAAAGGACTCGGCAAACTTTTCGAACTGTGGGTCGCGCCGGCCGCGGAAGCGTCCGCCCCAAAGCTTCATCCCTTCTTCCTCCGCGCGGGCTGGGTTTCCCGCTTCTTGCGCAGCGCCGCTTCCAGCCGCAGCGGCAGGCCCAGGATGTTGATAAAGCCTGCGGCATCCTTCTGATCGTAGTCCGCGCCCATCACAAAGCTGCCGATGCTGGTGTCGTAGAGAGAGTAGGGCGACTCGCGGTCCAGCACGCGGACGTTGCCGCGGTAAAGGCCCAAGGTCACCTTTCCCGTAACGTTTCTCTGTGTGGTCTCAACAAAGCTGTCGAGCGCCTCGCGCAGTGGGGTGAACCACTGTCCGTAATAGACCAGCTCGGCATATCGCAAGGCGACATGCTGCTTGTAGTGGAGCGTTTCCCGGTCAAGGCAGAGGGCTTCCAGTTCATGGTGGGCAGCGTAAATTAATGTGCCGCCGGGCGTCTCATATGCCCCGTGCGATTTGATTCCCACCAGCCGGTTTTCCACCAGGTCCGTGCGTCCCACGCCGTAGTGCCCGCCGATTTCATTCAGGGTTTCGACCAGCTTGACGGGATGCAGGCGCTTGCCATTGACCGCCACGGGCGCGCCCGCCTCGAAGGCGATGACCACCGTTCCTTCCTGGGCCGGGGCGTTTTGAGGGCTGGAGGTGAGTTTCCAGGCGTCCTCGGGCGGCTCGCCCAGGTGGGTTTCCAGCGGCCCGCCCTCGTGGCTCAGGTGCCACAGGTTCTGGTCGCGGCTGTAGAGATCCTTCTTGGTGACGGGAACGGGGATGCCGTGACTCTCCGCATATTGCAAAGCGTCTTCGCGCGATTTGATGGACCATTCGCGCCAGGGAGCGATGACGCGCAGGTGGGGCGCCAGCGCCTTGTAAGCCAGCTCGAACCGCACCTGGTCATTCCCTTTCCCCGTGCAACCGTGCGCCAGGGCGTCCGCGCCCTGGTCGAGGGCCACCTTCACCTGGGCTTTGGCGAGCACGGGCCGGGCGAGGGAAGTTCCGAGCAGATACTTGCCTTCGTAGATCGCCCCCGCCTTGACGGCTTTCCAAAGGTGGCCGGTTACAAACTCTTCGCGGAGATCCTCGACAAAGACTTTGGAAGCGCCACTGGCCAGAGCCTTTCGCCGGACGGCGGCGTAATCGTCACCTTGGCCGACATTTCCGACCATGGCGATGACTTCGCAGGAGTAGTTTTCACGCAGCCAGGGAATGATGATGGAGGTGTCAAGCCCTCCGGAGTAAGCCAGAACCACACGCTTGACTTGGGAAGAAGTAGACATGGATTTGAATTCCGCTTTCCTTTTTGTCGAAGTAATCAGCTCTCAGTGGATTGCGCAGAGCGCAGCTCTGCGATTCGCTCAACCGCAGAGCTGCGCTCTGCGCAATCCACTTCCTTTCTCAAGTCGCCACGAGCGCCAGGATTCTCTTGCGAATCACGCCCGCCTGGCGCGAACTGGGAGTGGCGACAAAGATGGTGTCGTCGCCGGCCACGGTTCCGACCACCTCCTCCCAGGGGTTGGCGTCCAGCGCCGCGGCCACGGAATGAGCGTTCCCGGGCCGGGTCTTCAGGACCACAAGATTCGCAGCTTGCAGGGTGTCGGTCAGGAATTCCTTCAGCACCACCGCCAGGGTGGGCTGGGGAGGCGCCATCGGGCCCGCCGCATCCGGCAGGCGATAACCGGTGCGCGTCTTGACCAGGCCGAGCTCCTCGATATCGCGCGAAACCGTCGCCTGGGTCACATGGATGCCCCGGCGCACCAGCTTGCGGCGAAGGTCGTCCTGGGTTTCGACCTCCTCACCGCGCAGGAGGTCCACGATCTGCGTCCTTCGATAGACCTTGTCCATGCAATTTTATGCAAACAACTTATAAATATACCACAGGGCGCGAGGGCACAGCAAGTAAGGCCGGAGGGATCGAGCCATCAGATTATCGGGTCATCGGCTCATCGGCTCATCGGGCCATCTAAAAACAACATCCTGCTCAGCCGATGGGTCGATGAGCCGATGAGCCGATTCTATGTCTGCGCGCTCCGGCGTTTATAACTTGATAGGTCGCTGGCACCTGACACCTGGAACCTGCGCCTCATTTAACTGCCTTTCTTTTCATCAATATCGTGGAGAGAAGGGTTTAACTCGTTCTTTTTCATCAATATCGTGGAGAGGCTAAAAACAGACATTTTTTCTCCATTTGTTTTCAATAACATCGCGAAACTAACCTTCATTTTTTAAAGGTTCCTCAGCAGAATCTGTGGGTAGACTGTGGTTCAGGTAGAGCTCCAAGAGTATGGTAGAGAGCGACTTCAGCGGCGCGGAAGGTACGAAAGCCATAGGCTTTTCGCAGCGTCAACT
>JBEKNU010000027.1:0-37283 GCA_049522495.1 Terriglobia bacterium
ACAAAGCCGCCGCCGTTATAACGAATGTCGATGATCAGTCCTTCCTTGCGAATCTGCGGGAAGAATTGCTTGACGAATTCGTTCAGGCCTTCCCCTCCCATGTTGGGGATGTAAATGTATCCAACGCGCCCGCCGGTGGCTTGGTCAACCTTGCGGCGATTGGTGTTGACCATATCGAGCATGCGCAACTCGTATTCGCTGGCGATGGGCTTTACCACCACGTTGCGGGCGCCCACGGCGGTGGGCTGGGAGTTGACGGTGAGCGTCACGTTCTGACCGGCGGTGTTGACGAACAGCTCGTTGGGCGCCTGCGGCGCTTTGAGGTCCCGTCCATTCACGGCGATGAGGTAATCGCCTTCCTTCACCACCACGCCGGGTTCGGTAAGAGGAGAGCGCAGACGCGGGTCCCAGTTTTCTCCCGGGTAGATTTTCTTAAAGCGGTAAAGGCCGCTGGCCGCGTCGAGTTCATAGTCCACCGCCAGCAGGCCGAGATTGACGGGATGCAGGTTGGGATAATCGCCGCCGCCGACGTAAGTGTGAGAGTTGGAAAGCTCGCCCACCATTTCTCCCAGCAGGTAAGTGAGGTCGTAGCGATCCGCCACGTCGGGAAGCAGTGGGGCGTAGCGCTCGCGTTCCTTGGCCCAATCGACACCGTTCATGGAAGCTTCAAAGAAAAAGTCGCGCTCCTGCCGCCATACTTCGTCGAACATTTGTTTCCATTCGGCGCGCGGGTCGATCCGCATTTGCAGGGAAGAGAGATTCAGTGCCCCGTCGCCCACTTTGTGGGGGGAACCGGGAGGCTTGGCGTCGATGATCCCGTAAGTCTGGCCGCCCTCGTCGCCACCTCCGCCGCCCGGCCCGGCGTAGAGCAACTTGGAGCCGTCAAAGGAAAGCGTGAAGTTAGTTGTGCCGGTCAGGAGCACTTCATCTTTGCGCTCCTTCAAGTCGTACACGTGGATGGCGGATTGCTCACCCGGCAGCGGTCCGGAAAGCCCGAAGATGGGCCCGGTAGAGTAATAGATGCCATTCTTGCCGGCTTGCAGCACACCGATGTTGGCGGGGGACATGGGCAGGGCCACGACGCGATTCTCAATGCCTGCCAAGTCGATGCGGAAATTCTTGGCGACGTCTTCCGCCTCTTTCTTGTCCTTCTCGCCGGCTTTGGCTTGGTCTTTGTCAGCAGGCTTGGCTTGATCTTTGTCGGTGGACTCATCCGGTTTCTTGCCCGCTTCATCGCTCTTGGGCGCGAACGGCGAGGGCAGGTCAGCGCGCAAGGTGACGACATAGACGCGGGTGGCCTTGGGATTCGAAAACTCGAAATCGTAAGCGCCAAACACCTCATTGTAGTCACGCTGGGAAAGGAAAAAGAGGTACTTGCCCCCGGGGTCAAAGGTGGGAGTGCTGTTGTTGGTGAAGTTTGTGGTGACCGGAGTGATTTTCTTGTCGGCAAGCGAGTAAAGATTGATGGTGCTGTTGTTGTTCACTTCCTGCTTGGCGTAAGCCACCCACTTGCTGTCAGGCGACCAGACGTATTCGGTGATGTCGAAGTACTTGCCCTGGTCGATCAGCACCGGAGTCTTCTGGTCGATATCCACATAAAACAGGCGCAGGTCCTTGTCGGCAAAGGCCAATTTCTCGCTGTCGGGCGACCAGACGGGAGGCATGCGGAACATCTTGCCGTCGGTGGTGATGCGCGTCTCCTTGCCCATGCCGTCCTGCGGCGCGATGTAGATTTCATCTTCCCCGCTGCGATCGGAAAGATAAGCGATCCACTTGCTGTCCGGCGACCAGGCAACGTACTTCTCGTGGATGCCCGGGGTTTGCGTGAGATTGCGGATGCTGCCATCCTTGGCGGGAACGGTGAAGATATCGCCGCGCGCAGTCAAGGCGGCTCGGTTACCTTCCGGGGAAATGTCGAAGTCCGTCACATAGCGCGCGACCTTGGCCCAGTGCGGGCGCGCCAGGTCGCGGTCGCCGGGCAGAAAGACAGTGAGCTTCTTAGCCTTCTGGGATTTCAGGTCGAAGGTGTAAAGATAACCGCCGTTGGAGAACACAATGGCGTCCGGCCCCAGGCTGGGCCAGTCCACATCGTAGTCCTTGAAGTCGGTCAGTTGCTTCGTCTGTTTGGTCTTCAGGCTGTAACTGTAGATGTTGATGCGATGCTCGGGACCGCGGTCCGAGCCGAAATAAATCGTGTCACCGCGCCACATGGGATAGGTGCTGGTGTGTGGGTCGTCTGCGACGAGCTCGTAGGTGTTGTTTTTAAGATCATAAATGGAGATTTGCTGGTGCATGCCGCCGGTGTAACGCTTCCAAGTGCGAAAATTGCGGAAGATGCGGTTATAGGCGATCTTGGTGCCGTCCGGTGAAAAAGAGGTGAGCCCTCCCTTGTCGATGGGCAGGCGCTCCGGCAGGCCGCCATCGATGCTCACTTTGAACAGGCGCCCGAACCAGTCGTTGAACGTGTCGCGGCGCGAGAGATACAGAATGTGCTGGCTGTCGGGTAGCCAGGTAATGACTTGATTGTTCGGTCCCATGCGTTCGGGCATGGAAACGGGATCTGGTTCGAAGGTCAGTTGCTTGGGCTCGCCGCCGTCCGCCGGCATTACGTAGACATTGAAGTTGCCGTCGTATTGCCCCGTGAAAGCGATCCACTTGCCGTCGGGGGAAAATTTGGGGAAAAGTTCCAGCCCGGGATCTGTGGTGATGCGCCGCGCCGCGCCTCCTGAGGACGCAACCAGCCAAAGATCACCGGCGTAGCTGAAAACGATCTTGTCCCTGTAAATGTCGGCAAACCGCATCAGGCGGCCCTCCGGCATCTCCGCGGAGATCGCCAAAGGCACAGCAAGGAACATTATGAGAATGAGCAATCGGCATTTACGACCCATAAATTCTCCCTTCCACTTGCGTCAAGGTGTGCGCTGCACGATATGGCCAATTCGGCCGGGCGATATTGTAGCAGGAGAAAAGCGCGAGTTGGGAATTCTTACCCGGTGAAATGCTCTCATCGAAGGGTCGGAAGGGTGGAGGTATAGCCCCAACCCTCGCTTTACTTCTGTTGCAAGAATCCCTATCAGCCGGCGATGGCGCCCGTAACTTTAAATACGATGGCGTAATCGCAGGGCTTCTGTGCGGGCATCATCACCTTCAGGCCCGTACTGTCCTGCGACCAATCGAGCTTGCCGTCGAATCCCAGGAGTTCGACATTCTGGATTTTGCCGACGCGCAGTGCGGTGTTGGTGGCCAGAGGCTTGATCACGGTCTGATATTCCGGCCAGCCCATCACGAACGCATAAGGGGTCTCGCCCCGGGTGGTGAAGCGGAGGTCCGCCGCCGTCAGGTCCTTTCGTTTACTTTCATTGAACGCCGTGCCACTCGACGCGCTTTCGGTGGCGGGACTTTCACCAAAGATCTTCCACGGGCGGGTGCCGTGAATGCCTTCGCTGTTCACGCTCATCCATTTGGTGATCTCCGCGAGGACGTTCAACTCCTCCAGGTCCAGAGTCCCGCGGGCCGGCAGGGGAAAATTCAGCATCAGGTTGCCGTTGCGGCTGACGATGTCGGCCAGCATATCGATGATGATCTTCGGCGTTTTATACTGCTGTCCGCGCATGTAGTGCCACTGGCCAATGCAGGTGTCCGTCTGCCAGGGGCGCGGCCAAATGTCGTTCACGATGCCGCGCTCGACGTCGAGCACCGCAATGCCTTGCTCCGCGTCTTCCACGCGCTTGCAGGTGTACACAGCCTGGGTTTTCCCGCCACTTTTATTGGCACTCAGGTTGTAGAGGTGCGCGATGAGGCTTAGACCATAATCCTCGAAGGGAAGGGGACCGTCAGTGTAAAGCAGATCAGGCTCGTATTTGTCTACGAGGTCCCTGATGCGCAAGTACCAGTGGCGTTTCCACCAAAGGGGGATGCCGGTTTCGCTCCACTCCAGGTTCTTCCCCCAAATCTGGTCGGAATCGATATACAAGCTGGAGTAGTTGGGATCGGCGCCATCGTAAGGCACTCCGGCGTATGCGCCCGCTTCATCATGCCCGTGATTCACCGAAAACCACTTGTAGGAAATCCAAAGATGTTCGCTTACAGCGAACCTCAAACCGGCGTCACGCGCCGCGCTCGCCCATAGGCCGACGATGTCTTTCTTCGGGCCTTTGCTCGCGGCATTCCAGGGCTGATAAGCGGAATTCCACATATCAAAGTTATCGTGATGGACGCCCATGCTCATGAAGTATTTCGCGCCGGCCTTCTTGTATAAGCCGATGAGATAGGCGGGGTCGAATTGCTCGGCTTTCCAAAGTGGAATCGTGTCCTTGTATCCGAACTTGGAGGGGTGCCCATAAGTCTCGCAATGATAGATGTTCTGCTTTGACCCTTGCATGTACATATTCCGGGCATACCAATCGCCGTCTTCAATGGCGGATTGCGGACCCCAATGCGCCCAGATGCCGAACTTGGCGTCGCGAAACCATTCGGGAACTTCGTACTTGCTCAGCGACGTGCGCGTTCCTTCAAAAGGCCCGCGCTCAATCTCGATTCCGGGCGATGGTTCGTGTTGCACAGCCCCGACCTTTAACGCCGGGAGTGTTCCCACGATTAATTTGCAAGCGGCTCGCCTGGTTATTCTCATCGACATGGTTTTTCGTCCCCCCTGTACTACTTATTCCGAAACCCTTCTCAAACCACACGGAAAAGCCTCACCACAGAGCGCACAGAGACCACAGAGAAAAGTCCTTCTGTTTTCGCCGGCAGGCGTTTCGGTGCCTTGTTTGCTGACCTACAGTTTTCATCTGCGTCTGTTCTCCGTGACCTCTGTGGCCTCTGTGGTGAAATCATACTTGGGTTGCGGCACTGCCAGGCTGTATTAAAGCTTGAAAAGCACAGAGAGCACGGAGAGCCTGCATTTGGTTGCGGCTCGGCCCCGCTGTGGTTAATGTCCAAAGCTCACTCCACCCTTTCAAGGCGTGGGCAACCTTATCATGAGGGAACAAGGCCACGCAATTGGCGTCGGCCTACGCGTCCCTGGATGAAGAGGTGAGGACCTAGAGGCTGTGCGGAAAATGACATTACCTTAATCTTCAAACGAAATTCAGGAAACTATCAGAGTGAAATCGGAATGGCGCAATAAGACAAAATGACCGCCAAACTCGGCGGACCCGCCTCTCAAACGCCCCAAAGTGTGGTATTTTGTGGTTGAGAGACCACGATAGGCAGGGCCGTCCGGAAAACCCGCAATTCATTAAAAATAAATAAAAAAACACTTGACAAGGGCAAAAGGCGGATTTAAAGTCAGTGGCCATAAGTGGAAAGAAATGGAATTTACTGAGAATCTGAGGTAGTTTTAAGTCAGAAAGGGCGTTGAGGGCCAGTCTTATGTTCCGCGGGAACAATCCGGCGACGGTGGACGATAAGGGTCGGCTAAAGATTCCCACCGGCTTCAAGGCGCTGCTCGATGAGAAGTACGGCCAGGACTTTTTTGTGACCAGCCTGGACGGGAGATCGGTGCGGGTTTACCCCCTGCCCGTTTGGATCAAGATCGAAGAGAAGCTAGATCCCTTGCCTTCAATGAACAAGGCCAAAAAGCGCTTTTTGGATCGCACCAACTATTGGGGGCAGATGGCCCGGGCCGACACGCAAGGCCGCATTCTGATTCCCGCGCTTCTGCGCGAGTCCGCCGGGATGCAGGGGGAAGTGGCGGTGATGGGGCACGAGGAGTACCTGGAAGTCTGGAGCCTGGAACGCCTGCGTGAGCCCATGGCCCAGCCGTTCCCGGATGAAGACATGGACACGCTGGGCGGTTTGGGGATCTGACGATTTGAGAATTGGGTTTGCCTCACGGTGATGGATGACGAGCAAGGTGGGAACACAAAACTTCCGGGTCCGGCCGAGCCTTCGCACCCTTTCCATGTTCCAGTGCTCGTGCGTGAAACCCTGGATTTTCTCAACGTCCGGCCGGAAGGAACGTACATTGACGCGACGCTGGGGGCCGGGGGGCACGCGCAAGAAATCTTGAGACGCTTGGGAAGCGGCAGGCTCCTGGGCCTGGACCGCGACCCCCGGGCACTGGAAGTTGCCCGTCATAAGCTGACGGGCTTTGGTGAGAAGCTGATCATGCAGCACGGGAATTTCGCACAAATCGACGCGTGGCACGCCGCCAGCGGGTTGCCGCCGGCGGATGGAGTGGTGGCCGACCTCGGTTTGAGCTCGCTGCAGCTTGACGAGGCTTCCCGCGGATTCAGCTTTAATCTGCCGGGTCCTCTCGACATGCGAATGGATCCTGGAAATGAAACGACAGCCGCTGACCTCGTAAACAATCTTCCTGAGCGTGACCTGGCAGATATTTTTTTCAAGTTGGGGGAAGAGCGCCACTCGCGCCGAATCGCGCGAGCCATTGTGAAGGCCCGTCCGTATCGAGTAACCACCGAACTGGCGCAGGTGGTGACGCGAGCGATCCCCTCCCGGGCGGGCCTCCACCAAATTCATCCGGCGACGCGCAGCTTCATGGCTCTCCGCCTGGCGGTGAATGCGGAGCTGGAAAATCTGGAGCAGTTTCTCGACCGGGTCCTCTTGGTCCTCCGGCCTGGGGGGCGGGTCGTGATCCTGAGTTTTCACTCGCTGGAAGACCGCCGGGTCAAGCAGGCATTCCGGCGGTGGCAGGGCGAAGGCCGGGCGAACATCCTGACGCGCAAAGTGGTTCGTCCGGGGGAAGAAGAAGTGCAGGTCAATCCCCGTGCGCGCAGCGCCAAGCTGCGGGCGGCGGAAAAGCAGGGGTAGGGACTAGGTGCGAGGGAAAAGCCGCAGGGCGCCCCAGCCCCCAGAACCCACCCCCCAGAACCTAACATGGCAACAGCGGCAATCACCTTACCGAAGACCAGACGGCGTCCGAGAAACGTCCCGGCCGCGGGCCGGGCGAATTTCCCGGAATTCTACTTTGTGAAGCACATCGACAATTCTCGCTTGGTGCGGGAAGTTGACGTGGAGCGTCGCCGTGAATGTTTCAGTCTCCTCGGATTGGGCGTACTGGTTTTTCTTTTTGTGCTCCTATTCGCGTGGCAGCATTTCCAGTGCGTGCGGTACGGTTATCAGATTGAACAGCTCAAAGCCGAATACGCGGCGTTGGAAGAACAGAATCATCAGCTCCGGCTGGAGCAGGCGGCGCTCGACGATCCTGAAAGGATCGACACGCTGGCGCGGAACCGGCTCGGGATGGTCTCGCCCAGCCCGCAACAGGTGATTCAGGTGGGCGAGCCGGGGCCGGCGACGGCCGCCTTGGAAAGCCCGGAACTGGCACGCAACCTCTCCGCGGGTAGCGGAGATACTCCACACGAGCCATAGCGACGATGGGCCGACGCAAGCCTGACACTCGCACGGCGAAGCCCGATCGGTCTCGCCTGGAGAGGCGGCGAGTGACCGTGGGGGTGCTTTGTTTCCTCTGGTTCGGCGGTGTTGCCGCCCGCCTTTACTATTTTCAAGTCATCCAGTATGTGGAGCTGATGGGGCGCGCACAGCGCCAGCAGCAGCGCACCCTGGAGGTGGCGCCCCAGCGCGGAGCCATCTATGACCGGCAGATGAATCCGCTGGCGATGAGCCTGGGAGTGGATTCGATTTACGCGGTCCCGAGCGAGCTCACGGAGCCTCAGATGGTGGTTTCCCTGCTCGCGCCGGTCCTGGGGGTGGAGGCGGATGAACTCAAAGGCCGCTTCCAGACGATGCATTCCTTCTGCTGGGTCAAGCGCCGGGTCACGCCGGAAGAAGCCGCGCGCGTGCGGGATTTGAATCTGAAGGGCGTCTACTTCCAGCGCGAGACCAAGCGTTTTTATCCCAAAGGGGAATTGGCCGCGCAATCGATTGGCTACGTAGGTTTGGATGACCGCGGCCTGGGGGGGATTGAGTATGCCCTGGACGATGCGATCAAAGGCAAACCCGGCCGCGTGCTGCTGGCTTCCGACGCGCGCCGGCGGACGTTTCACAGCACCGAGTGGCCGGGAGTCCCCGGCAAGAACGTGGTGCTGACCCTGGACGAGAAAATCCAGTATATCGCGGAAAAAGCCCTGGCGGAGGAAGTGGCAAGCGCACAGGCTGCGGGCGGTGTGGCCCTGGTGCAGAATCCCAACACCGGCGAGATTCTGGCCGTGGCCAGTCAGCCCAGCTTTGACCCGAACAATTTTAATGCCAGCTCCGCCGCCTCGCGCTTGAATCGCGCCGTGGGATGGGTGTACGAGCCCGGCTCGACATTCAAACTGATCCCGGTGTCCGCCGCGCTGGAAGAGAAGCTGACCACGCCGGAGGAAATGATTGACTGCCAGGGCGGCAAAATCGTATTGGCGGGCCACACGATTCACGACGCCGAGCCGCACTACGTTCTGAGTGTCACTGATATGGTTGCCGAATCAAGCGATGTGGGCGCCATCAAGCTGGGACTGCGGTTGGGCGAGGATCGTCTCTATCGCTACATCCGCGCCTTCGGTATCGGCTCCAAAACCGGCGTGGAATTGCCCGGCGAGGAGCGGGGTTTGCTCCAGCCGCCCAGCCGCTGGTCCGGGATTTCCATCGGCGAGATGTCCATTGGGCAGGAATCTGCCGTGACCCCCCTGCAGATGGTGACCATGTATTCAGCCGTTGCCAATGGTGGAATACTCTTTGAACCTCGCATCATTCATGACGTTTTCCTGGGCTCGCACCATGATGCCTTGCCACCGGCCGCGGGGCATCGCGTGCTGAGCGAGCACACGGCCGAGATCATGCGCCAAATTCTGACCGCGGTGGTTGACCACGGCTCCGGCAAGGCCGCGCAGTTGGGTGGATATTCCTCCGCCGGCAAGACCGGCACCGCGCAAAAGATCGATGCGAACGGTTCTTACAATCGCTCGCTTCACATCGCTTCCTTTATCGGCTTTGCTCCCGCTACAAATCCGGCGGTGACTATTCTGGTGGTCATCGATTCACCGGTGGGAGCTTACTACGGGGCAGAAGTGGCAGCTCCGGTATTCCGATCCATCGCAGAGCAGACTCTTGGTTACCTGAACACTCCGCAGGATAATCCCTCCCGGTGGCCTCAGATCGTTACCCCCAAACCCGCGAGGACTTCCGGCCAGAAACTGGAGGACCTCATGGGATTCCTTCCTTCGGATCGAGGATCATTCGGAGCTGCCACTTCACCCGTTCAGACGGCATCTTTTTCCAACCGACTTTCACCTGACGGACTCCCCCAACCGCTCCCCCCTGACGGGGGCATTGCATCCAGCACCGTGGTTCTGGGCGATGGGCCCCTGGTGAGCGTTCCGGATTTCTCCGGATGGGCCGCCCGCAACGTTGCCCAGGAGTGTGAAAAACTGGGCCTCGATCTCAATGTTATGGGGAGCGGCTTGGCGGTGGAGCAAAACCCCGTTGCGGGCCTGAAAGTGCCATCCGGCACCCGCATATGGGTGCGCATGGCACGCTAATTGGAAGATCGGGTCATTGAATCATTTGTTCATTGAGCCATTCGGCCATGGGAAGATTTTCAATGACTCAATGACCCGATGATCCAATGATTCAATTTTCTTGAGCAAAGCATGAAGCTTGGCGAACTACTCCTGGAGTTGCCGGTTCTGCACACGGGTGCAGACGCAACGTGGGAGGTTTCTTCCCTGGCTTACAACTCCCGGGAAGTGGGGCCGGGAACACTTTTCTTCGCCATTCAGGGTGAGAAGGCCGACGGCCACGCTTACATCCCCCAGGCGTTGGAGCGGGGCGCCGTGGCGGTGGTTAGTGAGCGTGCTGCGCCACCCGAACTGGCCGCGCATTGGATCCAGGTCGCGGCCATTCGCCGCGCTTTGGCGGACGCGGGCCGCATCATCCTCGGCCATCCTGAACAGCGCCTCCAGCTCATTGGGATTACCGGCACCAACGGCAAAACGACGACGACTTATTTGGTGGAGAGCATTCTCGGCGCGGCGGGAATATTGAGTGGTGTGTTCGGCACAATCGAATATCGCATGGGCGGCAAAACCCAGGTGGCCACCAACACCACGCCGGAGTCGCTCGATTTGCTGTCCTACTTTGCGGAACTGGTGAAAGCGGGGGGCAAAGCTGCGGTGATGGAAGTTTCATCTCATTCGCTTGCTCAGGAGCGCGTCTGGGGATTTCATTTCGCCGTCGCCGTGTTCACCAACCTGACGCAGGACCATTTGGATTATCACCAGGATTTTGAGCACTACTTCCAGGCCAAGCGGCGCCTTTTCGAGGGCCTGGGCGCCCCGCCACCCGATTGGGCAGTCATCAACATCGACAATCCGTGGGGCGCGCGCCTCATGGAATTGCCGTATACGAACCGTCTTACTTATGGCGTGAACGGCGGCGCGCAAGTGACGCCCAAGCGGGTGGCGCCCAGTCCAACGGGAACGGAAGCTGTTATTGCGACTCCGGCGGGGAAGGTGCAAATCGTTTCGCCGCTTTTGGGGCGCGCCAATCTGGAGAACCTGCTTGCCGCAGTAGCCACGGGGGTGGCCATGGGGATTACCAACACCAGGATTGAGGAAGGCATCGCCAAACTTCAGGCGGTGCCGGGACGCTTCGAGCGGATCGACGAGGGCCAACCGTTCCTGGTGGTGGTGGATTATGCCCACACCGATGACGCCCTGAAAAACGTCCTGAAGACCGCGCGCGAAATTACCCGCGATCGCTTGATTGTTCTCTTCGGTTGCGGCGGCGAACGCGACCGCACCAAGCGCCCGCGCATGGGCGAAGCCGCTGGCTCGCTGGCGGATTTCGTAGTGCTGACTTCCGATAATCCCCGCAGCGAAGATCCGCTGCTGATTATGGCGGATGCCTTGGTGGGGTTGCAGCGTACGGGCAAGCCCTACATCGCGGAAGTCGATCGCGGCATTGCGGTCCGCAAGGCGCTGGAAGAAGCCCGCGAGGGCGACGTGGTAGTCCTGGCGGGCAAAGGTCACGAAACCTATCAAGTTCTCAAAGACGGGAAGGTTGATTTCGACGACCGGGACGTGGCACGCAAGGTCCTGGCGGAAATGGGCTATGGCAAGTAATTGACGATTGAAGAGGCAGAAGCGTGGAGTGAGAAGCAAGAAGGAATTCTTTTGAGCTGCTAACTTCTAGTTCCTTACTTCTAACTTCTAATTCGTTCCAATCGGCAATCGGCAATCGACCATGAAGTTGACGATGGGGGAGGTGGCGGCGCTTTTGGGAGCGTCCTGTGGCGTGTCGGATCGGCCCGTCGGGGGATACTCCATCGATTCGCGCTCGATATTGCCCGGCCAGCTTTTCTTCGCCATCCGCGGGCCGCGGTTTGACGGGCACAAGTTTGTGGGGCAGGCGCTGGAGCTCGGCGCCGCGGGCGCTGTGGTGGAGGAGGCCTTTTGCGCCAGCGCTCCGGTGGAATGGCGGCCCGCATTGCTGGCGGTTGCGGACACACGCAGCGCACTTCAGACACTTGCCCGCGAAGTTCGCCGCAAATGGGGCAAGCGAGTGGTAGCGGTCACCGGCAGCGCCGGGAAGAGCACCACGAAGGAAATGATCGCGGCCATCCTCAGCCGGCGCTTTCGTGTGCTGCGCTCTCCGGGGAATTTGAACAATGATTATGGACTGCCGTTGGCATTGCTGGGCTTGGAACCAGAGCACGATGTGGCGGTGGTGGAACTAGCGATGTCCGCCCCGGGTGAAATCGCCCGATTGGCGCGGTTAGCGGAGCCGCAGGTCGGCGTGGTCACCAACGTTGCTGCCGTGCACTTAAAGTTTTTCGATTCGGTTGATGCGATCGCGTTGGCCAAGCGCGAGTTGGTCGATTATCTCGCCACGCTCGGCACGTATGCGGTCGCTGTTCTGAACGAAGACGATGAGCGCGTGCGGAAATTTGCCGAGGGTTTTCCCGGGCAAGTTTTGACTTTCGGGTTTTCGGAAAAAGCGGACGTGCGCGCTACGGCCGTGATTGTGGATAAGGGGCTAATAAGCACCATTAAGGCAAAATCCCCGAAGTGGAGTGCCGACTTTACATCGTCTTTGCCGGGCAGACACAATGTCGCAAACGCCTTGGCGGCCATTGCGGTTTCATGCGTCTTCGACATTTTGCCCGAGGATATCGCCCAGGCGCTGGCGGAATTTCAAAATTTACACCAGCGGAGTGAAATTTTTACACTCCCGGGCGAGGTTACGATCATCAACGATTGCTATAACTCGAATCCCCTGGCCATGGAGCGCATGCTTGAGACGCTCGCCGCATGGCCGGGGGCGCGCCGCCGCTTGGTGGTGGCGGGTGAGATGTTGGAATTAGGGCCTACGTCGCCGGAGTTACACCGAGGCGTGGGCCGCCAGTGCGCGCCAAGCGGCGTCGAGTGGTTGATTGCCGTGCAAGGCGACGCCCGATTTTTCGTGGACGGAGCCGTCGAAGGGGGCATTCATCCGTCGCGCGGGCGGTTTTTCCCCGACGCCAAATCGGCGGGGGAGTTTTGCCAGACCCTGATCGCCCCCGGCGACGTGATCTTGGTGAAGGGCTCACGCGCGGTTCATTTAGAGACGGTCACTGAAATGCTGAAAGGGCAGGAGTCAGGAGACAGGAGACAGGAGTCAGTATCGAAACTCGAAACTCGAAAATCGAAACTCGACGCTTGACTTCCGAGTTTCGATTCTCGAGTTTCGGGCATTACCGACGCCGGACCCCGGATTCTTGGACTATCTTTTATGTTTTACTTTCTCTACCTCAAACTCCATCAAGACTTCCACGTCTTCAACCTGTTTCACTACATTACCTTTCGGACCGCTTACGCCAGCCTGACCGCCTTGTTCCTCTCCATGGTCATGGGGCCGTGGGTAATAAGGAAGCTGAAGGAATTCCAGATTGGCCAATTCATCCGCGAAGACGGGCCGAAAGCGCACCATGGCAAGGCGGGAACGCCCACCATGGGTGGCGTACTGATCATTCTCTGCATGGTGGTTCCCACGCTACTTTGGTCGGACCTCAGCAATATTTTTGTGTGGCTCACCTTGGGCACGACATTGGCTTTCGGGGGGATCGGTTTTTGGGACGATTACCAGAAAGTCCGTCGCCAACAGAACAAGGGGCTGACGGGGCGAGGAAAGTTTTGGCTTCAGGTTCTGGCGAGTTTTATCTTCGGCGTCATTCTGGTCTTCTTGTCCGCGCGCGGGCAATACTCGACCACTCTGACCTTCCCCTTCTTCAAGCGTATCCATCCGACGTTTCTAATTTCGCGCTTTCTTGGGAATAGTTGGACATACCCCTTGGCGTTTCTTCCCTTTCTGCTCTTTGTTATCCTGGTGCTGGTGGGCTCCTCCAATGCCGTCAATCTGACGGACGGGCTGGATGGCTTGGCAATTGGATGCCTGCTGATTTCCGCATCGGCTTTGACCGTTCTGACCTATGTGGCAGGGCACGCGGTGTTTTCTGAATATCTCGACCTGGAACATCTGCCGCGCGTGGGTGAACTGACCATTTTCTGTGGTTCGATGGTGGGTTCCAGCCTGGGTTTCCTCTGGTACAACGCCTACCCGGCGGAAATCTTTATGGGCGACGTGGGCTCGCTGGCACTGGGGGGAGCACTGGGGGTCGTTGCGGTGCTGGTCAAACAGGAATTGCTGCTGCCCTTTATCGGGGGGATTTTCGTGGTGGAGGCCCTTTCCGTCATCCTCCAGGTCGCCTCGTTCCAATCGCGCGGCAAACGCATCTTTCGCATGGCGCCGCTGCATCATCATTTTGAATTGTCGGGCTGGAAGGAATCGAAAATCATCGTGCGCTTCTGGATTGCGGGGCTGATTTTCGCCCTTTTTGCGCTGACGACGTTGAAACTGAGGTAGGGTGGTAGATCGGGAAAGGACGAAAATCGAAAATCGAAACTCGAAACTCGACTATCCCACGCTCGGTAAAGATAGGGGTGTGGCCCCGTCAAATTTGCGACGTACTGTAAAGGATTTTACCGATTTGGAAGTTTGGAAAGCTGCCAGAGAAATGCGACGACAGATATATTTGCTAGCGAAAAAATTGCCGGATTTTGAAAAGTTCGGACTGGCCTCTCAGCTTCGCCGCGCAGCAGTCTCCGTAACAGCGAACTTGGCAGAGGGGTATGGACGGTTCGGTTACCAGGAAAACGTTCAGTTTTGCCGCCAGGCACGAGGTTCAATCTACGAGCTACGCGACCACATTATCACCTGCATGGATGAATCTTTTGTCAGCGAAGATGAAGGATCCAAGCTGGACGCGATGCTGCAAAGGGTTGCAATGATGTTGAACGGGTATCTTCGGGCAACCCTTGCGCGTAAGCAGTCAGACCGTACGTAGCTCACGATTTTCGATTTTCGAGTTTCGTCTTTCATGATCGTCCAAGGCAAACACGTGTTGGTGGTGGGGCTGGCCCGAAGCGGCCTCTCGGTGGCTCACGCTCTGGCGCGCCGGGGCGCGGTGGTGACCGTGACCGATTCCAAGCCTCCCGCGGAGTTTCGCGAAGTCCTGCCGCAGCTCCTCAAGGACAAAGTCGGGCTGGAACTCGGGCTGCAACGCGCGGAAACTTTTCTCGCGCACGAGGTCATTGTGATAAGTCCGGGAGTGCCCTGGGACCTGCCGCAGCTTCAAGCGGCGCGCCAGCGGAAGATTCCCGTTTATCCGGAAGTGGAGGCTGCCACCTGGTTTCTGGAAGGAACGCTGGTGGGCATTACCGGATCGAACGGCAAGACCACCACCACCGCGCTGCTCGGCGATATGCTCAAGGCCTCCGGGTTCCCGACCTTCGTGGGCGGTAACATCGGTAATGCCCTGAGTTCGGCGGTGGACCACGCCCGGTCCGGCACGAAATTTGTCACCGAGTTGAGCAGCTTTCAATTGGAAGGCATTCATGAATTCCGGCCGCATGTGGCGGTCATGCTCAATCTTTCGCCCAATCACCTGGACCGGCACCCCAATCTGGAAGCCTATTCGCAGGCCAAGCGTCAGATTTTCCGCAACCAGCAGGGACAGGATTATGCCGTCCTGAACGCTGACGATCCCTGGGTAGCCGGACTTCGGGCGCAGGTCTCCAGCCGCCCCGTGCTCTTCAGCCGCCACCGTGAACTCCCCAGCGGGGTCTTCGTTTCCGGGGGCAAGGTGTGCTATCGCGTGCGGCACCTGGAACGCGAGCTGTTTGAAACGCGCGACGTGAACCTGCGCGGCGATTTCAACCTGGAAGACGTACTGGCGGCCACCACCGCGGCGTGCGTGCTGGGCGCGGATTTCACCGCCATTCGCAAGGCCGTGCGGGCGTTTCAGGCCGTCGAGCATCGCTTGGAGTTTGTCCGGGAAATCGAGGGAGTGGATTTCTATAACAACTCCAAGGCCACCAGCGTCGATGCCACGATGAAGTCCCTCGAAGCCTTTGAGCGCGGTGTCCACCTGATTATGGGGGGCAAGGACAAAGGGGCGCCATATACGCCGCTCGTTCCGCTCATCAAGGAGCGCGTGCGCCAGGTTTTACTGATTGGAGCCGCTGCCCCGGTGATTGCCAAACAACTCGCGCACTCGACGGAACTGGTCCAGGCGGGCGATCTCCACACCGCGGTGTACCAGGCCTTTGCGCAGTCGCGCCCGGGCGATACCGTGCTGCTGGCCCCCGCCTGTTCGAGCTTCGATCAGTTCAAGGATTACGAGGAGCGCGGCCGCGTGTTCAAGGAGATTGTAAAGCGCCTTGCGGATGATGTGTCGGCGGGCCGGGTGGTTCGCCCCAAACCTCCGGTTGTGGTTGTGCCGGAGCCGCCGCCGGTGGGAACACTGGCTGCTGAACCCTTGCCGGAACCGGCGGCCGTGCCCACGGCAGCGGCGGAAGAAGTGCCCATTGCGTTGGCGGAACCTCCGCGGCCGCCTGCTCCCGCGCCCGTTGCTGAGAAGGTGGTTTGGGAAGACCTTTCGGAAGGTCTCGCGCGTGCGATGGAAGCGCCACCTGAGCTGGCCGCGAAGGTCGCGGAAGCGCCTCCCTCGGAAATTGCCCCCGCGGAGCGCTCGGCGCCACAACCGGTCGCGGAAATGTCGCCTCCGCCAGTTGAACCCGCTGAGGAGCGCGTGGAGGCGGCTGTGGACACGGCTGGCGTTTTTCGGGACACGGGACACGGGACACGGGACACGGAGAACGCGGTTCGCGATTCGGCTTCCGCCCAAAGTATGAATCCCGAATCCCTGTCCCCCAGCCCTGAACCCCCAACCTCGAGTCCCGAGCCCGCAGCATCGAGCTCCGAATCCGAAGGCCCGAGCCCCGAATCCCGAATCCAGCCTCCCGTATCCCGTGTCCCGTTGACTTATGTCTATGAGGTGGACGCCGCAGAAATGCCGGAAATGGAATCACAGGTCCAGCCCGACGACGAACCGGTGATCTCCCTCTCGGCGAGCAGTGCGGAGACCCTCGACGATGAAGTCTTGCCCTTTGAGGCGCGCGAGAAAAAGTCCGGGGTTCGGAGTCCGGAGTCCGGGGTCGAAGGACAGTCCGAGGGCCAAGAGAAGTCCGAGGCGCCCGCTCCCCGGCAGCCGAGGCTTTTCGACGGGAGTGACAAGTGACAGGCCAGCAAGGACCGAAACTCGAAAATCGAAACTCGAAAATCAAAAATCGCGGCGATTTTCGAGTTTCGATTTTCGAGTTTCGTCTTTCGCCTGCTCGTCACTCGTCACTTGTCACTTGTCACTAGTTTTCTATGGCACGGCAACTCCAATCCGACAAGATTCTGTTTGCCGCCGTGGTGGGCTTGGTGCTGTTTGGCGCCCTGATGGTCTTCAGCGCCTCCGCGGTTATGGCCGCCGATCGGTACAATAACGCGGATTACTTCCTGCTCCGGCAACTGGCTTGGGCGACAGGTGGCCTGATCGCGGTAGCCATCCTGATGCATACGGACTACCGGCGCCTGGCAAGTCCCCTGGTGGTTTTTCCCGCGCTGGGGCTCGAGTTTGTCCTTCTGGTTGTCGTACTGTTTGTTGACCGCAGCCACAATACCCACCGGTGGTTTCACTTGGGGCCGGCAAGCTTTCAGCCTTCGGAGTTCGCCAAAATTATTCTGGTGGTCTTCCTGGCGTATTTCCTGGATCTGCGCAAAGGTGAGGTGAACGATTGGAAGCATACCCTGGCTCCGATCACTCTGGTTGCCGGCATCATGGGACTGTTGGTCTTGAAGGAGCCTGATTTGGGAACCACCCTGGCCTTGGGCCTGATCCTGGCGGCCATGCTCTTTTCCGCAGGGATGGATCTTCGCTATTTCGCGCTGGCTGGACTTTCCGCGTTGCCTGCCCTGTACTGGGTCGTTTTTCACTCCACCTATCGCCACAACCGCGTTCTGGCGTTCTTGAATCCCTACGCCGACCCCTTGGGCAAGGGATTTCAGGTTCTCCAATCCTATATTGCTGTAGGAACCGGGGGCATTACCGGCGTGGGGCTGATGGAAGGCAAGCAGAAACTCTTCTTCCTACCCGAGCCTCAGACGGATTTTATTTTCGCCGTGGTGGGAGAAGAACTCGGATTGATCGGGACCGTCGCGATTGTGGCCGTCTTCGCCCTGATCCTGGTGCGGGGGCTGCGGGCGAGTGCGGGTTGCAAGGATGACTTTGGGCGTCTGCTGGCAATCGGGTTGACGGTGATGATCGTCGGGCAGGCCTTGGTGAATATGAGCGTGGTGCTGGGACTTTTGCCCACCAAGGGGATTCCCCTTCCCTTTGTAAGCTATGGAGGATCGTCTTTGCTCGTGAATCTTGTGGCGGTGGGCATTTTGCTGAATATCTCGCAGCAAGCTAGCTGACAGGAGTGGGAAGAGCAAGTCAAAAGGCAAAGCGCAAAAGTCAAAAGGCAAAAGTGAAAAGCGAAGGACAAATCAAAGAGCAAAAGCTAAGGTCGCAGGGCAGAACACATGCGGTTTCTGGGTTTGTACTTCTGCCTTTTGCCTTGTTCGGATGTTTGGCTTTGACATTTACCTTTTGCCTTGTTCTTCGTCCTTACTTTTGCCTTTTGCCTTTTGACTTGTTCTTTGCCCTTACTTTTGCCTTTTGACTTTTACGCTTTGCCTTTTGACTTGCTCTTCCTTGGGGATAGGGAATAAATGATCAGCACGACCAGAAAATGAATACTGACGATCCTCCTCCGGGAGCGCGAATTCTGATGGTCGCGGGCGGAACGGGTGGGCACATTTTCCCGGCCCTTGCCGTGGCCGAGGAATTGCGCGCGCGTGGGGAGCGCTCGGGCTCTCCTTACGAAATCGAATTCCTGGGCACGCATCGCCCGTTGGAAGCGAAGCTGATCCCGGCGGCGGGCTTCCGCCTTCGCGTCGTTAAGGCGGCGGGCTTGAAGGGCATCGGCGGCCTTCAGCGGTTGCGCAACCTCTTGGTTTTGCCCCGCACCGCGATTGAGGTGGCGGGGATTTTGCATGAGTTCAAGCCTCAGGTGGTCGTAGGCGTGGGCGGCTACCTGGCGGGTCCTGTGATGATAGAAGCGGCGCTGAGGGATATTCCCACGATTTTGATCGAGCCGAACGCGCGGCCGGGTTTTACTAATCGCCTTTTGGGGCCCATGGTGCGCGCGGCGGCGGTGGGATTTGCAGGAACGGCGCACCTTTACGGAGAGAAGGCACGCGTGACGGGGCATCCGGTGCGCCGGGCGTTTTTCGAGATTCCACCGCGATGCACCAAGGCGGCTGTGGCACCGTTTACCGTGCTTGTGGTGGGAGGTAGTCAAGGTTCGAGTGCGATCAACCGAGCAATGTTGGGAGCTTTACCGTTGCTGGCGCGCGATGCGGGCAGAGTAGCGCCGACCTTTAGGTCGGCGCAGGGCGGCGATGCCGCAACCCGACATGTGGGGGCCAGCGGCGCTGGCCCTTGGCCGAACGCCGTTCGGCCCTACACTCCGACTGCCGGGCTAAAGCCCGGCGCTACACCGTTGGCGGCGCCCGAAAATGAGGCATTGCCCGGCGGGATGAGAATCATCCACCAAACCGGTGACCATGACTATAATGAAGTGCGGAAGACCTATCAGGAACATGGCCTGGTCGCTGAGGTTCATGCCTTTATCGATGACATGCCTGGCACGCTGGCGCAGGCGGATTTGGTGATTTCGCGCGCGGGCGCCACGGCCGTGGCCGAACTGGCCGCTGCCGGTCGAGCAGCAATTCTGATACCTTTCCCCGGCGCCACGGATCAGCACCAGTTGGAAAACGCCCGGGCCATGGAACAGGCGGGAGCGGCGCGCGTCATCGTGCAATCGGAGTTGACGCCGGAGCGGCTGGCGGGAGAGATCCGGGAATTGATGGCGAGCCCCGCGACGCTCGAACGCATGGAAACGTGCGCGCGCCGTTTGGCCCGGCCCGACGCCGCGGCGCGGATTGCGGATATGGTGGAACATTTTGTTAGGAAGGCGTAGCAGGTTGAGGGGAAGCACAAAAATCGAAACTCGAAATTCGAAACTCGCTTCGATAGTGCTTCTAGTAGCCAGCATCGGTGTGGCCCGGGCTGACACGAGATGGATTGAAGGTGTCTATCGCAATCCCGCGCTCGGGTATGCAATTAAGGTTCCTCGTGGCTTGAAAGGCATGACAGGTAATCAAGCTGGGCCTGAGCGGGGCCCAGAAATCTTGTTACTTTCCGGTGGCAAGATCTTTGTCCTCGGCGAGCCCAATAGCCTGGAGTGGAAGAGTCCAGAGGAAGGCGTAAGAGATGAACTGACTTTTGCCACCTGCGCTTCCAGCCGACCAGAAGTGGAGCAGGCCCGAGTCGGTAGGCTCACTGGCGCGCAGGGAAGCATCGTGTGCGGGGATCGCGTAATAAAAGTGTTTCTGGCGTTTCGTCCAGGGGGCGGGCCGATCTATTTTCTTCGACTCGAAACGGTTCGCGCCCATGAGATTGAAGACGAGGCAATTCTCGAGAGCGTGGACGCGAGCCTAAAGCTAATTCGGTGGCAGTAAAGAGATTGTTGAACCATCGAGGGCAACCACGAGGGTTGCCCCTACGACCCGATTTTCGAGTTTCGATTTTCGCCTGTTCGTGCAACGGATCGCTGACATATGCTCGGCAAAATTCGCAAGATACATTTCGTAGGCATCGGCGGCATCGGGATGAGCGGCATCGCCGAGGTGTTGCTGAATCTGGGCTTTCAGGTATCGGGTTCAGATCAGAAGGCCACTCCCGTAACCGAGCGCCTCGCGAGCCTGGGCGCGCGGGTATTTGAAGGCCATGCCGCCAGCAATGCCAGCGAGGCGCAAGTGGTGGTGGTGTCGTCCGCCGTGGCCGCGGACAATCCGGAAATTCAGGAAGCGCACCAGCGACAGATTCCCGTTATCCCGCGCGCCGAAATGCTGGCGGAATTAATGCGCATGAAGTTCAGCGTGGCGGTGGCAGGCGCCCACGGCAAGACCACGGTCACCTCAATGATCGCGGTGATGACCGCGGAGGCGAAGCTCGACCCCACGGCGGTGATTGGTGGACGGCTCGACGTTTTCGGCTCCAGCGCCCGGTTGGGGAAAAGCGATTTGATGGTGGTGGAGGCGGATGAGAGCGACCGTTCGTTCCTCTATCTGCTGCCGGCGATTGCCGTGGTCACGAACATTGACCGTGAACACCTCGACCACTACCGCGACCTCGATGATATTGCCGCGGCGTTTGTTTCTTTCATGAACAAAGTCCCTTTTTACGGAACCGTGGTGGCATGTTTCGACCCGCCCTGGCGAACGTTAATGCAAACCCTGATACCCAGTCTGCGCCGTCGAGTGGTCACTTATGGGATCATGGATGATGGCGCCGACATTCAAGGGAGGATTCGCGAGCTTACGCCCGCCGGCTCGGTGTTTGACGCGGTGGTGAAAGGCAATGTTCTCGGACCGTTCTCCATCCATGTTCCCGGCCGGCACAATGTGCAGAATGCCCTGGCTGCGGTGACGGTAGGATTGGAACTGGATCTTACCGCCGAGCAGATTCGCCAAGGGCTGGAGCGCTTTCGTGGCGCGGATCGGCGTTTTCAGATCAAGGCGGAGATGGATGGCATCACCATCGTGGACGACTACGGCCATCACCCCACGGAAATTCGCGCCACCCTCGATGCGGCGCGCCTGCGCGGGGCCAAGCGCATCATCGCCATTTTCCAACCGCACCGCTATTCGCGCACCAAATTCTTGTTGGATGATTTTGCCGGCTGCTTCGAGGGTTGCGACCGCGTTTACGTGTTGGATATCTATGGCGCCAGTGAACCGCCGCTGCCCGGTGTAAGTTCGGGATTGCTGGTGGGCCGCATGCACGAACTGGGTTTAAACAACGCGCGCTATGCGTCAGACGAACAGGTGTTGAAGGAACTCCTGAACGACGCTCGGCCCGGCGACCTGATCATTACCATTGGCGCCGGAAGCGTGTGGAAAATCGGTGAGGCGCTGGCGAAAGAGTTGAAGGAGCGGGCTGTGGCGTAGCACGGCCATCCTGGCCGTACAAGTCACGGGCAAGATGCCCGTGCTGCAGATGGCGCGGGAGGCAGGAGGCAGATGAGAAAGTCAAATGTCAAAACGCAAAAGTTAAAAGTCAAGAGTCCAAAGCGGCAGGTCTTGCCTTTTGAGTTTTGCGTTTTGACTTCGCTCTGCGTATGAGTATGGTGAAAAACTATGGAGTTAGTTGAACAAGACGAACTCCCGGTGCAGGATGAGTTGGACTCGGAAGAGGAGTCTCCTTACCTGCGACGGCAGAAATCGGTTCCCGTGCGGCGCAGCCGGATATCGCGGCGAGTGCGCGTGGCGCTGTTTGTGATCGTGGTGCTGTTGCCCGTCGCCTTCGCGGGCTATGGTTTGGCGACGTTCGCGCTGACCTCTCCCCATTTCGTGCTGACGTCACCGGAAGACATCGTGGTGGTGGGGAACCACTTCGTTTCGCGCGAGGAAGTGCTGGGCGCGCTGGGGTTGCCGTTAACGGGGGACCTCAAGACGGGGACCAACGTTTTCCGCATGTCCCTGGATGTCCGGCGGCGAGGGGTGGAAACTCTGCCCTGGGTGCGTGAGGCCTCCGTAACGCGCGTCTTGCCCCACGGACTGCTGGTGCACATCACCGAACGGACCCCCGTGGCCTATGCTAATGTCGGCGGGCGGGTGAGCCTGGTTGATGGGGACGGCATGCTGCTGGAGAAGCCCGAAAACGGGGCTTTTGATTTCCCCGTGCTCTATGGGCTGGAAAACCTTGCCAGCATCGACGAGCGCCGCGCGCGTCTGGCTCTTTACCAGGAGTTCATGCGGCAATTGGGGGTGGAAGTTCCCCGCGCGGGCTGGATGATTTCGGAAGTTTACCTGACGGATGCTGAGGACCTCAGAGCCCTGCTCATCAGTGGGCAACAAACCGTGCAAGTGCATTTCGGGCAGAAGGATTTTCTTGAGCGATTCCGGAACTTCCTGGCCCTGCTCCCGGAGATTCAGAAATCGAATGGTAAACTTGATTCGGTGGATTTGCGTTATCGCAACCAGGTCATCGTGGACCCAAAGGCGCCAGCACCGGCTCCGGAGCCGGCAATTTCCTCCAGCGGCGACCGAAAGGACTAATTAAAGCTTGGCGCGCAAGGACAACTTTATTGTCGGGCTCGATTTGGGTAGCGTTAAAACCAGCGCTCTCGTGTGCAAGCCGAACTCGGAAGGGAAGCTGGAAATGGCGGGCCTGGGCGTCGCGGAATCGAAGGGATGGCGCAAGGGGGCGATCGTAAACCTCGACCTGACGGCGCTGGCGGTGAAGAAAGCCATGGAGGCCGCGGAAGCTTCCGCAGGCGTGTCTATTGATTCTGCTTACGTGGGAGTGGCTGGCGCGCACATCAAAGGAGTGAATTCCCGGGGGGCCATTACGTTGGGGAAGTCTCCCACCGCGACCCGCGAAGTGGAGCGGGATGATTTGCGGCGAGTCATTCAGACGGCCCAAGGCATCACGCTTCCGGAGGATCGCCAGCTTCTTCAGGTGCTTCCGCAAAAATTCCTGCTGGATTCCCAGGACGGCATCCGGGACCCCGTGGGGATGGTGGGGGCGCGCCTGGCCGTGAATGTGCACCTGGTGACCGCGTCCATCGCCGCTTCTCAAAACGTGGTGACGGCAGTAAACCATGCCGGGGTGACGGTGCAGGACACGGTTTTTGAGCCGCTCGCTTCCGGTGCAGCGTGTCTCGCCGCTGATGAGCGGGAGCTGGGCGTGGCGCTGGTGGATATCGGCGGTGGCACTTCGGACCTGATTGTTTATCACGCGGGGGTGGTGCGGCACACTGCCGTCATTCCCGTGGGCGGCGAACACTTCACCAATGATATTGCGGTGGGGCTGCGTACGCCCATTCCGGAAGCGGAAAAGATGAAAAAGGCCTGGGGCGAGCGGGACCTCTCCAAGCCCGCTGACACGCTGCTGGAGGTTCCCAGCGTGGGGGAAAGGCCTTCCCGCGTGGTGAGTTACGCCATGCTGACTGAGATCATTGAGCCGCGCGCGTTGGAACTGCTGGAGTTGATTCGGGCGGAAATTGGCCGCTCGGGTTGCGAGAACCAGTTGGGAGCCGGAGTGGTTCTGACCGGTGGGGGAGCCAAGCTCGGCGGTTTGGCGGCCCTGGCGGAGTCAACTTTCGGCATCCCCGTGCGGGTGGCCATTCCCACCGGGCTGGAAGCGATGGGAGAAACACTCCCTGACCCGGCGTTCTCGACCGTGGTAGGGTTGGCGATTCATGGGTACCGCCTACGCTTGCTGCGTGACGCCAAGGAGACCACGGGGTTCTTCGGGAAGCTATGGAATAAAGTGAGCCACTGAGGGATTGCCGATTGCAGGAATTGCCCATCCTCAATCGACAATCGGCAATTAGGAAGGGGTGCCATCATGGGGAGTGATACTGGCATGGGGGATCTCCGGGTGGATTTCTCGGATGAACTGCGCGACGGCGCCAAACTTAAGGTGATCGGCGTCGGGGGAGGTGGCGGCAATGCGGTCAACCGCATGATCGCTGCCGACGTTAAAGGCGTTGACTTTCTCGTGGCCAATACCGATGCCCAGGCGCTCCAGGCTTCCAAAGCCGCCTTAAAGATTCAACTGGGCACGAAGTTGACCAAGGGATTGGGTTCGGGAGGCAACCCGGAAATTGGGCGGCGGGCGGCTCTTGAGGACACGGAAAAGCTCATCGAAGCCCTGGAAGGCGCGGACATGGTGTTTGTCACCACCGGGTTGGGCGGCGGAACGGGGACGGGGGGCGCTCCCATCGTCGCCAGCCTGGCGCGCGAGCTGGGCGCGCTCACCGTGGCGGTGGTGACCAAGCCCTTCGCCTTCGAGGGCAAGCGCCGCATGATGCAGGCCGAGCAGGGCTTGGCGGAGCTGAGTCAGGCCGTGGATACCGTCATCTGCATTCCCAACGAGCGGCTGATGCAGTTCGTCGATAAAGGGACGAGCTTCTTCGAGGCGTTTCGCATTGCTGACGATATTCTGCGGCAGGGGGTGCAGGGAATTTCCGACATCATCACCATCACCGGGATTATTAACCGTGACTTTGCCGACATCAAAGCGATTATGGAAGGCATGGGCTATGCCGTGATGGGAACCGCCGTGGCCAGCGGAGAAAACCGCGCCGTGGAGGCGACGAACCGCGCCATGGCCAGCCCCTTGCTCGAGGATGCGAGCATCACTGGAGCCCACGGCATTCTGCTGAACATTACTGGCTCGAGCAAGCTTACGCTGTATGAGGTGCATGAGGCTTCAACCATCGTGCAGAAGGCCGCCGCGGAGAACGCCAACATTATCTTTGGCGCCGTCCACGATGAGTCCATGGGAGATGCCGTCAAGGTAACTGTGATCGCCACCGGGATTAAGTCCGAGAGGATGGGGATTAAACCTTTGTCAACGATCTCCCCGGCAGTGCGTACCGCGCAACAGAGCGTCAAGAATATGATGGCCAAAAAAGAGAAATTGCCGGTGGAAGCGCCAACTCCCAATGTGAGCAAGGAGATTCAGGAGGACGACCTGGACGTGCCGGCCTTCATCCGCCGCCGTAAAGCCGAGCAGAAATAATGGAATACCTCTTGCCTTCTGCGGTCAATTCACTGTATTTATCGGAATCCAGGCTTTGTGGCCCCAGCATGCGGAAAACCCATGGCGGGCTAACATCATCTGAGGAAGAGGCGCGGGTCTGTGCTGATAACCACCGGGGCAAGAGCCGGGATCCCCAGGTTGCCGCAGCGGAGTGCCATTCCCATACGTAAGCTGAAGGAGACTCTTGAGACGGAAGCCCCAAGGTAGGCTGGTGAAGATTATTGGCGCGGTGCTGGTTGCCGGATTCTTAACAAGCTGCTCTAACTCCTCGACATCCACCAGCAGTCCCAACCCAGGCACCGGAACTTTGATAACCATTGTGCAGGATGCGCCGCTTTGCAATGCGATTTCCGCCAATGTCGTCATCCAGAACTTGAGTTTTACTCCCGTCGAGGGCGGGAACGCTATAGGGTACATCAACACCACGCCCTCCTTTGCTCCGGAAATCCGCCTGAACCTGCAACAGCTTCGCGATTTCAACACGATCCTGTATGAGTTTCCCATGCGGGCGGGGAGCTACAATCAGATGAATCTTAATTTTGAGCTTGCGCAGATAGCCGCCTATGACCCTACCCTGAGCCCGCCCGTGCGTGCCTACACAACGACCTTCACAAACTCCCAGCCCACCATCATGCTCAATACTCCCCTGGTCATCACCCCCGGGCAAGCCAACGTTATGCTTCTGGATTTTGACGTCCTGCGCATGCTCGCGACGAATTCCTCGGGGAACCTTACCGGGCAGATCACTGCCGTGGCCAACCTCACGCAGTTGTCAGCTACCAGCCCGACGGGCGCCATCAATCCTAATGGATTTGGCGAACTGGACGACCTGTGGGGGTTTGTAAGGAGCATCTCCAACACCAATACCACCTCGAATCCCACCTACACGGGCAGCTTCTCGATGCAAGTCCTCTCACCGTCCACGGCGGACGCTCCGAACTTGCCGATGAATCTGACCGCCACCACCAACAAAATTGGTTTTGCGGACCTCGCACACCTCCTCCCCAATAGCTATGTGGAAGTCAACGCTATCCTCGATAGCCAGGGGAACCTTGCGGCAAAGACGGTGGAGGTCCAGGCGCTTGAGAACCCATTCCCAACGGAATCGGGAGTGAATCCGAGCACGGCTCTGATTGGCCCGATTGTTTCCATCAAAACGGATCCAGCCGGGAATCCTACGCAACTCAATTTGTGGGTGCATGACGCCGAGCCCGCGGATATCTCCACCTTGCTGTTTGATATCATTTACCAAGTCGACCTTACTACCAACCCGACCTATCAGGCCTCTGTCCTGGGCCCGAACTTTGCCAACCTTTCTTTTGGACCGCAGAATTTGGCCGTGGGTCAGGAGCTCGTCGTACACGGAGCTTACATCAAGCCTCCGAATTTTAATGGGACAGTCCCAACCGTGCCCTTTATCGTCGAGCCCACGTCAATTTATCTGAAATTACAGTCGATGCAGGGGACGATGAATTCGATGTTACAGATCGGGTCGGACGACGCAACCGGCGTCTTCATTCTCGCTCCCTGCTGCGCGTTGTTGAACGGAGTCCCCATCTATGTCGTCACCAATAACCAGACTGCTTATGTTAATGTGACGGGATTGGGCGGCATAACGACACTGAACACCCTGCTGGTCAAGGGCATGCCCTACTACGAACCCAAGGCGGTCACCATCAACGGGGTCAACATTCCGGCAGGCACGTTGGTGTTTCAAGCCAAGCAGGTGCATGTGCTTTAGTCCGATGGGAACCCCCCCGGCGCCGACGGCGCATGCTCACCGCGGCATTTTGAGCCTCTTTCCGCTACTTCACGTTTTCATCCAGCCACCCTAGCACTGTCTTGTACCACAACTGACTATTTTGAGGCTTTAGGACCCAGTGGCCTTCATCGGGAAAGTACAGCAGCTTGGATCGGATGCCTCGCCGTTGCAGGGCTGAGAACAGTTGAAAGGCCTGGCCTTCCGGCACGCGGAAATCACGCGCCCCTTCCACCAGCAGCATGGGCGTTTTGATGTTCTGCACAAAGCTCGAGGGCGACCATTTTTGGCGCAGCGCCATGGAATCCTTGTCCCAGGGCACCCCTTTGAATTCCCACTCATCGAACCAGATTTCTTCCGTCTCGCCGTACATGCTGGGATTGTCATACACGCCGTCGTGCGAGACCAACGCCTTAAAGCGGTCGGTGTGGGTGGCGATCCAATCGATCATGAATCCTCCGAATGAGGCGCCCGCAGCCACCATGCGCGACTTATCGACGAAGTCCAGTTTTTCCAGAAAGTCCGTAGCGTTCATCAAATCCTGAAAGGGCGCGCCGCCCCAATCGCCGGAAATTTCTTCCACGAATTTCTGGCCATAGCCTGTCGAACCGTGGAAGTTCGTCATCAGCACCACGTAGCCGTGCGCGGCAAACATTTGGGCATTCCAGCGATAGCTCCAAGCGTCTTCCCAGGCGCTCTGCGGGCCGCCATGAACAAGCAGAAGGCCCGGGTACTTCTTGGCAGGGTCAAACCCCGGCGGCTTCAGCATGAGACTTTGGATTTCCGCTCCCAGCGCGCCGTGCGTGGTCACCAACTCGGCGGGATTCATGTCAAGATCCGCCAGCAGCGCGTCGTTTTCGTGGGTCAGCAGGGTGGGCGTGCCGCCTGATATGGCCACCCGATAGATTCCAGCCGGCTGCGTCAGGCTGGTCCGGGTCAAGACCAGCCACTTGCCATCCGGACTCACGCTGAGGTCGTCATTCATGCCTTCCAACACTTTTTCGACTTTGGGCATGCTCACGGAAGTTTTGAAAACCGGCTGCAGGGTGTGGTCAGGCGCCGTGAAATAAATGGTGTTGCTGTCGGGCGCCCAGGCGAAGCCTGATACCCACTGGTCAAATCCCGGTGTGAGGTCGACAATTTTTCCCGCATCACGGTCGTAAACGCGCAGCCGGAAGAGGTCGGATTCGTAGCCATCGCGCGCCTGGGAGGTGTAAGCGATGTAGCGTCCGTTGGGAGAGTATTGCGGCGACGCATCCGAGCCCGGATTGTCGCTGGTGATGTTGAGCGGTTCGCCCCCCTGCGCTCCCACAAGGTAAAGATCATTGTTGGTGGTCCAAGCCGCCGCGGACTGGCCCGCGGAGCCCTTGCTGCGGTTCGAGGTGTAGCAAACCTCCGTCCCGTCGGGTGAAATCGCGTAGCCATCCGGCGCACCGAGGAAAAACGTGGGCGAATCATAAGCGCCGGGAGTCAGGTCGCGGGGTGTGCCGCCTTTGGCGGAAATGGAGAAAAGGTGCGTGTACCGGCCCTCCCGCCAGGAGTCCCAATGTCGGAAGAGCAGTTCGGTGAAGATCTGCGCTTTGACTTTGCTGTCCGCCGCTTCTTTCAGACGGCGCGCGTTGCACTCCTCATCCGCGCAGTCGGGATAGACCTGCGAGGTGAAGAGCAACACGTCGCCATGGGCGGCCCAAGTGACGCCATCGGCTTCCGTCGAAAGGGAAGTGAGGGGGTGGGGATCACCGCCCTGCAGGGGCAGAATCCACAATTGCGAGCTGCCTCCGCGTGTGGAAATGAACGCCAGAGATTTGCCGTCGGGCGACCACCGCGGGCGCATGTCGGAGCCGTCCCCTCGCGTCAGTTGGCGCGGCTCGCCGCCCTCGGCGGACACCACCCAGATGTGGCTGACCTTCTTGTTGGCGGCGAGATCGACCACGGCGACTTCGTAAGCGATCCACTTGCCATCCGGCGATAACTGCGGATCGGCGATTCGCTGCACCTTGGCCAAGTCTTCGTAAGTGATGATGTGTTTGCCTTGGGCCACGGAACATACCGCCAGCAGGAAAAGGGTTATTCCTAAACGAAAAAGTATCTGCATAAGTGCTCCCCGCATTGCGATTTATCCACTGCTGTTTTGCTGCCTCCAACTTATCACAGGGTGAGAGGTTCTCTCAGCGTTTAATGCGCGCCGAGCCGCCCTTCATAACGTGCCTCACCTCTTCCAAAGTAATCATGCTGGTGTCGCCGCGGGTGGATTGTAGAAGGGCGCCGTGCGCCGCGCCCATATCCACCGCTTCTTGCAGGCTTCCGCCGGCAAGCAGGGCGTAGATGGACCCGCTGCAAAAGCCGTCGCCGCCCCCCACGCGATCTTCAATCTCCAGGCCTTCGTAACGCTTGGACTGGTAGAACTCCCCTTCGAAATAGAGAATCGCCGACCAGTTGTTGACGAGCCCGCTCACCACCTCCCGCAGCGTGGTGCCCACGGCCTGAATGTGCGGGAACTTATCCACGACTTGCTCGACCATTCTCTTGTAGCCCTCCACCGGCAGCTCCTTCAGCGATTCGTCCACGCCTTCCACCTCGAACCCCAGGACTCTTTGGAAATCCTCTTCATTACCAATCAGCACGTCGATAAAAGGCACCAGGCCGTTGGTCACCTCGATGGCCTTGGCACTCGACCACAGCTTACTGCGGAAATTCAGGTCGTAGCTCACGATCGCGCCGGCCGCGTGTGCGGTTTCCATAGCTTCTTTCACTGCGGCAGCGCTGGAATCGCTGAGCGCCGTGCAGATTCCTCCGGTGTGGAACCAGCGCACGCCGCGCGCGAAAATACCTCGCCAATCGACCTCGCCAGGCTGAACGTGGGCGGCGGCGGAGTGGCCGCGGTCGTACATGGTCAAGCTGCTGCGCACGCCGATGCCGACTTCGGTAAAGTTCAGGCCAATGCGGTCGGCCTTTCCCACGCCGTCGTAGGGAATCCAGACGACATGGCTGATGTCCATTCCCGAAGCGCGGGCGTGATTGCGAATGAACGCGCCCAGGGGATTTTCTACCAGGCGCGAAACCCACGAGGTGCGCAGGCCCAGGCGGCTGAGCGCGTAACTGACGTTGTACTCGCCACCGCCCACCCAAGCCTCGAAATACGGCGCGAACTCAATGCGCTGGTGGCCCGGCGGGCTCAGGCGGATCATGCACTCGCCAAAGGTCAGAACATCCAGTTGGCATTCGTTGGCGGATTTCAGTTTTAGGGGCATGAAAGGTTCTCCCAAGGGATTAGTGAGTTATCAGACCCGGTCGAGAATCAAGCCGGATTTGATTTCGGGATGATACCCGAGAGGCAACCGACATCATTACTGCGCGGAATTCAATAACATATTTCGACGGAGTCGAGAAGCCACTCGATCGAAGGTTTTGCTCTCCTAGCCAACCAGGTCACGACAGGGGAATGTAGTTTCGGACCTGCTTCCGTGCCACCGTCGCCACGACCCATTTATCCATGGCCAGTATCCCTCCCATCAGGGCGGCAGCGACCAGGGCCGAGGCCTTGTCCATGGGCGCCTCGCCGGGATTAGTATCCGGAGGCACAACCCCCACGCCGACCAGAACCCAATAGCCCACCGCGCAGATCAAAACGACATCCAAAAACGCATGGAGGATTCCAAGGAGAGGATGGCCGATGTAGAAGAAGCCACCGCCGGGGATCAGCCACGCACGTTTCATCGCGGTATTCTCGTCTTTGAAGGCAATGCGGCAATGAGGACATTCATAAAGACCGGGAGTGAGCGGCGACCGGCATTCCGGGCAGAGACTGGTCATCGCAAGGGCCGGCGAGGCCTCGCCAGCCGCGACGGGAATCAAGGTCTCCAGCAAAAGCCGGATTTTGTTCTTGTTATTGCCGGTAATCCCCGAGTAGATCTCTTTCCTGCCATCGCGGAATTTGGTGTGGAGTCGTGCACCCAGGAGGCCCTTCACTTTGGCTTCTTCCATGTCACCCCAATTCGCGCAACGCAGGCTTCTTTTCCACGATCCATTCCGTTGCACGAGCAAATGCAAGAGCCGTCGATTCGTCAAGACGAGCACGGCTGGCGCCAGGAACATCGCGTGCCAGCCCAGGAAAAACTGCTCGACACCGCTGGGCATGATCTGGGCGCGGGTGATGCAAAACACGGCCTCGTCGGGTTCCAGGAACTTTCGCAAGGGCTCCTGGAGTTTCTCCAGGGCTTGCTCAGTCTGCTTGCGAATGCCGCCCTTTTCGACGCCTTTATGGTTTGCAAAGGCAACATCCTCGCGCACTAGCACGCCGAAATGAGAAGAGAGCCGCGGAGACTGTTCTGGGTGAACGGGAATCTGATTGCTGGGCACAAATCACCTCACCGGGCGAAGAATCGGCAAATTCGGATTGGTCCGCATTCTATGTCGAAGGTCGGAGCGCCGCAATGGCCATTCTTCACGCGCCCTTCATCACTTGCGGGTTGATCCAATGAGGGGCCTGGTGAGGCCTTCCCATGAAAAAAAGCGACAAACTATCCTGGCATCTGCCCACTCCCAAAACTTTGCAACCCAAAGCCACAAGTTTTGGTTAGAATGGGGAACCCGAGATAGAAGCTCGGGAGTGGTACGGTCTTGCTGAGGCGCATTTGACCTCGGGTAAGGTTGGAAGCTGGCCCGCTCTGCAAGCGAAGCCCTCGTTGGACAAGTACCCCAAGCGCTCCAGCAAATTCCTCGGGAGGTAACATGTCAAACGCAAGTTGCGATATTGGACTGATTGGCCTGGCGGTCATGGGCCAGAATCTGGTTTTAAACATGAACGACCACGGCTACAAGGTGGCGGTGTTTAATCGCACCGTCTCCAAGGTGGATGATTTCCTAAAGAACGAAGCTGCCGGCACCCAGGTGGTGGGCGCGCATTCCATGGCGGAGTTTGTCCAGTTGCTCAAACCGCCCCGGCGCATCATGTTGATGGTGAAGGCGGGCGACGCCGTCGACCACATGATCGAGGATATCCTGCCGCACCTTGAAAAGGGCGACATCATCATCGACGGGGGCAATTCGCACTGGCCGGACTCCAGCCGCCGCACAAAATACCTTGCCGAAAAGGGGATGCTCTTCATTGGGACCGGCGTCTCCGGAGGCGAGGAAGGCGCGCGCCATGGGCCCTCGATCATGCCAGGCGGCAATCCCGCCGCATGGCCGCATGTGAAGGAAATCTTCCAGGCCATCGCCGCCAAGGTCGAGGACGGCACGCCCTGCTGTGATTGGGTGGGTGAGGACGGCGCCGGCCATTACGTAAAGATGGTGCACAATGGCATCGAGTACGGCGACATGCAACTGATCTGTGAGGCCTACCAGTTGATGAAAGACGTGCTGGGCCTCAATCCCGACGAACTGCACGAGGTATTTGCCGACTGGAATAAAGGTGAACTGGATAGCTATCTCATTGATATCACCAGCCAGATCTTCGCCAAGAAGGACGAGGACGGCACGCCTATTGTCGATAAAATCCTCGACACGGCGGGCCAGAAGGGTACGGGTAAGTGGACCTGCCTCAGCGCACTTGACCTCGGTATGCCGGTGACGCTGATCGGGGAAGCGGTGTTCTCGCGCTGCCTCTCGGCGATCAAGGAGGAACGCGTGGCAGCCTCGGCAATTCTGAAGGGGCCCCGGCGCTCCAAGAAATTGCCCGACCGCGCAAAATTCGTGGAAGACGTTCGCTGCGCGCTCTATTGTTCCAAGATTATTTCTTATGCCCAGGGTTACATGCTCCTGCGCGAAGCCGCCAAGGATCAAAAATGGAATCTGAACTTCGGGGGTATCGCCCTCATGTGGCGGGGTGGGTGCATTATCCGCAGCCGCTTCCTCGGCGAAATCAAGAAAGCCTACGATAAGAATTCAAAACTCAGCAACCTGCTTCTGGATAACTTTTTCAGGAAGGCCTTAACCCGTTATCAAGCGGCCTGGCGCCGCGCCATCATCCACGCAGTGAAGGGTGGTGTGCCCACGCCCGCTTTCACGACGGCGCTGGGGTTTTACGACGGCTACCGAACTGGACGCTTGCCGGCCAACCTGCTCCAGGCACAGCGCGACTTTTTCGGCGCGCACACCTACGAGCGTGTGGACCAGCCACGCGGCCAGTTCTTCCACACCAACTGGACAGGGCACGGCGGCAAGGTGGCGTCCGGCCAATATACCGTTTAGAAAAGGATAACCATGAAATACGGCCTCAATATTTCTCCCACGGGGGCGCTGGATTTATTATCCCTGGGCGCCCTCGTGCACAGGCTCGACCCCGGAATCATTCCGTTTCGCAAGGCCACCGAATGCCGCATTCACGTCAGCGGTGGTGAGTTCAACTGCGCCGCCAACCTGGCGGATTGCTTTCGCCTGCAAACGGGCGTGGCGTCAGCGATGGTGGATTATCCCATCGGCGATCTGATCGCCGAGCGGGTGCGCGCCATGGGCGTGAAGCCTTTCTACAAGCATTTCAAGCACAATGGCGTGAACGGCCCCAACATGGCCGCCGTGTACAGCGATCGCGGCATGGGCGTGCGCGCTCCCGTGGTCTTCTATAATCGCGCCAACGAAGCCGGGGCCATGCTCAAACCCGGGGATTTCGATTGGACGGCCATCTTCGGCGCTGGCGTCCGCTGGTTTCACAGTGGCGGAATCTTTGCGGCGTTGTCGGAAACCACCGGGCAGCTCATTGCGGAGGCCATGAAAGCGGCCAAGGCGGCGGGCGCCATCACTTCGTTTGACTTGAACTATCGCGCCAAGCTTTGGAATATTTGGGGCGGGCATGAGCGGGCACTGGCGGTGATCGCGCGCATCGTCGAGCACGTGGACGTGCTGGTGGGGAACGAAGAGGACCTGCAAATGGGCTTGGGCATTCCCGGCCCGGAGGTCGCGGCCAAATCCAAGCTCGACCCTGGCGCCTTTTTCGGCATGATCGATAACGTGGTGGCGAAATATCCCCACGTCAAAATCGTGGCGACGACCCTGCGCGAAGTACATTCGAGTAGCCGCCACAGTTGGAGCGCGGTGGCCTGGATCGATGGCAAAACCTATCTGGCCCCAACCGCCGAACTGGACGTTCTCGATCGCGTCGGCGGCGGCGATGGCTTTGCTTCCGGATTCTTCTACGGACTGCTAACGGGTGAAGAGCCGGAAGAGGCGGTAAAGCTCGGCTGGGCCCACGGTGCCTTGCTGACAACTTACCCGGGCGACACCACCATGGCCACGGTCGAGCAGGTGCGAGCCTTTGCGAAAGGCGGGTCAGCGCGCATTCAGCGCTAGCTGCTTGGTGGCGAAGACCCCGGTTGCAGCTCCTGTCCTGGCTTGTGGGGCCTGGCCGAGGGATAATTGGGGATCTCCCAAGGCGGCGGGGCTAAGGCCCCGCCGTTTTACGTATTGGTGTAAAACCCCCGTTAACTTCCTGCAATCTTGGATTACAACGGTATATAATAGGCGGATTCCATGGTTGGCTCCTTTCTGGCTTCGGCGGCATCTAAACCTAGTGGGGCTTTCAAAGCGCTGAGCAGGGGAGTGCCACGGCAAATTTGCTGAGCGTTCTCAATCGATCTCATTCGCGTGGAGGACTAATCGCTTGGAAGGTCAAACCGCTACTCCAACCTCGATTCCCAGTCTGAGTCCGTCGCAGCTCGACCAGCTTTGCATCAACACCATTCGCTTCCTTGCCGTCGATGGCGTACAGAAAGCCAACTCCGGCCATCCCGGCATGCCCATGGGGGCCGCGCCGATGGCGTACGTGCTCTGGACTCGCCACTTGAGGCATGATCCGGCCAAGCCTGCTTGGCCGAACCGTGACCGCTTTGTGCTTTCCGCGGGGCATGGCTCGATGCTGCTGTACAGCCTGTTGCACTTGACAGGGTACGATATGCCGCTGGCGGAACTGCAACAGTTTCGACAGTGGGGGAGCAAGACGCCAGGACATCCTGAGCATTGGTTGGTCCCTGGGATTGAGACCACCACGGGTCCGTTGGGACAGGGTTTCGGCAACGGCGTCGGAATGGCGATAGCCCAGAAGTATCTGGCCGCGCACTTCAATCGCCCGGGCCATGAGATTGTGGACTACAAAGTTTACGCCATCGCCGGCGATGGCGATTTGATGGAAGGCGTATCGTCGGAGGCCGCCTCCCTGGCGGGCCACCTGCAGCTTGACAACCTGATTTATTTCTACGACGACAACCACATTTCCATTGAAGGCTCCACCCAACTGGCGTTCACGGAAGACCGCGGCAAGCGTTTTGAAGCTTACGGCTGGTTTGTGCAAAAGCTCGGGGACGGAAACGATTTGGAAGCCATTGACAAGGCGATTCGCGCCGCCCAAGCGGAGCACGCGCGGCCGTCGATCATCATGATTCGCACGCACATTGGGTACGGCAGCCCCAACAAGCATGACACCGCGGAGGCTCACGGCACGGCACTCGGGGTCGAGGAAGTAAAACTCACCAAGCTAAATCTCGGCTGGCCGTTGGAGCCGCCGTTCCTGGTGCCCGATGAGGCGCGCGCGCATTTCCGCCTGGCTCTTGAAAAAGGCGCGAAGGCGGAGGCTGAGTGGCAAGCCAAGTTGGCCGCTTATCGGCAGGCGTTTCCAGAACTCGCGGCGGAATGGGACAGGTTTACCCGGGGCGAATTGCCAGCGGGATGGCAAGCGAAGATTCCCACCTTCAGCCCCACGGAAAAGCCCATGGCAACGCGGCAGGCGTCCGGCAAGGTGTTGAACGCCATTTCACCAGTTCTTCCCACCTTGCTCGGCGGCTCGGCGGACTTGGCGCCTTCCACCGACACTTTGATCAAAGGCGAAAAGGACTTCGAGCCCGGGAGCTACGGCGGGCGCAATTTCCACTTCGGCGTCCGCGAGCATGGCATGGGCGCAATCTTGAACGGCATGGCCTTGAGCGGGTTGATTCCATACGGCGCCACCTTCTTTGTCTTTTCCGACTACCTTCGGCCGTCGCTGCGCCTCTCGGCGGTGATGGGGGCGCACTCGATTTTCGTTTTTACGCATGATAGCGTTTTCCTGGGTGAGGACGGCCCCACGCACGAGCCGATTGAACATCTGGCGGCTTGCCGGGCCATTCCCCATCTTTGCTCCATCCGGCCAGCCGACGCCAACGAAACCGGTGTCGCTTGGCGGGTGGCGCTCGAACACAAAAGCGGCCCCGTGGCTTTGATGTTGACCCGCCAGGTCCTGCCGATTATCGATCGAGCCAAGTACGCCTCGGCGGAGGGACTGGAAAAGGGCGCTTACGTTCTTGGCGATGCTCAGGGCAAGACGCCGGAACTCATTTTGATTGCCACCGGATCGGAAGTGGCGCCGTCGCTCGAAGCTTATGAGAAGTTGAGCGCGGAAGGCATTGCCACCCGCCTGGTGAGTATGCCCTCGTGGGACCTCTTCGAAAAACAGCCGCAGTCTTATCGGGACGGAGTGCTGCCGCCGAACGTAACGGCGCGACTCGCCGTGGAGGCCGCGGTGTCTTTCGGGTGGGAACGGTATGTGGGCCCCCACGGCGCCGTTCATGGTATTAATCGCTTTGGCTGGTCTGCGCCATATAAAGTCATCGCTGAAAAGCTGGGCTTTACCGGGGCGCACATCGCCGAACGCGCGCACGAGCTTTTGGGACGTTGATGGGTTCAGGGTGTAAGACCTAAATTCATACACAGCGCCGTAGTTTGTAGCGGCGCTCTCCGAGCGCCGAACGGCGGTCAGAGACCGCGGGGCGGTGGTACGGCGGTCAGAGACCGCCGCTACAACCCAGCGGTGGCGCTTTATCGCCGGTCGCGCAGCGAAGAGAGGGAGGAGAATTCTCTTATGAGCAGCAATCCACTTCGGGTTCTGAACAGCTTGGGCCAGAGCGTCTGGTTCGATTACATCCGCCGCATCGAGCTGACTTCCGGACATCTGAAGGAGTTGATCGATGTCGATGGAGTGTCGGGAGTAACGTCGAATCCCAGCATTTTCGAGAAAGCCATTGCCGGCAGCAACGACTATGACCAGGCGATCCGGAAATTAGTCGAGGCCGGGGAAGATACGCCGGTGATTTTCGAATCCCTGGAGGTTGAGGACATCCGGGCCGCCGCCGATCTGTTTCGCCCGATTTATGACTCCACCGAAGGCCGCGATGGGTTTGTCAGCATCGAAGTGGCGCCCACTTTGGCGCGCGACACTCAGGGCACGATTACGGAAGCGCATCGTCTATGGCGCGAGGTTGACCGGCCGAATATCCTGGTGAAGGTTCCGGGAACGGCGGAAGGACTGCCTGCCATCGAGCAACTTTTGGGCGAGGGCATCAACATCAACATCACCCTGCTGTTTGCGATCGAGCGTTACGAGGATGTGGCTTTTGCCTATATTGCCGCACTGGAAAAGCTGGCGCGCGAGGGTAAGCCGCTTAACCGCATTGCCTCCGTAGCCAGTTTCTTTGTGAGCCGCATCGATACGATGACTGACCAGCAGCTCGAAGCGAAATTGCCAGCGGCGAAGAGCGCGGAAGAAAAACAGCGGCTGGAGGGACT
>JBEKNU010000028.1:0-37116 GCA_049522495.1 Terriglobia bacterium
CACCCTGCTGCGCAAAGAAATGGTCGACCACCCCGAAAGCCCCCAATCCTTGGGCTTCCAACTCACCGACCGCGCCCTCACCCAGGCCGCCGACGCGTGAAAAATGTAGAAACTCCAGACGCAGAGCTTCGCTCTGCGCAATCCGACCAATTTTCGATTTTCGAGTTTCGTCTTTATGCCTAGCGTTTCACAATACTGGCCTGGGAATTTTTGGCAGGCGATGAACCAATCGCTGGCGTGGCTTTACGGCCGCCAATCGAGCCCGGCGGGCAACTGGCTGGGTACTGCCCTGCTGACGCAGGGCGCCACGAGCTCGGCGGTAACGGAAGCGCCCGCTTCGGGTTTGGTGGAGTGCGGCCTCAGCTCGATGATCAATTTTCTGACGGGCCTGACGGTGAGCGGCGCGCAAGAATCTCCCTTCGCGATGTCGCCCATGGAATCGATCGTGGCGGCGCTGCCCCCCGGCCTGTGGGTGGACAACCAACTGGGCCCGGACGGTTACCCGGTGAATGAATCGGGCCAGGCGCTCCCCTGGGGCAATCTGCTGGCGAACGGGTACGAAGTGACCTCGGCGATGCAGCAATCCATCAACACGCTGCTCTACAACGCCAATTCCAGTTGGATCACTCCGGGGCTGCCGCAGACCGCAGGCGTGATTGCCAAGTGGACGCCCAACGCCCATTACCCCTTCGGGTCACTGATCGTGGACTCGAATAACAATGTCCAGATGGCGCTCTATAACGGTGCCACTGCCAACACCAATAATCCTCCCAACTGGCCGACGCAACTCGGCGCGCTGACGGGTGACAACACCCAAGTGTGGAAACTCGTGGCGCTTGGCTATGAGAATATCGGCTGGGTGGCGACGGGCTACGGTTTCAATTTGCTGAACCCGCCGAGTTCATACCGGGTGGATGTGTTTGTCTACACCGATCTTTGGTACTACCAAGGCAGCTCGGGGCTGCAAACCACGGTTCCCGCCGGGAGTGGCGCTTACGCGGGCGGTTACACCTGGAGCCTGGCAAATGTTCATCAGGGCCTGTTGCTCGCCGCGCTCTATCCCGCCAGCGTCGCGCCGCCCGCCAACGGTTGGTACGGCTCGGCGATTCCTACGGGTTGGGTGGCGCACACCAACACGGGCGTTTGCCAGATGCCGCAGGCCGGAACCACGCTGGGCGGCAAGCTGACCAGCTACAAGGCGCAAATCTGCGTCAAAACCGACGTCGAATATTTATTGGAAGACAACGTCCCCATCATCGTGCAGAGTGACGGCTTTCACGCGCGCGCCGGCGGCTCCGTAATCTTGAATCCGCAATCCGGAATCCCCACGGTCCATATCCTTTATAACGACCCAGTGGTGGGATGGATGGAAATTTTCGATTCCCTGGGGTCGGAGTTGGAGTATTCCGACCTGCCGCGCTCCTTCGATGTGCCCACCAGCGATCCCCTTTATGTGCCGAATCCCGGCGCGACGGACATCCCCGCGATGCAGAATCGCGGGTACATCTACGATTCCGCCCTGGCCATCCTTGCCTATACGTCCGCGGGGAATTTTACCGCGGCGGAAAAGGTCATTAATCAACTCAACGGATTTCTCGCCACTCCGGGTTTCCTGGCTTCGGCCGTGCTCGAAAACGCTGAAGACGGCTCAACCACGCGGTGGTCGATCAGCGGCAGCGGCGCCACGGTGTCAAATGTGGCGGCCAACTCCGTTTCACCCCAGGAACCGCCTTACGGCACGGGCAACATTCTGGATTTTCATGCCGGCTCCGCGAATGATGTGTTCACTTACGCCGGCACCGGGTTCCCGGACACCACGGACGCTTACCTCAGCTTCAAGCATATGGAAGCCGTGGGAGCGGGCTTTGTTGTCGACGTCGGCGTCGTGACGGCGCAGGGCCTGGTGACTGATATCCAGGTCACCAGCGGCGCGCCAGGCCCGGCAACTCTGGCAGGCACGATCCTGACCGTGCCCATCGGTCCGGGCGCAAGCACGTGGCGCACCACGCTCTTGAATCTTGAATCTTTAATCTTGAATCTCACCAGCGATACGCTGGTGGAGATTACCGGCTTCACGCTCACGCTGACGGCGGCGAACACCGACCTGTACTTTGATAACCTGAACGTCGGAAACCTCCAGCCGGCGAATTCCTTGAGCTTCAGCTATGACACCTACAACGGCCAGGTGGACCAGGCCTACATCCGCGCCGGCGCGATGGCCTGGGTGGTTTATGCCTACTGCGTGTACATGCGGCTTTCCCAGGACTTCAGTCCGGCGCTCGCCCTGCAAGGGATGATCAACTTCCTGCTCAGCTTGCAGAGCACCGCGGCGGACCTTACCCAAGGCCTGTTTTACGAGGGGTATGGGCGGTACGTAAATCCTGGCTATCAGTTCATACCGGGATTGGTGCCCACCGTTTCCACCGAGCATCAAATCGACTTGTGGTTTGCCTTCCAGCGCGCCTCCAACGCGCTTCCGGTGGCCGCCACCGCTTTGACCAAGACGGGGCAAATTAATTCCGCGCAAGCGAATTCCCTCCTAGCTACGGCCGGGGCTGCCTGCGCTGCCTATGCCAGCATCAATGCCAACCTGTTGGCGAACCTCTACATTGCGCCGGCGGACTCGACGCCGGGACACTTTGCCCAGGGCGTGACCGGAAACACCCTCGACACCAGCCAGGCGCTCGACGCCTCCGGGCATTGGGCGGCGCTCTGGGCCCACGCCATCGGGCGCGACGACATCGCGTTACAGTGCGCGGAATTTGCTTATCAGAATTTCCTCTTGAGCAATCAAAGCATCGCTCTGTCGAGCGCCACCAACTCATACAATGAAGCTTATCAAGTCAGCACGCCCTTCACCGGCATGAAGCCTTACAACGATTCATCCGGGGGATATTCCGGCTCGCCGCTTTCCGTATGGCAAGAGGGCACCTGGGGCATGATCCTGATGCTTCTGGATCTCTACAGCATCACAGGCCTCGCTGGTTTCTTCACGAATCTCGGTACTACAATCGATGCGGTGCTCACGACACTGATCAGCGGCCAAGCTACGATCTCGCAGGCGACGGGCAATGGGTCGCTGGTGGCCTATTCGCTGGCGGCGCGTGCGCTGCCCTATGAATTTGAGGTGTGGCCCGCCCTCGCCCCAACCGCGTGGATGTGGGTGGTGGCGACCAATCCCAGCTTGCTGCTCACCGTGGCGGGCCTGCCCCAGTTGCTGCCCTATATGTACGTCCCGGCCGGCGCGGAACAATCCATCGACGACAAAAACGGCTCCAGCTCGGTGGGTCAGATGGAGATTCGCTGCATCGACCCCGGCGGCGTGCTCCACACCCTGGCGGCGCAGGAAGAATTGATCGGGCAGGTCGTGACGTTCAGCATGGGTTTTCCCGGCAGTTCGCTCGGGGACTTTACTCCGTTGCACGTATTGCAAATTTCCGAAATCGGATTTGACACCGACGGCCGAGTCATCCTCAAGGCGGACGACCTGAAACGCTTCGCGCAAGGCGCTTTCCTTTGGGCCAACGGCGGACCGGAAGAGTACTTGCCGGGACAAAAAAATATCTGGCAGCCCAGCGGCGCGCAGTGGCTGGCCAACAGCTATCCGGTCTCCAATGACAACCCGCGCTGGGTCTGTGGCAACCCGCTCGACATTTTTCTTGCCGCGATGCATAACGAGTTGGGCGTGGGCCAGGACCTGGCGCTCAATGCGGTTGTGGAAGTGGGCGGCACGGGCGAACTGATCGCGGCCGTGAATCCCTTTTGGGCCAAGTACCTTCCCGGCTGGGGAATGTCGAATGCGGAATCCGGCTCGGGAATATTGAATCCGGAATCCGGAATTCCACCCGTTTCCGGCGATCCCTCCACGCTCATCAATCCCAACCCGTACCTTGATGTCCCCGGCGTTACGGCGCTTCGCGACGCCATGTTCTCGGGAGACTGGTTTGAATTCAAGATCACCTCGCCGCAGCAGGCGCGCAGTTGGCTGGAAGATCAAATCCTGAAACCCCTGGGGCTGGTCATGGTGGTCACCGCGTCCGGCCAGCTCACCCTGAAGGCCATGAAGAACCCGGCGAACCAGACGCCGGTGCTGGGCTTCACGCCGGGCAACATCGTCGGCATTCCGGAAGTGCGGCTGGCGCCCATCATCAACGCCCTCGCCTATCGCCTGGATGCGGACGACACCGCCACCAACACCAGCGCGCGTACTTACAACACCACCGTCACCATGCTTCAGCAGGCGAGCTACAACCTTTTCCGCTACCTCTACAATCACCAGGTGGAAGCCGCCGGCCTGCGCACCGGACGGGGAGGCACGCTGCGCGCCTTCCTGCTGGGCGACCAGCTTTTCCGGCGCTACGGTTTTGCCACGCCGGTTTATCAAATCGTGACGCAGCTCGGGGCGCTTCAGCCGGAGCTGAAAGACTGGGTTTCGCTCACCCACCCGCTGGTTCCGGATTATATCGGCGGGGGGCGCGGCGTCACCAATGTCCCCTGCGAAATTATCGGCCGCTCACCCGATTACTCGAGCGGGCAAGTGCGCTTCACGCTCCTGGACATGCGCCGCGCCAGCGCCACCTCGCCGTACGAAATCGTGCCCTCTGCCTCCCTGGTGCTGCCGCCGTACTCGCAAGCCACCGAGCAGGAGCAGGAGACGTATTTTTTTGTCACGCCGTCCACAAATGGGGTGTATGCGGAGGGGTATAGCACGATCTTCTAAGAGCAGTCGAAAGTCAAAAGTTGAAAGAAACCAGCCCTCGACTTTTGACTTTCAACTTTCAACTTTTAACGAGGCTTCCCAATGTCGCAAATGCTGATGTCTTCCATTCCCGGATTTTTTGATTTAGCCGACTCGACGATTGCCGGCGGCCAGCCGCTGACGGATTACGCCCTGGCGAAGATCTCGCACAATGCCAAGTTTGGGGCGGTGCGCTGCGAAATTATTTACATGGGATTCTACGGCCCCGGCGATACGGTTTCGCCCCCCGTGTCCTCCGTGGATGGCTACAGCTATAGCTACGCGGAATGCCTTTTTATCCCCATTCTCTATTCCACGCGTTCGCCGGCGGCGGGTTATGTTCCGGGACAAGGCACCCCGCCCGCGCTTGCCAATAGCGATCCGGGCCAGGGCAGCTTGGTGGTCTGCCCGTATCAACTCGACGTGAACGACGCCAATGGTAAGGTTATGATCCAAACCTATTGGTCGACGAGCGGCGCGGAAAACCAAGGCACCGTGAAGGTCATGGCGATTTGCCAGCGGCTGAGCGTTAACCTGCCTGCTGGGGTAAGTGGCGATTAGCGTGGATCGGGTGATCGGGAGATCGGGTGATCTGATGAACAAAGTGCTCACCCGATCAACCGATCACCGGATCACCCGATTGCTGGATTGGCTGATTGATTGAGGTGTTCTAATGGCTATCGTCAGAACAGTTCTGCCGCGAAAGGGCTTGGTCCAGCCGCAGCATGGGATCACTCAATACGAATCGGACATGGACGGCAACCTGTCCCTGCTCGACGCCAACGTGGCCTTCCTGAGCGATCTTTCCTCGGTGGTAGGCTCGCTGGTGGGCGACCTGGGTTTAACCGGCGTGGTCAGCGGCTTTCAGCTCGCCACCTCCAATTCCCTTTATCCCAGCGTGACGAACGGAATCCTTTACGCCAACGGATCGCGCTACGCACCCACCGACCCCGCTCTCGACGCGGCCCCCGCCAATGCCACCTCTTACCTCTTCTATCAACAGGAGAACTGGCCGAGCAGCTACTATTACCGGCCGGTTCTTGCCGCCCTGAATCCCGGTGACGCCTTCCTGGGGGTCATCGTGACCAACGCGACCCAGGTCACGAACGTGACGCAAGCGACGGCCCTCTTTGGCCAGATGCCGGTGGCGCCCTCCGCGCCCGGAAATTTTACGGTGCCGCATCTGCTAGGGCGCACTCCCCTCGGCGCGCACATCCGCATGACCAGCCCGGGAGCCATCCACTGGCAATCACCGACGGATATGGACAACGTAAACCTCTATCTCGTCGCCTCAGACGCTGGGGTGACCGCAAAGGTGCAGGTATGGTGAAAAAAACAGGATTTGGGATTCAGGATTTAGGAATTAGGAGTCAGGAGCCAGGAGTCAGGAGTCGGGATGCTGGGGGCAGAATGCGGGGTTTAGGCCTAAATCCTAAATCCTTGATCCTGAATCCTCTCCTGTTCTTGCTGCTGACTGCCGGCTGCCTACTGCCTACTGCCTTCGCGCAGCAGCCCCAGGCGCAGGCGGGCCAGGAGATCTTTCCCGTCAACGCGAAATTCGTGCAAGGATTCGGGCCCGGGTACTGGCCGACGGCCGGATCAAACCTCATTTTGAATCTGGCCCCGGGGACGGCCGTTTGCAGCAATGTCGTCCGGACCTACGCGGGGGGTACACTGACCCTCGCGCCCAGTGCGACGAACTATGTGTATCTCGACCCCACCAATAATTGCGCGCCGGCTTCGAACACATCAAGCTTTCCTGCCTCCAGCATCCCGATCGCGACGGTCGTCACCACCAGCGCGGCGATCTCCTCGGTCACCGACGTGCGGACCCCCTTTGTTTCCGGTGGAAGCGCAAATGCCTTCGGCATGGGCAACGGATCCACAATTGTCGATGCCAGCTTAAGACCCGGCGCTGATTGGAGCTTCAAGGTGAATGCCGCCATCGCCGCCTGCCCCAGCACCGGCTGCACGGTGGATGCCCGTGGATTCATGAGCCCGCAAACCATGTCGCAGAGCATTGACCTTAAAACCCCCGGCGGTGCCGTGATTTTGTGGCTTCCCACCGGCACGATCAATCGCTCGACCGGCGCGCAGTTTGAGATGGAGAACGGCGCACAAGTTATCGGGATGTCTGGAACTTACATCTACAACGGAAATGGGGACAGCGGCGCGGTCTTCGCCAATCACACCCGGGGAGCGGTCATCTCTGTCTATGTTCGAGACTTGACAATGCGCAGCGAAGGGCCCTTCACGGTGAAGGACAATTCGGGAAACCCCCACAATGTTACCTATGGCACGGGGACGTGCTTCGATCTCAGCAACGCCTTGAGTGTGGAGCTTTATCATACGCAGGCGATCTGCCAGGTGGGGCTGAAACTCAGCGACCCAAGCTATGACGGCAGCTATTACAACACTTTCATTGATAACATTTTTGCCTCGACCAACCCCAACGGCGCGGCGGTCCTTTTAGGGGAATTCCCCAACGAAAATAACTTCTACGCGACAAAGTTCATCGCCTACGGCAGCAGCGCCGTTTTTGCCCAGTCAAACGGTGGATTTGTCAACTTCAATGGTGGGGACATCGAGGGCACGGGCGCCGGGGTCTTCATCGAAAACGGGACCAACATCGGCATTCATGACGTGTACTTTGAAGCCATCGGACCGAATTGCAGTTCCTTTCCCTATGCCTGTTGGCAGGCCAACTGGCCTTACGTTCAAGGGGCCGTGGTGGCCGGCTCGGATGGAAAATCCCACGTCTGCGTCACAGCGGGCACGAGTGGATCGAGCGCTCCAACCTGGAACTCGACCTACGGGGCGACGACCACGGACAATACCGCGGTATGGCGGACCGTTCAGTACGGGCAGGTGGTCTGGGGTCCGGGGGCGGTGGGCAATTCCGTTGATGGAGCTCTGGGCCCGCAGTACATCGACAACTACTCCACCTATTACGGGGGCACCAGCAATTACCAGCTTATTCCGCCCAACGTGAATGGCAATCCGGGCAGCGTGCCCTCGAACTTTACGGCGGGTTCATTCACCCTGGGCTCCAGCCTGGGAACGAGCACGGCATACTCCCCCTTGGGTAACGTCTACGTTTTTGACGCTCCTGTTCCGAATGGTGACAGCGCAACCAACGGCGCGGCTGTCGAATTTACCGGCTCTGTGCAGTCGAGCCAAGGGTACACAGGTCACGCTCCGTTTCGGACCGGCGGACTTTTGTCCAATGGTGGCGTGGTGGGCACGGTCATCGCCGGCCAATTGAACGTCCAGGGGCTTCCCAACCCCGGCGCTCCAATCGTAACCCTTTTTGGCTCCCATCCCGGAACAAGCACGGTAAGCTACGCCCTCACGGCCTATTGCGGCGGACTGACCGCCAACACCGTTCCCGGCAGCTTCACGCAGATTACCAATGCGCCCTCGACGCCGGGCGCCCTCATCAGCGCCACCATCAATGCGCCGGGGTCCGGCTATCAGGCGGGCGACGTTGTAGCGATCGGAAACTATTTCACTGGATTTGTCGGTATCACGGCAACGGCGACCGCCTACTACACGGTGGCCACGGTGAATGGCTCGGGCGGCGTTCTGACCGGAAGTGTCACTTCGCCAGGAAGCGGTTACCTGGACGGCCTAACCGCGCAAGGGGTGACCGGGGGCCACGGGACGGGCCTCACCCTGAACCTTGTGGCCTATGACTTGGTGGAGATTGCTCCGTCCACTTTCAATTTGACGGGCTTTCCCGGCGAGCCATGGTCGGGGTGCGGGTTCGATTTAATCAAGGACCCGGCCGGCGGAACGTCTACGGCCCACTATTTGGTCAGCAGCCGCCCGAATATGGGGAATTGGTGGATTTCCAACCAACTTCTCGATTACGGCGAACCTCTTAGTGCCTACACGCCGCCCAGCGCCAACACCACGGCGAACTCGACCTTCGCCGGGTCCCTGACGGTGAACGGGGGTGCAACCCTAGGTTCGACTCTAAACCTCACCGGCACGCAGGCTTACATCACTCCCAACGGAAGTTATAACTATTTCCTGGATCAAACGAAAGCGGGAGGGCAATTCATCTGGGGCTACAACACTCCGAAAACCTCAACCGGCGGATTCAGCTTCGCGATCTTCAACAATTCCAGCGACCACGGGGCGCTTTTCGCGGTATCCAGCGCCGGAACGAGCAGCGGAACGAATCAGGTGGCCACGCTGCACAACACCCTCGAAGATGGCTCCGGCAACATGACCGCCGCCGGTAAGATGACCGCCTCACAGTTGTGCATCAGCTCAACCTGTCTCGGTTCGCTCGCGGGCTCGCAGTATAACGTCATGGTGATGGGAGCGAGCAATCCGGGGTGGGGGCAGGTGAACCTGGCGAGTTCGGCGGCGGTCACGGGAACGTGCGGCGTCGCTAACGGTTGCCTGGGCGTTGCGAATCCCACCGCCTATAACCTGTACGTGGGGGCGGGCGCCTCGGCGATGGCCGCCGTCGCTCCCAGCTCCACCTCCGGCGTGCCGCTCATTTCTCAGGGCTCATCCGCTAACCCGGCTTACGGAACGGCCGTCGTGGCGGGCGGCGGAACCGGAGCTACTACCGCCGCCAATGCCCTGATTAACCTCTTTCCCGCAGCCTCAGAGGTCGGAGACATGCTGTACTGCGCGACCTATTCCTCGGGATGTACCTCTTGGGCAAAATTCGCGGGAAACACGTCGGGCACGGCACTTCTTCAAGAGACAAGCGCTGGAGCCCCCTCGTGGATAACCGCCATTGGAAGCAGTCAACTGCCGTCAGGCTGGAATCCCATAACCATTGCCAACGGCGGCACAAATGCCACCAGCGCGGCAGCGGGCACCGTTCCAAACGCCACCAGCACGTCGGCGGCATCTTGGACTGCCACCCCGACCCTGGGCGTCCAGAACAGCACGCAAGGCACGCTGACGGTGGCCGGATCCTCAAGCTCAGGCGGTAGCGTTACGGTGGCCAGCACAGGAGCATCTCCCACTAACTCTGTTCTAAACTCCAGCTCACTGACTCTTGGCGGCACGACAGCAGGATTCGTTGATTTCCCGCAAGGTGCAACGAGCTCCTCGGTGGCCCCTTGCAGCACAGCCAGCAGTATTTGCGAACAAGCCCCAACCTCAGTCACCTCGTATTTGGTCACCAAGCCGGGATCGGCAGCGACAGGAATTAAGCTCTGGTCAAATTCCTCGAACGTGGTCACTGAATCCATTTTGAGTGGAACGTCGAACATGCCGTTGATTGGGCAAGGCGCTTCAACCCTTCCGATTTTCTCCTCGATTGCCTACCCAACCTCGTGTACCTCGGGGGGGTGGCTCTATGGCTCAAGCAGCACAGCATTCGCGTGCGGGACATATGCCACGGCCAACACTCTGATGAAGAATGGCGGGGCAGGAGCGGGACCAGCGGCAAGCTCGATTACAGACAATGGCACGGACGTGGTGGTGACAGAACCCGTCATAGGAGCCAACTCGACGGTTCTCACGTCGAATCAGACCACCACCTCAGCAACTCTGGCAAGTCTCGGGTTGTCGCTGCCTGCGGTTCCTGTCAGCACAAAGGTCTATGGAACCTGCGATCTGTTGTGGGAGACAAGCTCGACATCCGATACGGTCGTTCTCGGGCTTAACCAGAGTGCCGCCTCGACCGGTCTCCAGCTTCTTAATTCGCAGGAGTACACGACCACCAGCGCGGTGGTGAACTTGCTGCCGCCTGCGGCGGTCACCACCGCTGTATCAACCGCTTTCACCTCTTCGATGACAGCACCCGCATCGAGCACGCCATACCCTGTCCATTTTGCCTTTAGTCTTATCACTAACTCCTCGAATGCAGTGACGATTACGGTTTATGGTGACATTACCTCGGGTGGGACGCTGACCTTGCTCATCGGCAGCGCATGCGGGTGGCATATATGATGCTAAAACGACTCGTGCTGGTTTGGACGGTTGCCATCTTGGCGCTGTGGGATGTGGCTCCGTTCGCGCCCTTGGCGAACGTGCTCTTCTCCCCCAGGCCGGTGTTCGCGCAGGGCATCGGTGGCAAAGCGGGAATCGGCGGTAAAGGGGGGATCGGCGGGGGTGCCGCGAGCAGCTTTAACCCCACGGTCACCAAGATCGCGTCTGCTTTGAACGTTTCGGTCACAGCCGGGACCGGCTATAACGTAACCATCAGCGCCACTTGCGCTCAAAACTCGACCGTCATTATTTTGGCGCAGCGGGACACTGCAACTTCCGATACTACTTATACCTTCGGGGATCAGATGTCCAATAGTTATGCTCGGCCTGCCAATGGTCAGGCGTTTGACAGTTCGGATGGCATCGGCATTGTGACCGCTTATGCGGTGATGACAACTGCCCTTCCATCCGGCGACACCATCACCTTCACCCCGCAGGTAAGCGACGGTCACACCGATATCTTGGGCTACTGCGTGACGGGAGTTGCCACGTCCAGTCCGTTAGACCAGTCATCAACGGCAGTGACGAGTGATGGCACGACCCAAACGAGCGGGAGCATTACCCCCTCGGTGACCCCGAGCGCTGCCATTTTGCTGGCCGGGGGTTATGGGGCGTTCTCGGCTTATGGCAACATTTTCGGCTCTCCCGCCACCGGCTTGGACTACACTGCGGCGGCCAATTCGCGCTACGCAGTTACGGAATGGTTGTCGATAACTTCCACCTCGCCGGGGACCGCGACGTATACGACGGCAACCGGACAAGCGGCGATGGTATTTATCAACCTGAAACACCCGTAACGCATGAAACGGTTGACCTCCTTGCCGTGGCTGCTTTTTTTTCAACAAACCCCGCTTCCCGCCGTCCCTACCCGACGGGGAACAAGGCTCACACCCATCCGCCTCCAAATGAGTCCGTACCCATCGGCCGTCCTGTTTCCGAGGTCAGGAGTTTCGAAATATGGTAGGAGTTAACGGGGTGTGTTAACTGCGCGGAGGGTAATCGCAGGCATCCATTCGACCGTCATCGTCGCGCACTCGGAGGGAAATGAAAACTTATGGCAGAAATTCGGATGGACTGGGCCAGTTTAAATGTTGCATTTGGAACCACCCTGCGCGCGTGGCGAAGCCGCAAAACAGCGCCGGCGCGCCCCGTGCCAACTTGTTTGTAGGGCATCCTTCCTCGCCTTCACTTGAACGATCTAATGCCGGTATGACGGCCCATCCCATATGGTAGGATGGTTGCAGCCACATCAGGGGGGCTACCAAAGTGAGGAGAGTTGTTCTTGCTTTGATATTGGCGCTTGTCATGGGCGTTCCCATGGCGGCGCAGACCAAGTCAAAGGTGCGGCTGGGACTGTTCAGCGCCATGCCGACGTTTTGGGATCTGCAAGGAAACTGGCAAACCTTCGAGCGAACGGTGGCGGCGCACGCCGGCGAGGGCGTGGACCTGATTATCACACCAGAGTGCTATCTGGACGGCTATGTGGTCACCGCCAAGGATTGGGACCCGCAACGATTCGCCGACGTTGCGCAAGACGTTAAGACGAGCCCCTATCTTCAGCGCCTACGGGCACTGGCGGCGAAATACCAGGTCTACGTCCTGTTCGGTTTCACGGAAAAATCCGACGGCAAATTTTATGATTCCGCGATCATGGTAGACCGAACCGGCGCGACCGTGGGCATCTATCACAAGACTATGCTGCAAACCCACGATCTCCGCTTCAGCCCGGGCCAGGACCTGCCGGTCTTCGATACCGAGTGGGGCAAGATGGGAATCCTGATTTGTGCTGACCGGCGCTGGCCCGAGTCGGCGCGTGTGGAACGGCTGAAAGGCGCGCGGATCACGCTGATTCCTTCTTACGGCATGTGGGATCTGAATAACGAGTGGTGGATGCGCACACGGTCCTACGAGAACGGAAATTTCCTCGCCTTCGCTCACCCCCGGACCGCCTTCGTGTCCGATCCGCGCGGCGAGCTTATCGCCCGGCTACAGACAAATCTTCCTGCCATGCTGGTCTGCGATGTGAATCTTTCGAAAATCAATGATACCGATATCCGCGACCGGCGGCCGGAACTCTACGGCGAGATCGCCCACCCGAAACGAGTGCTGTGACAGGCACGCCGCCGTCCCCGCCATGGTGTGATCACGCCAAATTAGTTCGGGCAGGACGCGGCACTGCGGTGTTGGAAATTGTGACGGTTTGCGGCTGAAATCGCGGGAGGCTTGGGTATTAGAATGCAGGAGGGAAAACCCATGGCGGAAATCCAAACGGACTGGGTCACTTTGCAGGTTGCAGACGGAACCACCATGCGCGCTTACGTGGCGAAGCCGCGAGACCGCCGCGCGCGCGCCGGCCTTTTGGTGTTTCAGGAGGCCTTCGGCGTGAACGCGCACATTCGCGACGTTGCGGAACGCTTGGCGCGCGAGGGTTACCATGCCCTTACCCCGGAACTCTTCCACCGCACCGCGCCGGGCTTCGAGGGGGCTTACAACAATTTCGAGGCAGTCATGCCCCACGTGCGCGCCCTAAATGAGCAGGATCTGGAGGCCGATGCGCGCTCCGCTTACACCTGGCTAAGCCAGAATCTGGGCGCCCCGGAGACGCCCATCGCCTGCATCGGGTTCTGCATGGGCGGACGCGTTTCTTTCCTCACTAATTCCATTCTACCGGTCAAGGCCGCCGTCTCGTTCTATGGGGGCGGCATTGCCCCGAACCCCATGGGTCCCGGCTTGCTCAGCCGCGCCGGCGATTTGCACGCGCCGCAACTTTTGTTCTGGGGTGGCTTGGACAAGCACATTGGCACCGAGCAGAGGCAAGCGGTGGCAGAAGCTCTGCGCAAAGCCGGCAAGCCTTTCGTGAATGTCGAATTCTCAGACTCCGACCACGGATTTTTTTGCGACGTGCGCGCCAGTCACAATCCCGCCGCCGCCCGGCAGGCCTGGGCACTCACCCATGCGTTCTTGAATTGCTATTTAGGGAGTTGATGCAAAGGATTTTCACGGTAATGTAGGGCTGAGGAGATTTGCAGTGGTGAGGCGGGCGCGCATAACCAGCAAGGGACAGATCACGATTCCACGCGACATTCGGCATGTCTTGGGCGTGCGCTCGGGGGACAGCTTGCTCTTCGAGAGCGACCGATGGGGAGTTCGTGTGCGCCCGGTGAGGGTCGAAAGCCGCTTTGAGAAATATCGCGGCACCGGCAATCCGGGGATCCCCTCCGGCAGGAGAGGGGTAGTGGGCTGGGTGAGGGAGTTACGTGGAAAATGACCAGCATGCAGTAATGGGGTGGCCCGGCCACGCGGCAAATCACGCCGTCTCGGCGGTTGTAAGCTTGGGTTCGAGGGCGCTTCCCGCGGGCCTGCCGCGCCGCGCTACAAGCCAAAATCCTACCCGCAGGGCCAAAAGCAAAGCCACCAGCGCGCCGTAGAACAGCGGCTTGCGCACGTCCGACTTCACCAGCCAGTAGTAGTGCACCACGCCGGCGACGGCGGTAAGATAAATCAGCCGGTGCAACGCCAGCCAGCGCTTGCCCCCCAGGCGGCGAATCCAACCTGCCGTGGAAGTCAGCGCCAGGGGAATCATCAGCGCGAAACCCGTGAACCCCGCCGTGATGAAAGGCCGTTTGCGCACGTCGTGCAGCATCTCCGCCCAAGCAAAAAACTTGTCCAGCCCGATCCAGGTGCTGAAGTGGAGCAGCCCGTAAAAGAAGGCAAACAACCCGAGCATGCGGCGAAAGCGAATAAGTTCCGGCAGCCGCAGGAGTTTGCGCGCCGGCGTCACCGCCAGCGTGATGACGACAAAGATCAGCGTCCAGTCGCCCGTCTGGTGCGTGATGTACTCGATGGGATTGGCAGTCAGGTGTTGGTGGAGCCCCCGCCACACCAACTGGCCGACCGGAACCAGGCACAAGGCGAACACCGGCAATTTGATCCATTTGCTGCTGAGAACTTTTCGCAAACGCGCACCGTTTCTGGCGGGCTGATGGGGTGTTGTAGCGCTGAGCTTTAGCTCAGCACCTGCCGACCTCAAGGTCGGCGCTACCAGGTTTTTCGTCAACCGCTAATAATTCTTCCTCAAATCCATTCCCGCGTAAAGCGGCGCGACCTGGTCATAACCATTGAAAATCAAAGTGGCACGCCGGAAAAAATCGCCCAAGCGGCGCTCCTGGGCTTGGCTATAACGGGGATTGTCAACATGGGGATTGACGTTCGAATAGAATCCATACTCGGAGGGATTCGCGAGGTTCCAAGTGGTGTTCGGCATTCTTTCCACCAGCTTGATCTTCACCAGCGACTTGATGCTTTTGAACCCATATTTCCACGGCAAAACCATGCGCACCGGCGCGCCATCCTGATTGGGCAGCGTTTCCCCATACATGCCGAAGCAGAGCAGCGCCAGCGGGTGCAGGGCTTCGTCCAGCCGCAGCCCTTCAATGTACGGTAATTGTATTCCCGCATGACTCCCCAGGGGCATCTGGTCCGGGCTGTAGTAACTCTCAAACGCCACGAATTTTGCCTTGGGCTGGGGCGACACCTCCTTCAACAGCACATTGAGCGAGTAGCCGACCCACGGCACAACAATCGACCAACCCTCCACGCAGCGGTGACGGTAGATGCGCTCCTCGAGTGGCGCCAATCGCTGTAATTCCTCGAGGGAGAAAGTACGTGGCTTCTCCACCAACCCGCTTACTTTCACGCTCCAAGGGGAAGTGCGAAAGTGCGTGGCATTCTTGGCGGGGTCTTCCTTTTCGGTACCAAATTCCCAGAAGTTGTTGTAATGCGTCACATTATCATAGGAGGTCACTTGCTCGGTGGTGCTGAACGGACTCTTGGCTGCCACGTTGAGCTTGGTTCCCGCCAAAACCTTTTGCGAGGGCCAAGCCAACTCCTTCAGGGTTCGCCCCGCCAGCGCCCCCGCCGTCACTCCCAACGCGCCCGCCAGGAATTTTCGCCGGTTCAAATAAAGCCACTTCGGAGTGATCTCCGATGAAGGAATCTCCGACGCTTTTTTTACGAGCATTTTTCACCCTCTCTGCCTTCGGACGGGTTCATTACACAATCAGACGGACCCTGCCCACGCGGTCAACCAGCCAGTCTCCAGTTTTGGGTTCGCCCCCATATATTCTATCCCAATTGGACGCTGGTCTATTCCCCGAGGATGCATTTATTCCACGCTTTTTCACGTGGAGATGGCCCGCTCGGCGCCCCTTTACCGGAATTCTTGGGGGTTGCCAATTCCTTTTCGAAAGGTTAGCTTGGTGACCGCCCTAAGCCGTTGCGCCCGGTTCAGAAAATTCGGGCGGATGAAATACTGGAGGCTGTGCCGTGAGAATCGTCAGCATTGGTGAAGTCCTGTGGGACGTCATCGGAGATAAGGAATACCTCGGCGGCGCGGCGCTCAATTTCGCCGCCCACGCCGCGCGCCTGGGACACGCCGTATTTTTTGTGAGCGCCGTCGGCAAGGATGAGCGTGGCCGGCGCGTGCTGCAGCGCATGGCGGAAATAGGCCTCTCGACGCGTTACGTCCGCGAGGTTCAGACGCACCCGACGGGCGTCGTGACGGTGGAACTCGATCCCGCAGGTGTGCCGCGATTCACCATCCATCACCCCGCGGCTTACGACGCTCCGGAACTCACCGATGGCGACGTCGCGGAACTCTTATCACCAATGCCTGACTGGATTTATTTTGGGACCCTCTTCCAGATGAGCCCACAGGCCAGGCAATTGACCTACCGGTTGATCGATTCCCTTTGCGGCGCGCGGCTTCTGTATGACGTCAACCTGCGCAAAGACTCTTACACAGCACCGCTGGTGCGGGAACTGATGGCACGCGCCCAGGTTGCAAAACTTAATGAGGACGAGGCAGTGGAGCTCGACCGGATGTTCGGCCGAGCCTCGCGTTCGCTGGAAGATTTCTGCCGCGCCTACGCCCAGGAGTTTGGCTGGCAAGCGGCCTGCGTCACGCGCGGCGAAAAGGGCTGCGCGATGCTGGTGAAGGGAGAATATGTCGAAGCCGGCGGCTTTACCGTGCAGGCCCAGGACACGGTGGGAGCCGGCGACGCATTCGCCGCCGCCTTTGTCCATGGCCTGAGCCTGCAATGGCCCCCCGCGCAAATCGCCGACTTCGCCAATCGCGTCGCCGCTCTCGTCGCCAGCCGGCCCGGGGGCACCCCACCCTGGACGCTGGAAGAAGCCCGCGCTCTTGCAAGATAACGAAAGTCTTTCCCCACGACTTGGAGGCGCGCCCCGGCCGCGACCGCCGTCACGCTCGCGCTTCCAACACGATGTTGAAAGGCGTCTCCGTGGCGCGGCGAAAGGTCTTGAACCCGCCTTTCATCACCACCTCGCGCAGCCGCTGCTCCCCCGCCTGCGCGCCCAGCGCCAGACCCACTTCCTGCGCTCGCGAAGCCGGCGTACAGATCATGGTGGAAGCCGAGTAAAATATGCGCCCCACGGGATTCAGATTCTGCTCGACACGATCGTGGGCGAAAGGTTCGACGATCATCCACGTCCCATTCGGCGCCAGCGTCTCGCGCACGTGTCCGGCCGCCCCTGCGGGGTCGCCCATATCGTGCAGGCAATCAAAGAAGGCCACCAAGTCATAGCCCTTTCCCGGAAACCCCCTCGCCCAGGCCACCTGGAATCCCACGCGATCGGCAATCCCCGCCTTCTCCGCGGCCTTCCAGGCAGCCTCGATAGACGGTGCGTGATAGTCGAAGCCCACGAATTGCGACTTCGGATAGGCCTGGGCCATCAAGATGGTTGACGCTCCGTGCCCACAACCCACGTCCGCGACTTTGGCGCCCGCCTTCAGCTTTGCCTCCACCCCCTCCAGCGCGGGGATCCACGAGCCCACCAGGTGGGCCGCATAACCCGGCCGGAAGAAGCGCTCGGTCCCCTGAAACAGGTCGGCGCAGTGTTCATGCCAACCCACGCCGGCTCCCGTCCGGAACGCCTCCGTGATGCACGGCTCATCCTTGAAGACCGAGGCGACGACTTGGTAAGCTCCCGGCAGGAAGGCGGGGCTGTCCTCGACCGCCAAGGCAAAGGCCTGTTCGTCCGGCAGTGTGAATCGTCCCGTGGCAGTGTCGTAAGTTACAAATCCGCCTGCCGCCTGGGCGCACAGCCACTCGCGCACGTAGCGTTCCGTAGTCCCCGTCTTCTGGGCCAACTCTGCCGAAGTCATCGGCCCGGCCCCCGCCATGGCTTTGTATAACCCCAGCTTGTCACCGATGATCACCAGGGCTGCATTCATGCCTGCGCCGAGTTCCCCCAGGGCTTGTCCCATGAACTTTTCGAGTTTGGCTTGATCGATTTGCATAGTTCCTCCTTTGTGTAGGTGTGTAATTAGGAAGAAAAAGGCTGTGTCCTCCGCGTCACGAACCAGATTCTGAGATTATGGAGTTGTCAGGATTGAGCCCTTACTGCGCGTTAAAGTTTAGCCTGTAATTCTTTGCAAAGCAATTGGAAGCCTTGCGTGGAGGTCTCCCTGGCCACGTGGGGTGCTCGCCGGTCAGAACGCGGCCTGGAACTGTGGTAGGCGCACGGCGACAGTTGCCACTCATCACCAAGCTGCGAGGAAGCTGTCCAATTCCGGCAGGGACGTGATGCGTGGGCATTCGGCCTGAGGGTAGGCACCGACGCGGTCAATGAGCACGCCGTGCAAGCCGGCGAGTTGCGCGCCGCCCACGTCGGTGGCATTCGTGTCGCCCACAAAGGCGGCCTCGCTGGCCGCCACTTGGGCGCTGGCGAGGGCCATCTGAAAAATCTCGGGATGCGGCTTCTCCACCCCCACAATCGCTGAGTCAAACACGGCCTGGAAAAAGCCGCGCAACCCCACGTGTCGCAACTGATCTTCGATGGTGCCCACGGAATTCGAGATGACTCCCAGAAAGTAACCCTGCTCCTTCAGCGACGCCAGATAGCCCGGCGTCTCCGGCATTACCACCGACCACGTGCGGATGTTGCGGAACCCCTCAGCCACCAGGCGAATCAGGCGCGCGTGTTCGGTTTCCGGCGCGCCGATCAAACCCATCAAGGAGTTGAGATACTCAACCCAGTAGTAGTGATCGATCGTGCGGGGAACCTCGCCTTTGCGAATTTGCGGCCACAACCACACGTCGAGCTTCTGCTTGGCGTCGCGCTCCGCCGCGTGGAAATCCTCCACGCGCGCCGGGAAGCCCTCCGCAGTCAGGTCGCGAGCCCGTTCATCGAGCCGGGGATAAAGCAGGGTGTTCCCCGCGTCAAAGAAAATGGCGCGAAGGTGTGATGATTTCATTAATGAATAGCCCACGGCTTAGAATCCAAGCCTCGGTTGCCACCTTTAGCTTTTCACTATCGCTCGAATCTGTTCTTCGAGTGCTGTAAGCTTATTCTGGATAATATCCCAGATGAGTTCGGCATCCACTCCGAAATACTGATGGATGAGAATATCGCGTAGCCCTGCAATTTTCTTCCAATCCACCTCCGGATGGTTTAAACGAACGGTTTCCAGAACGGTCTTGGCAGCTTCCCCGATCACCTCCAGGTTTCGGATCACAGCATCGAAAGTTCTTGCATCTCCCGCAAACGCCGACAGCGACATCCCAGACGTGTATTCCCGGACTTTCGTAATCGCCTGAAGGATGTCTTCCAGATAGACTTTATAATCCCGGGGCATGAATGGTCTCGTTGAGAATTGGCCCTCGAAGCCTCGGCTTAAGGGTATTAGCCAGCACCAAGTCCACGGGGCAGCCGAACAGGTTTTCCAGGTAGGCCTTCAAATCCATATAGGCGTCGAAGGATTTCTGGTCAAACTCCACCAAAAAATCCAGATCACGGGCCGAGGCGCACTCGCCGCGGGCGACCGAACCAAACAGCCCAAGACTCCGCACCCCGAAATGCCGGATGTGATCGCGGTGCTCGGTCAACTTTGCCAAGACCTGCTCTCGCGTAAGTTGCACGTCTGCCCTCTTTAATGACGACCCAGTGAAGTCGCTATTTCGAATGGTAGTCGAGCCGAATCCGTTAATCAACATGTTCCCGCATACCCTCATTTGGATATCTCACCTGCAACCACCATTCGCGCCTTAGCCCATGAGGGAAATGGCCTTGACCGGTCAGGGGCTTGCCACTAGATTAGGTTCATCCGCTATTCATGAAGGGTCGGGTGTGATTAAAGCAAGCAACGGATGGTGGCTGCGGATCGTATTCTCGTTTTCCCTCGGCTTTTGCCTGCTGGGAAGCTTGGGGCCGCTGCCTCTCGGCGCAGCGCGAGCCGCAGCGCAGCCTGCGGAAAAGGAGCCCGCAACGCAAGCCTCGACCGACGCCGACGAGCAGAGCGCCTTGGACGAAGCGTTCAGGTCGGCGGAAGGCAACCCTCAAATCCTCATCAAGAATTTGGAAGCTTTCCTGGCGCGCTTCCCCAAGTCTTCCCGGCGGGAATTGGTCTTGCGCACGATTTGCACTTATGCGATGCGGGCCAACGCGCCCGACGTCATCGCGCAATACGGCCAGATGCTCCTGGAGATGACGCCTGACGACCCGCAACTGTTGACCGTGCTCATTGACGCGTTGGCCGGTCAAAACGACCAGGCCAGCCGCGCCCGCGCCCTTGATTACTCTTCACGTCTGGTCGCGATCGCGGAAAATCAGCGTGCCCAGGCTGTGGCCACGGGGGTCAGCCATAATACCCCGGAGCAATGGGCGGAGCGCATTGCCGCCCTCTATGCCCAGCGCGCCGGCCTTTATCGGGATTCCGGCGACCTCGAAAAGGCCTTTGCCGACGATGACAAGAGCTATGCGACTTACCCCACCGCCCGCGTCGCCGAGCAATTGGGAGATGCCGCGTTGAGGAGAGGTGATTCCGCTCGCGCCTTGGATTATTACCTTACCGCCTTCGCCTTTCCCGACAAGACCCCCGACCCCACACATCGCCAGGAGGTTCGCCGCAAGCTTGGCAGTTTGTATGTGGCGCAGCACCATTCCGAGCAAGGTTTGGGAGACCTGGTGATGTCACGCTACGACGCCCTCATGCCACTGCTCGCCGAACGCTTTTCCGGCGACCACCCTCAGAACGCCGGCCGCCACGATCCGTTTGAGTTCGTCCTGGAGAAAATGGATGGCACTCCGCTTCCCCTGGCGGATTTCCGTGGGAAGGTCATGGTGATCGATTTCTGGGCCACCTGGTGCGGCCCTTGCCGCCTGCAAGGCAAACTCATCGAGCAGGTGGCCAACAGTTTTCGCACGGATCCCAACGCAACTTTCCTGTCGCTGAATACCGACCAGGATCGCGGCGGCGTGCCCGGCTTTCTCAAGCAGGAGGGCTGGACCTTGCCCGCGGCCTATGCCCAAGGCCTGGATCAACTGCTCAGCGTGACCCAGCTCCCCACGCTGGTGATTTTCGATCGCCGAGGCCGGATCGTCTATCGCGACGACGGTGTGAACCCCGACACCTTTGTCGAAGAACTGAGCAAGCACCTGCGCGAGACGCTCCGGGAGTCACAAGGCAGTAAGCAGTAAGCAGTAAGCAGTAAGCAGTAAGCAGAAGTGGAACCGCTTTTGACTTTCGACTTTTAACTTTCAACTCTCAACTGTTCTCGCAGTTTCTCCTTCTCGTCTTCGCCCAGGAACGAAGCGTCCACGGCATTCCGGCATAATCCAGTTAGCGTCTCGCAGCTAAGTTCAAAGCAGCGGGCGGCTTCGATAAATTCTTCCTGAAGGCTCGTGCCGAACATGGCGGGATCGTCGGAATTGAGGGTTACCACCAATCCTGCCTCCAGGAACTTCGGCAGCGGATGATCTTCGAATCGCGCGATCAAGCCGGTGGACACGTTGCTGCTGGGGCAGACTTCCACCGGAATTCGCCGCTCGCGCAGCAAGGCCATCACGTTGGCATCGCGCAGGGCGGTCAAGCCATGGCCGATGCGCTCCGCGCCCAGCAGCTCGACGGCGTCGCGAATGCTTTCCGGCCCGCACGCCTCGCCGGCATGCGCCACGCCGTGCAGCCCCAGGTCGCGCGCCTCTCGAAATATATCCTGGAAAAGTTTCGCCGGTCCGCCCGCCTCGTCGCCGCCGATGCCGAAGCCCACCACCCCCCGCGAGCGGTAGCGCCCCGCCCAGTGCAGCACTTCACGCGCGTGGTCCTTCCCGAAGTGCCGGATGGCGTCGAAGATCCATTTCACCCGCACTCCCGTGCGTGCTTCCGTCTCTTCCGCGGCTGCGGCCACCGCTTCAAAAGTCGCGTCCACCGGTTGCTTCTTCCACAGCACCACCCCGGCGGCAAAGATGATTTCCACGTACCGCACCTTCTGCTCGGCCAGCCACTCGATCAATCGCCTGGTCGCCAAGGCGTAATCCTGCGGCGTCTCCATCAGTGGGGTCACAAGTTTAAATGCCGATAGGAACTCCCGGAAGTTCCCGTAACGGAAATGCTGCGCGCGCCGCGCGGCGATCCACTCGTCTACTTTCTCCCTCAGCCCGCTCTTGTTTTGCGAGAGTTCGAGCAGAGTTTCCGGGCGCACCGCCCCTTCCAGGTGCAGGTGCAGTTCGACCTTGGGCAATCGTGCGACGAAAGACGAAAGCGAAAATACCAGTTCAGGCATGGGTACTGTCTTCGCGGGGGCTGGGTTCTGGGGACTGGGGGCTGGGGGTTCCCCGGCACCTGGCCCCTAACACCTGCTTTCGTCATCGCTCGGGGAGTTGAGGCCGGCCGGCGTTCAGCCACGCCGTGTACCAATAGGACCCGGCGTCGTGCGCGGCGGCATTGATCTCATGAACCACGGTCGGCCCTACCAGATTGTAAAAGCGGTCGTAATATTCGTCGTTATAATCCGTCAAGCTTTCCCGGGCGCGCAAATCGGACCAGATGACAAGATTTACCCAGACGTTGGCCGCCAGGCAGGTTTGAAAAGCATATTCCGTCGGATCGTCGATCTTCACGGCGTTCTCAGGATGCATGATGAAGAACTTTGAGTACCGATCCAATAAGTGGATATCAAACCGGCCGGACAGGCCGGTCTGCAAGGTCAATTGGCCGTCGAAATTCTGCGTGGTGTGCAGAGGGTCATGGGCATCCGCCACGTAGTGCGCCAGCGCGGCAGCATCCAACTTCACTTCATCCCAATTCCCGGCCTTCATCGCCTTGGTGAGGCGCAGGCTGTATTCGCCGATCTGCCACGGCAGCATGCCATCGCGATTGATGCGCCAGGAGAAGAATTTTTGCTTGGCGAGTTCGTAATTGTGCGGCAGGGTCGGGTAGGGGAAGACCCCGAACTTGTCCAGGTAGATGTAGTGCCGCATGCGCTCGTAGCGATCCGTCTTCATCAGTTCATCGGCGTCATTGGCGTGCTCAACCAGAAGTTGGCGATTGTTTTCAAAAAAGGTACGGATGTCCGGAGGCAGGGTTTGGATCGCCCAGGTATTGACGATATCGTGCGCGGTCGGACCCCAGGCCAGCGCAGAGCCTGCGCAGGTCAGCCACAGCACCAGCATCGTGAGCAGGTTGCATTTATAACGACCTGATGCTCTATCAACCGATGTAAGTACCATAAACCCCCGACGCGCTCTCGCCGCTGAGTGACAAAACCTGCCACTCTATTATAGGCCAGCCCGCCAAGAATTCAGAATGCCGACACCCATTGACCCTTGGCTTGGCCCTCTCTCCGGGATTCCGCGATCGCCGCAATCCCCAGGGGTATCCAGGAGCAGAAAGCATCCCCCGCAGATTTGCAGGCTGAAGGATCCGCCTGAACCTGACGCGTGAGCGCCTCGAGCGTGTCTCGACGGGTTGCAGCCAGGATAGCAGAATCGTAATCGTGGCCTCCCCGAGCCAGGTGAAGAATTCGCACCCATCGCGTTTCCCTGGGTAACCGAAACAGCGGTTGGATCGGCTGGCGCGAGCGAGTCACTTGTCCCTGCTTGTGGACCTCCGCTGAGCTGAAGATCACACATTCGCCTCGCCGCTACGCGTTCAGGGCGCTGCGTGCGCGTTCACTGGATTGGTTCCGGCGATGGTCTGCGCCGAGCGGCTGAATTCCGAATGATGGCGACTGTACGCCACATAAATCGTCAAGCCGATAACCAACCACACCAGGAATCGCACCCAGGTCTCGAGCGGCAGGCTGGCCATCAACACAAGGCACGAGAGGATGGAGAGAATCGGGACGACCGGCACCCACGGAGTGCGGAACGAGCGCCGGCGTTCGGGTTGCTTCCGGCGCAGCACCAGCACTCCCAGGGAAACCAATACGAACGCGAACAGGGTTCCGATGTTGGAAAGATCCGCCAGCGTGCCGATGTCGAACATTCCCGCCGGGATGGCCACGAAAAATCCCGCCACCCACGTGCTGATGTGCGGCGTGAGGAAGCGCGCATGGACTCTGGAAAAAACCTGCGGCAGCAGGCCGTCGCGCGACATGGCGAACCACACGCGCGCCTGCCCCAATTGAAAAACCAGCATGGAGCTGATCATGCCCGTCAGCGCGCCGATGGAAACCCACTTCATCACATTCGGCAATCCCAGCGCCATCAGCGCGTTGGCCACGGGCGCGGCGTTACGCAAGGTCTGCCAATTCTGCACACCCGTCAGCACCAGCGCCACGGTCACGTAAAGGGTGGCGCAGATCACCAGCGAGGCGATGATCCCGAAGGGCACATCTTTCTGCGGATTCTTGCACTCTTCCGCGGCGGTGGAGACGGAATCAAAGCCGATGTAGGTGAAAAAGACTATCGCTCCGCCGGTCAGCACACCCTGCCAGCCGTTGGGCATGAAGGGCTTCCAATTGGAGACGTGAATGAAACGGGAAGCGGCGATAATGAAAATCAGGATCGCCAGAATTTTCACGCACACCATGAAATTGTTGGCACCCGCGCTCTCGCGAATCCCGATCACCAGGATCACGGTGAGAATCATCACGATCAGGAAGCCGGGAACGTTGAACCAGGCGCCCGTGTATTTCCCGGCCACGAACATCGGCTCCATGAGCTTACGCGGCAGCTCAATCCCGAATCCGCGCAGCAGGCTGTCAATGTAGGCGGAGAAGCCCACTGCCACCGCCATGTTGCTGACCGCGTATTCCAGGATCAGGTCCCAACCGATGATCCAGGCCACGATCTCGCCGAGCGTGGCGTAGGAATAGGTGTAAGCGCTGCCCGCGATGGGAATCATGGAGGCCAGTTCCGCGTAGCACAGTCCCGCCAGCGCGCAGGCAATGGCCACCAGCAGAAACGACAGCGCAATGCCCGGCCCCGCGCCCGGACGTCCGGCGGTGCCGAGCGCCTTCGTCCCGTGCAGCAGCACATCCAGCAGCGGCGCTTTCAGAAGCGAAGGCACTTCCAGGACTTCCCCCGCCGCCGCAGTGCCGGTGAGGATGAAAATGCCGGTCCCGATGATCGCGCCGATCCCCAGCGCGGTCAGTGACCAGGGGCCCAGCGTTTTGCGAAGCCGGTGCCCCGGCGCATCCGCGTCGGCGATCAGCTTGTCGATACTCTTCTTCTGGAAAAGTTGGCTCGCCAAGTGGCGCCTCTCATTGACAATAGCAGTGACGAGTACGGAGTGACCCGTGACCAGCACGCTTGTCACTCGTCACTTGTCACTTGTCACTGTATTTCTACTTCCGCCGTGGCGCCACGCCCGGTCCCTTCTTCTTGACCTTGGGCTTGCGAGAGCCGCGCGGCTCCGTGCGCTTCGGTTTGGCCGCCTGCTTCTTGCGCGCCGCGCGCTTCAGCTTCTTGCGTTCTTCTTTATCCTTGATGTTTTTTGTGTTCATCAGATCCTTTCCAACCCGGCAAAGCGCTCCACCATTTTCTTCCGGCCATAGCCCGGAAAGCTGATGGTCAGCTTGCTGTCCTCGCCGTCGTCTTCACATTCCAGAACCGTGCCGATGCCGTATTTCGCATGCCGCACCTGGCTGCCCAGCTTCCAGCGCGTGGATTTCCGCGCGCTTCCTCTCCTGCCCTTTCCCAGCGGCCGGTCGATGCCGCGCTCGCGTAAAAAGCGTTCCGCCCCGGCGATTGAGTTTACGGCATTTTCCCAAGTTGTGCGAGCTTTTGACGCCTGGGCGCTTAAAGGCTCCAGGAGGTTGGTGGGCACTTCGTCCAGAAAGCGCGACCTCCGGCTTCCTTCCAGCGAGTCGCGCCCATACGTGCGCCGTTGCCGCGCCCAGGAAAGCGTCAGCCGGTCGCGCGCGCGCGTCATGCCCACGTAGCAGAGCCGCCGCTCCTCCTCAATGCCCGCGTCGTCATCCAGGGAAAGCTTGTGGGGAAACAGACCTTCTTCCATCCCCACCAGGAACACGAGGTTGAATTCCAGCCCCTTGGCGCTGTGCAGGGTCATCAGCGTAACGCGCGCACGCTCGTCGTAATCATCGGCGTCGGAGACCAGCGCGGCGTGGTCCAGAAACTCCGCCAGCGTGATGCCCTGCTCTTCCGCCTCCACCGCGGCGTTCACCAGTTCTTGAAGATTCTCGATGCGGTCCTGCGATTCCGGCTGATTCTCCTGCTCCAGGGTTTTCACGTAACCGGTGCGGTCGAGAATGCTCTTGAAGAATTGCCCCATCCGCAAGCGCGCCGGGTCAGCCATCAATTCCTTCATGAGCGCGTGGAAACCCGCGAGCGCATTGAGCGCGCGAGCGGGCAGTCGCCGCGCCGCCAGTTCGTCCTCCAGCGCTTCCCACAAGGTGAGTTTCTGCGCTTGGGCGCTCGCCTCGATCGCACCCAAGGTGGAAGGGCCGATTCCCCGCGCCGGGGTGTTAATGATGCGCTGGAGCGCCGTCACATCGCGCGGATTGCTTGCCAGCCGGGCGTAAGCCAGCACATCGCGAATTTCCGCGCGCGCATAAAAACTGAATCCGCCCACCAGGCGGTAAGCAATGCCGTTGCGGCGCAGGGATTCTTCCAGCACGCGCGACTGGGCGTTGGTGCGGTACAGGACGGCCACACTGCGGGCATCATCCTGGGCGAGAGCTTTCGCAATCTCGCCCGCCACATACAGCGCTTCCTCATCGTTATTCCACGCTTCATAAAGGCCGATGGCGTCGCCCCCGGAACGGTCCGTCCACAAGGTCTTTCCCTTGCGCGCCAGATTGCGGCTGACCACTGCCCCGGCCGCGTCCAGAATCTTCTGCGTGGATCGATAGTTCTGCTCCAGCCGAACCGTCCGGGCGTTGGGGTAATCCTTCTCAAAACTCAAAATATTTTGAATGTCCGCCCCACGCCAGCGGTAAATCGACTGGTCCTCATCGCCCACCACGCACAGGTTCTGATGCAGCAGCGTGAGTTGCCGGATCAATTGGTATTGGGTGCGATTGGTGTCCTGATACTCATCCACCAGGACGTACTGGAATCGCCGGTTGTACTGCTCGCAGACGTCCGTGGCTTTATAGAACAGCTCCACGGTTTTGAGCAGCAGGTCGTCAAAGTCCAGGGCGTTCGCATGGCGCAGCTTCGCCTCATATCGGCCGAAGAGCGCGGCGATCTTTTCCATTGGATCATTCGCCGCCTGCTGGTACATCGCTTCGGGTGTTACGCCATGATTCTTGGCGTAGCTGATTCGCCCGAGCACGCTGCGCGGCGAGGTGACCTGCTCCTCCAGCCCCAGTTCCTGGATGCAGGTCTTCATCAGCCGCTGCTGATCGTCTTCGTCATAAATTGAAAAATCACGGCTATACCCTAAGTGGTCGATGTGCCGCCGCAGCACGCTGACGCAGAAGGAATGGAAGGTGGAAACGTGCGGCGCGCCCGCGCGCAACTCCACGCGGCCGCCCAGCAGCTTGGCCACGCGCTCCTTCATCTGCTCCGCCGCTTTGTTGGTGAAAGTGACCGCCAGGATGCTTTGCGGCAAGACTCCCCGGGCTTCAATCAGGTAGGCGATGCGGTAGGTAATGACGCGCGTCTTGCCGCTGCCCGCCCCCGCCAGGATCAGCAACGGCCCCTCGGTTTGTTCCACCGCGGCGCGTTGCTGGATATTGAGTTGGTCAAGCAGATTCGACATGCAGATTTGTGTAGGGCCGAGCGGCGCTCGGCCTGGGTCGAACGCCGTTCTCCCCTACCCATGCATTAGCGCCCGGAAAATTCATTGTACACGATGCGCAAAGCCGCCAACAAAACTTTGGGCAGGCACATCAATCGTGGTCGTGTTCGCGCAGGGCGCGGCGAATCGTGGCAGGGTCGTCAAGGGGCGTGCCGGGGTGCGCCTTCATGTTCAATCCCGGCTCGCGCACCTTGGCGGGATCGAAAATGCGCAGGTCGCTGGGCAGCGCGTCGTAAGGCGTGAAGTCCGGCTGGGCAGTGAAAAAATCCGCGAGGTCGGTGGCGGCTGCGTCAAACTGGTTCAGGTAGGGCAAGCCGAAAATCAAATCAAAAGTCTTGAGGATGCTGGCGATGCTGGTGTGTGCGTGCGAAACATAGCCACGCGTCGCGTAGGGACTGATGACCATCAACACGCTGCGATGCGCGTCCACGTGGTCGCGTCCGTCCTGCGCGTCGTCCTCCGTCACAAAAATCGCCATGTCTTTCCAAAACGGGCTGTGCGAAAACAGTTGCACCAGATTGCCCAGCGCCAAATCGTTGTCGGCCACGTACGAGGCGCGGTACGGGTAGCCATCCTCCGGCCGCCGCCCACCGGTGTGATCGTTTGGCAGCCAGATAAATATGAATTGCGGCAGCGGTTCCTTGCCACTGGCATAACGAATCTGGAACTCGCGCTCGAATTGTCCATATCGGTACTGGTCGGAGATGTTGGTGTTGAACGTGGCGTAATCGCGCGAGGTGTTTTCAAACAACGCTTCCGGCATGGGCATGTTCACCGCTTCGCGAACTCCCGTGGGCTGCATGCCGATTCCTTCCTCGTACCCAGCGATTTCAAGACCCTCACCGTAGTTGCGAAAGCTGATGTGGCCGCGCGACAGGTGCTCCCACAACGAGCCTGCTTCCAGGAACGACTCCGGATAAGGATGGGTGGACCCGATGCCAATGCGGCCCGGCGTATCGGGGTCCGTCCGGAAACCGGAGTGGCTGCCGTAAGCCGCTGGCCATGCGGTCTCCAGAACTTCGTTGGGATAATTTCCCACCAGCCAGTGATGGCCATCCACGGAGACGTCGGACTCCACGTAGTAGTTGTCACTGATGCCAAACCGCCGCGCCAGCGCATGATGATTGGGTGTGACGTGACCATCTTCCACCGTGGGCTCATCCTTGTCCTTTACTTGCGCAGTCTCGCCCCAACGGGCAAGGGAAAGCAGACCTGCGAACGATGTGTCGCTCGGATGCAGGTCACCGAAGACTTCGTCGAAGGTGCGATTCTCTTTCACGATGAAAACGACGTGCTTAATTGCCCTGAGGGATTCTTGCCCTGGCGAAACATTGGGTTTCGGGCGGAGTTGAGGGGACAGAGGATAATCCTGGTAACGCAAGAATCCGTTATTCACCACGACCCGATCAGTGTTAGGTAGGGACTCCGGCTGGATTGGAATATGTTCAGTCCACACCCCTGGTGGTTCGGGAGTGTAAACCAACGAGGTGAAGGGCACTGGTGGCAGCGGGACAATTGAAATAATCCCCTTGGTGATGTCTCCAACCCAGGCTCCTTCCGGTCCCGGATGAAAATGCGGCCCACCGTTTGGCCCTGCGCCGAATCCCTTGGCGTTGGCCACGTAAAGGGTTTTGTTGTCATGGCTGACCTCCACGCGCGCGGGGAACCACGCCGTGGGAAGATATTCCCGGACTATCCCCTTGTGCGCATCCAAGACGGCAATGGCGTTGATGCCGGCGCACGCCACGTACAGCCGCTTTTCATCGGGGCTGAGGGCCATGCCGAAAGGCAGCACTCCCCGCAGGCCTTTGACGGATTGCGCCGGCTCAAGCAGCACCGTTTTCTTCACCTTGTTCGTGCGGGCGTCGAGGATGGTGATGGTGTCCTGGGAGGCGTTGGACACGAACACATCCTTCTTCCCCGCCACCACGTCGCCGGGACTCGACCCGCCCACCGACCGCTCGCCCACGGGAATCCCCGTCCGGACTTTCGCCAGCACGCGAGGCTGCGCCGGGTCGCTTACATCGATTGCGAAAACCGAATTCGATTCGGGCACATTGGGGTCGCCCAGCCCGGCGATCTGCTTGCCCTCCACCACCGCGCCATTCTCCGCCTCGGGCGAGGGGAAACCGAAAGCGGGAAACTCCAAGCCCGTCATCTTCGGGTTCTTCTTGTCGTACCCGGGAACCAGCGAGTACTGAAACATCCCCACATTGGAAACGTAGGCGCGCTTTTCATCCGGGGAAAGCGCCAATCCGAACGGCATGCGCCCCACCGGCACGCTGGAGAGAATCTGCTTCGACTGCGTATCCAGGATGACCAGACGATAATGCGCGAGGTCAAGCGCCAGCAGGCGGCGGCCGTCCCGCGTCAGCCGGATGGCTCCGGTCAGGCTGCTCTTGTAAGTCGCGCCGTGGTCCGTCCCATCCAGGCTGAGCGCGTAGAGTCGCTGCCGCGTCACCATGTCGAAGACCCCGATTCGTCCGTTATCACCTTCGGAGATGTAGAGCGTGCGATTGTCAGGCGCAATGGCGTCCGCCAGGAAGATGCTTTCCGGATCGGAATCCGCTGAACTCATGCCGGGCGGAATCTGCGTAACCTGCGGGTGAGAACTCGAGAGGTCGGTGATGATCGAAAACAAGTACGGCTTGTTGCCGCAACTGACCACCACCAGCGTTTTGCCATCGGGGCTGAGGGCCATTCCGTAAGGGTGCGGCGCAACCTTGATCTGGGTGCCAAGGGGAGTTATCAGCCGCCCGCTGGGCAGGATACTTTCCCCATCGGGATTTTTCTTAGCCGGCCGGTCTCCTGCGGGCGCCGACAATGGGAAGCTCGGTATCTGCTTCGCGTCGCGCGCCTGGGGCAATCCGGCTTGGCCCAGGAAGGTCAAAAGCGCGACAAAAATCAACAGGACATATCGTGGCCGCAAGGCTCGGCCCTCCCGATTCGAATTCGTTGTTGCCGCGCATCATAGCACGGGTGGATTACACATTTGTGAATCATGAAGCCGCCGTGGCCCGTGCTAGAATCGGTGCTTTCAGAAACCTGAACCCCAACCTCGCCGGAGTGCGCCATGAAGATCACGAATGTGGAAACTCTTTATCTCCGCCAGCCGGAAGTAAAGGAGCAGTGTGATAGCGGCCAGGATGCGCTGATCGTTCGGGTCACGACCGATGCTGGCATTACCGGAATCGGCGAAGTAGACTCGTCTCCGCTGGCGGTGAAGGGGGTGATCGAGGGGCCATTCTCGCACACTACCACCACCGGTCTGAAGCACGTGCTGATTGGGGAAGATCCCTTCGAGACAGAATACCTGTGGCACAAGATGTACCGCGCCAACATCTACTCCGGCAGGCGCGGCATCGGCATCCATGCCATGAGCGGGATCGACCTGGCGCTATGGGACATCAAGGGGAAAGCCCTGGAATTGCCCATCTGGAAACTTCTCGGGGGCGGCTTCCACAAAAAGCTGCGCTGCTACGCGAGTTCGCTCTTCGGCCCGACGCCGGCCGCCACTCATGACCTGGCGCGCCGCTTTCGCGACCAGGGCTTTCAGGCTGTGAAGTTTGGCTGGGATCCCATGGGGCGCGACGCGAAAATGGATATCGAGTTGGTGCGCCAGGGACGCAGGGGCCTGGGCGGCGAGGCTGACCTGCTCATCGACGCCGGGCTCGTGTGGGATGCGAAGACCGCGCTGCAACGCGCCCGCGCCTTCGAGGAGTTCAACATCTTCTGGCTGGAAGAGCCGCTCCGTCCGGATGACTACGAAGGCTATCGGAAACTCGCGGAAGCGACCTCGGTGCGCATCGCCGCCGGCGAAGAGGAAAGCAACCGGCTCTCATTCCTTGACCTGATGGACCGGGGCAGGATCGACGTGGTGCAGATTGATCTGTCGCGCGTCGGAGGTTTCACGGAGGCCATGAAGATCGCGAGCCTCGCCTATGATCGCGGTCTGGTGGTGGCCAATCACGGCTTCACCACTTACATCAACGTTGCCGCCGCGCTGCATTTCCTCAACTCGATTCCCAACGCCCTGATCGTGGAGTTTGTGACGGAAGAAGGAACGAACCTACGCGAAAAGATCACGCTGCAGAAACTGCGGGCGCAGGAGGGATACCTTCCCATCCCCGACGCCCCGGGCCTGGGGATCGATCTCGATGAGCGCGGCGTGGAAGCCTTGCGCGTGGCCTGACGATTTGCCCTCTTGGTTCGATGCCGCAGTTCGGCGCATAATAGGCACCGCCCGCGCGGCGGATGGCCATGCCTGCGAACCTCACCCCCGATTACCTGGAAGCGGAGAGACGCTTCAAGAGCGCGAAGTCGACGGAGGATAAAGTCGCGGCCATTGAAGAAATGATGGCCACGATTCCCCGGCACAAGGGCACGGAGAAGATGCAGGCGGACTTGAAGCGGCGGCTCTCCAAGCTGCGCGCTGAGCAGTCTCGCCGGCCCGCCAGCCGGATCGACATCATTCATCGGGTCGAGAAGGAAGGCGCCGGGCAAGTGGTGATGGTGGGGCCGCCCAACGGGGGCAAGTCGCTGCTGGTGCGGCGTCTTTCCCATGCGATGCCGGAAGTGGCCGACTATCCCTTCACCACGCGCGTGCCATTGCCGGGGATGATGCCGTTTGAAGACGTGCAAGTGCAACTGGTGGATTTGCCTCCCGTGCATCCCGACTTCCCCGAATCGTGGCTCTACCAGATCATCCGCAACGCCGACGCCGCCTTGCTGGTGGTCGACCTGAGCGACCCTGACCTGCTGGAGGATCTCGAGACCACGCTCGGCCAGGTGGCGAACGCCAAGGTGCAACTCGACCAGGGGGAATTGCCGGACGCGCCCGGTTGGCTTCGCAAGCGCACCCTGCTGGTGGCCAACAAGATTGACGCCAGCGGCGCCCCGGAGGACCTGGAAATTCTGCGTGACCTCTACGGCGAGCGCTTCGTCTTGACCCGCGTGTCCGCGGAAACCGGCGAGGGCCTGGATTCCCTTCGTCACGCGGTGTTCGAGTTGTTGGAAGTCATTCGCGTTTACACCAAGGCGCCGGGAAAGAAATTGGAGCGCACCGCGCCCTATGTCCTCAAGCGCGGCTCGCGCCTGATCGACCTCGCCGGCCACGTCCACCAGGATTTTCTGGCCCACCTCAAGTATGCTCGACTGTGGAGAGAGGGACGATTCGACGGCCAGATGGTGAACCGCGATCATGTGCTCGAAGATAAGGACGTGGTGGAATTACATCGTTAAGAAAAAGGAGAACCGATGCAACCGAAAGGAACCAAGCAAGGCGGCACGCCGGTGGTAATCGAGTATTACTACAAGGTGGCGCCGGGCACCGGCGCGGAATGGCTGGCGCTCTACAAGAAAAATCACAATCCGATCCTGCAACAACTCATCAAAGAAGGAATCCTCAAGAGCGAAAAGCTCTATGAGCGGCGCTTCCACGCGGAGACCCCGGCGTGGGATTTCAAAATCGTGATGGTATGGCGCGACTGGGCGGCCCTGGAAGAAGCCCATCATCGCGATCCGCAGATCAAGCGGGAGCTTTACCCCGACCAGGAGGAACTGGCCCGGCAGGAAAAGCGTCGCTGGGAGTTGACCACCGGCCACTGGGACGACGTGCTGAAGGAAGTACCGCTCGACTAACGTCGAGGAGGCGAAGATCGAAACTCGAAATTCGAAACTCGCGCCGATTTTCGGGTTTCGATTTTCGAATTTCGGTCTTTAGTCATTTCTTCCGGGGTGGTTGGGAAGGTCGCATCTCGATGCGGCTGGCCAAAGCCGTGCGGGGGAATTTGTAGAGATCGATCACCGCTTTGGCCACGTCTTCGCCGGTGAGTTTCCAGCTTTCGCGCGACTTGGCGCCCGGCGCGGCGGCAAAATCCGTATCCACGCTGCCCGGCATCAGGTAGCTGACGCGAATGCCGTCGTAGCGGACGTCCTGCATCATGGCCTCGCTAAAACCGTTCAGGCCGAACTTGGAAGCGTTGTAAGCCGAGCCGCTGGGCATGGGATTGACGCCGGCGAGACTCGAGATGTTGAAGATGTACCCGCCCCCGCGCTTGCGCATCAGGGGAATGGCTTCGCGGCAGCAATAGAAGACGCCGGAAAGGTTGGTGTGAATCGTGGTGTCCCATTCCTCCACGGTGAGCTGGTCGACGGGTTTGAAGACGCCCACCCCGGCGTTGTTCACCAGGATGTCGAGCCCACCAAATCGTTCCGCTGCCGCACGCACCAGCTTGCGGCAATCTTCGTAATTGCGGACGTCTGCCGCCGAGCCATCCACGTTGGCCGGACTTGCGCTGCGAAGCTTCTCCAGAGCCGCCAGCAATGATTTCGGATCGCGCCCGCAAATGAAGACCTTCGCGCCCTCCGCCAGCAGTGCCTGCGCGATGCTGAAGCCGATCCCCCGCGACCCGCCCGTGACCACGGCGACTTTGTCCGTCAATTCGCTTGGCATAACGATTCCCCCTCTCAAAGAAACCAGCTACTAGCTTAACCCAAACTCGGAGGCGGGATGAAGTCTTCTGTTAAAGACAAAGGGGCATATACTTGTAGTCGCCGGAAGGCCGAAAGGGAAAATCCGCCAAATCTCCGCCGGGCTTTGAGGGTTATTTTATGCGCGCGGTGTGGACGTTCATGCTTCTAATCCTTCTCGTGGTTTCGCCACAGGCAAAGGCGGGAGCAGCCGAGTCGCTGAACTACCCTTCCCCGTTCCTCCGCGCGGAATTTGCGCCGGACCAGCCTGTTCTCACGGCGTTGGCGGTGGATTCCCTGGGCAAAGGTAAGCTGGGTGAGAATTTCCTGCTCCCACCGAGCGCCGCGGCGGCCACTTTCGAGGTGCGGCGCGAAGGGGAAAAAGTTGAATATTGGCCGGTCGGCACGGCGCGCACGGAATCGCCCGCATGGATTTTCACTACGTCGCCACGCCAGATGCGCTTCGAGTCATCGTACTCAGGTAAGGGTCCTGTTCCCGCCCTGGTAATGGATTTTGATTTGCAGCTTTGTCACGCCACGCTTCTCGGTCTGATGAATGACGATGGGAGCGTTCGTCTGCCCGCGCTGCTTCACCTGCCTGATCATGGGACCTTTCGCATCACCGCCAGCGCCACTCCCGGACTGAGTCTTGGCTATGAGCTTGTGCCGTACCCGGCGCCGCGGCAGAAGGAGAGGTTCTTGCGCGTGAGTTTTCCGGGCGGCTCGAGGGCCACGCCGCAAGTGGAATACACGCTGGACGTGGTCGCCATCCACCCCGAGATCCCGCAACTCGCGAGCGATGCGCGCTTCGACGGCTTCCGGCGGAATTTTCTCAATATCTTCCAGCTCAGCCCACGCTTTCGCACGCTGGCCAACAATACGGCGAGCGACATCTGTGCCATCACGGTTTGGGAGTACGGCGAAGTGGCCTTGCGCACTCCGCCTCTGGCCCCGGGGCTCACCGCCCTCGATCTCTTACGCCAGACGCTGGACCGCTACCTGGGCGGGCTGAAGGGCTGTGGGATGAAAGGATACAACGGCGGAACCCCGGACGAGACCGGCTACGACTTCCTGGATGCCTATCCCTCGCTGGTGATTGCGGGCGCGGATTATGTTCTGGGCAGCCGGGACGAAGCGTGGCTGCACAAGAATTATCCCGGCCTGCAAGCGTGGGCTGCCAAGATGCTCGCCTTCGACAGCGATGGAGACGGTTTGCTGGAATATCCCGAGACGCGCCAGTCCGGGCCCTGGCCCCGCAACCATCCCGCCAACTGGTGGGACACCATCTGGTTCACCCACAAGGATGCCTATTCCAACGCCCTCGCCTATCGGGCCTGCCTCGACATGGCCAGGGTCGCCCAACTTGCCGGGAAGCCGGAAGACGCGCGCTATTACGCTTCCCGCGCGGAGAAACTGCGCACCGTTTACGCCACCACGTTTTACAACCCTGCCACGGGTGTGTTGGCGGGCTGGAAGGACCCCGAGGGAAAACTCCACGACTACTACTTCACCTTCGTCAATGGAATGGCGATCACCTACGGCCTGGTCGCGCCGCCCCAGGCCAATCAGATTATGGACCGCATGTTGGCGAAGATGCGCGAGGTGGGTTACGGGCGCTTTGATCTGGGATTGCCCGGCAATCTTATTCCGGTTCGGAAAGAAGACTACGGCGTGGGCGGCGTCGAAGGTGGCGAGCCCGAGAGGGAGGACGGCTCCGACGCCTTCCAGAACTACGAGAATGGCGGCGCCACGGCTTGTTTTGTTTACTTCACCATCGCGGCCCTCTACCAACTTGGCCGGCAGGAGGAGGGCGATCGAATCCTGTTCCCCATCCTGCGCGCCTTTGAAGAGGGCGAATTTCAGGGCCGCGGACCGAATGGCAAAACGAAGGATTGGAAAAGGTGGGACGGCACACCCAAAGGCTACGAAGGCCTGCTCACCGATGGCTATATGACGCTGCTGGCAGTGGAGTCAAGGCAGGCGGCGCAACAGTCGGGTCCACCCAATGGGTCGTAGGGGCGGTTCGCGAACAAGGCTGTCGAAATTAGGCTCCTCCTATCTTTTGATTCGGACGCGCGGGGTAGGGCGCTGCACTCGTTCCGGCCTCCCCGAAGGGGAGGGATGTCAATAGCCGTAGGTGAAACCTACGGAATGGAAACCCGAAGATCATGTTTCGACCCTGAAGGGGTCGAATATTCGACCCCTTCAGGGTCGAGAGGATTCCTTTCATTCCCTCCCGATCCGTAGATTTCATCCGTCGGTTGACGGACTAATGATATTGTTCCCCTTCGGGGAACAAACCTGATGCCTGTCCGTTTTGAGCCTTGACCATAGCTAATTGGGACAGGGGCGGTTCGCGAACCGCCCGTCTTTTTGAAACTTTTCCTCGTCACTGCCTTACAGACCCCCAGCCGTCGCATGGTTGCGCCCGCCGATGGGGTTTGGTAGGCTGAAGGTATGACGCAGTTACTTGCAGACGCGCTGCGGAAAGTCGGCAAACTCTCCGAGGACGAACAGAACGCCATCGCCTCCCAGATTCTTGCCACGCTCGAGGATGAAGAAGCCTGGGAAAAGACGCTGCGGAAGAATCCCCCCAAGCTCCGCAAACTCGCCAAGAAGGCGCTCGACGAGCATCGCAAAACCCGCGCACAAAGAAACATCTAGCCAAGGCTCGGGGTGCAGCCTTGCGGCTTTTCCACCGCAAGGAGCATTGGGTGGCGCGGCGAAAAGGTGTCCTATCCCACCGGACGAAGAGACCCCTGGCCCAAAATAAATTCCCCCACCGCTCAAATTAGTCTCCGACCTGCCGATATAACTATACGCGCGGTCATAAATACTTGCGAATATTTGTGAGATGTGCTTTCATGTAGAGCATGAAAGCGCTGACGGTTGCTGAGGCTTCGGTCATCGTTCTGGGTTTGCAGGATGAGATTCG